>NZ_JBJGYZ010000032.1:0-75741 GCF_054050275.1 Geodermatophilus sp. SYSU D00691
TGCCGTGACCGCCGCCAGCCTGCAGGACCGCCCCGGCGGGCGGGCGCTGCTGACCGCCGCCCGCCCCCGCTATCCGCGGCTGGTCAGAGTGTGGGCCGACGGTGGCTACGCCAACGTGGTCGACACCCACCTGATCGACTACGCCCACGACGAGCTGGGCCTGCACTTGGAGATCGTTCGCCGCAGCGACGACGTGCCAGGCTTCCAGGTACTGCCGCGCCGATGGGTCGTCGAGCGCAGCTTCGGGTGGCTGACGAGGAGCAGGCGGTTGGCACGCGACTACGAGCGCAAGACCGAGCACGCCGAGGCCATGATCAAGGTCGCGATGATCCGGCTCATGGCCGCCCGGCTCACCGGACGGCACATCGAGCCGCACGGCCCCATCGAGACCGAGGCCGCCCGCCGCCTCGCCGAAGACCTCGACGAGCAGCAGTAACCGATCAGTTACCCAACACCCTCTCAGAGGGCGGGTCCTCAGAGGGCGGGTCCTCAGAGGGCGGGTCCTCAGAGGGCGGGTCCTCAGAGGGCGGGTCCTCAGAGGGCGGGTCCTCAGAGGGCGTAGCCGAAGGAGAAGACGCGGTCGGGGTCGACGGCCCGCTTGACCGCCTGCAGCCGCTCGGCGACGGCGGGCGGGTAGGCCGCGGCGACCTCGGCCGGACCGCTGACCTCGCCGAGGAAGTTGACCACGCAGCCGGGCGCCTTCCACGGCTCGAGCGCGGCCAGCAGGCCCTTGCCCAGCGCCGGGACGACGGCGGCCAGCTCGGGCACCGCCGGGCCGATGACGAGCACCTGGAAGGCGCCGTCGCGGCCGGCCACGGCGTTCGGGCTCTGCGGCTGGCGGGCCAGCGCGCCGCCGAGCAGCCGGAGCTCGACCATGATCAGCGGGATGTCGAGCTGCGGCCCGGCCGCGGCGAGGAGCGCGTCGATCGTCCCCTCGGTCAGCTCGGCGAGCTGCATGCCCTTCTCCCAGCCCGGCATCGGGTCCTTGGGGTCCATGTGGATCGAGTCGAACTCGGTCGCCAGCAGCGGGTGGATGAAGCCCAGGACCACCTCGCCGGCGGACCTCATCGGCTCGAGCAGCCGCTCGCCCTCGGCGAAGTCCTCGCCGGAGTAGGCGTAGCGCAGGTGCAGCACGGTCTGCCCGCGCAGCGGCGGCGGCAGCTCCTCCAGCGGCGGCACCCGCAGCAGCGCGATCGAGGTGCTGACCTCCTCGGGCAGGGTCGGCGCCCACTCGCGGAAGGCGTGCAGCACCGCGGCGGCGTCCTTGCCGGCGAAGAAGATCCCGCCGCCGAGCACCGAGCGCACCGGGACCAGCTGGATCTCGATCGAGGTGACGACGCCGAAGTTGCTCTTGCCGCCGCGGACGGCCCAGAACAGCTCGGGCTCCTCCTCGGCGCAGACGGTGCGGATCGCGCCGTCGGCGGTGACGATCTCGACCGAGAGGACCTGGTCGGCGGCGAAGCCGTACCTGCGGCCCAGCGAGCCGAGCCCGCCCCCGAGCGTGTAGCCGACCACGCCGACGTCGGACGACGACCCGCACAGGCCGGTGAGCCCGAACGGGGCCGCGGCCTCGAGCACCTTGACCCAGCGGACGCCGGCCTCGACGCGGGCGGTGCCGCGCATCCGGTCGATCGTCACGCCCTGCATGCGGCGGGTGGAGATCATCAGCGAGCCGGCGGCGTTGCGCACGGGCCCGTGCCCGGTGGCCTGGACGGCGACCTTGAGGCCGTGGGCGGTCGCCCACGAGACGGCGGCGGCGACGTCGGCGGCGCAGGTGGCGCCGACCGCGATCGCCGGGGTGTGGGTGACGGCGACGTTGAAGGTGGCGACCTCGGCGGCCATGCCGTCGTCGCCGGCGACGTAGACCGGGCCGTGCACGCGGCTGCGCAGGTCGTCGACGTCCTCGGCCGGGATCGCCGGCGCGAGGCTGTCGAGGACGGCGTCGTCCATGGCGACCGGCAGGGACTCGGGCTCGATGAGGCTCATGGGGGGTTTCCCTCGGGAGAGTGCTCGCGGCGCTCCGCCGCGGTGGGGGTCGATCGGGACGGGGAGCACCGTGGCCCCGGCGACTTGACCCGCACTTGCAAGACTCTTGGACGACGACTTGCGGTCCCCGGCGCCCGGGAGCGCGACGGATCCGCACGAAAGGGTCTCCCGATCCGGGCCGAGACCTGGGAGGATCCCCCGTCGTGCGTTATCGCGTCCTCGGCCCGCTCGAGGTGTCGGGAACCGACGGACGCCCGCTGGACGTCGGGGGCGCCAAGCCGCGCGCGCTGCTGGCCCTGCTGCTCGCCGACGCCAACCGCGTGGTCGCCGTCGACCGCATCGTCGCGACCCTGTGGGGCGACGACCCGCCGCCCACCGTCACCGGCACGCTGCAGGCCTACGTCTCGCACCTGCGCCGGGTGCTCGAGCCCGACCGCGGGCCGCGCGAGGCGCCGTCGGTGCTGCTCACCCGCGCTCCCGGCTACCTGCTGCGGACCGACGCCGGCGACCTGGACGCGCTGCGCTTCCCCGAGCTGGTCGAGGAGGCCGAGCGGGCGCTGGAGGGCGGCGACCCGGCGCGCGGGGTCAGCCTGCTCGACCAGGCGCTGAAGCTCTGGCGCGGCGAGCCGCTGGCCGAGCTGGGCGACACGCCGTCGGCGGCCACCGACCGGCTGCGGCTGGTCGAGCTGCACGTGCGCGCCCGCGAGCGGCGCTGCGACGCCCTGCTGGCGCTGGGCCGGGCCGACGCCGCGGTCACCGACCTGCAGGACCTCGTCGCCCAGAACCCGCTGCGCGAGCGGCTGTGGGCCCGGCTGGTCACCGCCCTCTACGCCGCCGACCGGCAGGCCGACGCGCTCGACGCGGTGCGCCGGTGCACCGAGCTGCTGCGCGACGAGCTGGGCATCGACCCGGGTCCGGAGCTGCGCGACCTGGAGCAGGCCGTGCTCCGCCAGGACCCGAAGCTGCTCGAGCGGCTCCCCCGCCCGAAGCTGACCGTCGCCCCGCCGCCCGCGCCGGCCCCGGTGGTGCCGGCGGCGGAGGAGATCGTGGGCCGCCGGCAGGAGCTGGACCGGCTCAGCGCGGTCGGCGACCAGGTCGCCGGCGGCCGGCCCGCGGTGGTGGTCATCGAGGGGGAGGCCGGGATCGGCAAGACCCGCCTGGCCGAGGCCGCCGCCGACGCCGCCCGCGCCGCCGGGTGGGCGGTGGCGTGGGCGCGCTGCGCCGACGACGCCGGTGCGCCGCCGCTGTGGCCGTGGACCCAGGTGCTCGAGCAGCTCGGCCAGGAGCAGCTGACCCTGGTCACCGAGGCCGACGCCGCCGGGGACGCCGACGCCGCCCGGTTCCGGCTGTTCCAGGACCTGCGGGGCCGGCTGTCGTCGGCCGCCAGCCGCCCGCTGCTCGTCGTCCTCGACGACCTGCAGGGCGCGGACACGACGTCGGTCCAGCTGCTCGGGCTGCTCGGCCGGCACCTGCCCCGCGTCCCGCTGCTGGTGATGATCACCGCGCGGACCGTCGGCGAGCAGGTCCCGGAGACGGTCTCCGACGCGCTGGCCCGGCTGGCCCGCGAGCCCTCCGCCACGTGCCTGCGCCTCACCGGGCTGGCGACCGAGGACGTGCAGACGCTGCTGGCCCGCCAGCTCGGTGCCGGTGACCGCTCGCTGGCCTCCGCCGTGCACGACCGCACCGGCGGCAACCCGTTCTTCGTCGTCGAGCTCTCCCGCTGGATGCTCGGCGCGCACGACCTGCAGCTGACCCGCGTGCCGGTGCCGCCGTCGGTGGGCGAGGTGCTGCGCAAGCGGCTGGACCGGCTGCCGGCGGACACCCGCGCGGTGCTGCAGCTGGCCGCGGTCGCCGGCCGCGACATCTCGCTGGAGCTGCTGGAGGCCGCCGGCACGCCCGCCGAGGACGCCCTGACGGCGCTGGACTCCGCCGTCGCCGTCGGGCTGGTCGTGGAGGGCGCCACCCCGTGGACCTGGCGGTTCACCCACGCGCTGGTGCAGGAGGTGCTGGCCGGCGACCTCTCGGCGCTGCAGCGGGCCCGGCTGCACGCCCGGCTGGGCGCGGCGCTGGAGCAGCGGGCCGCGGCGGGCACGCCCGAGGAGGCGCTGCTCGAGCGGCTGGCGCACCACTTCATGGAGGCGGTCCCGGTGACCGGCCCCGGCCCGGCGCGGCGCTACGCGGCCGACGCCGCCCAGGCGGCCCGCTCGCGGTGGGGGCACGGGGAGGCGGCCGAGCACACCCGCCGGGCGCTGGGCCTGCTCGACCCGAACGAGCCCGACGCGCTGCGCACCCGGCACCAGCTGCTCACGCTGCTCGCCCACGACCTGCTGCGCAGCGGCTCGCGCACCGAGGCGCACGAGGTCACCGCGCAGGCCATCGCCGCCGCCCGCGAGCTCGGCGACCGCAAGTGCCTGGCCGACGCCGCGGCGATCTGGGGCAGCATCACCGTCTGGAACTGGCGGCCGCACGGTGTCGTCGACGACGACATGGTCGCCGTCCTGGAGGACCTGCTCGAGCACCGCGACGAGCTGGCCGACACCGACGACGAGCGCGACCGGCTGGCCGCGCGGCTGCTGGGCACCCTCGGCGTCGAGCTGGCGTTCAGCCACGACCTGCAGAAGGGCGTGCGCTACGCCGACCAGGCCGTGGAGCTGGCCCGCCGGATCGGCGACCCCGAGCTGCGCGGCCGCACGCTGAACAACTACAGCCTGGCCGTGTGGGGCCGCCCGGGCGCCGCGGAGCTGCGGCTGGCCGCCGCCGAGGAGACGATCTCGCTGGCCGGCAAGGGCCTGCCCCGCCGCACCGAGTTCTTCGCGCGGCTGCACCGCGCGGCGATCCGGCTGCACATGACCGACCTGCGCGGCTTCGAGGCCGACCTGGACGCCGCCCGCCGGCTGGCGATCTCGCTGTCCGGCCCCGAGGTGCGCCCGCACGTGCTGTGGCAGCAGGCCGGCGCGGCCTGGCTGCGCGGCGACGCCGCCCGCGCCGAGGAGCTGACCACCGAGGCCTACGAGCTGTACCGGCGGGTGACACCGCACGCGCGGCACGCCTACGCCGCCCACCAGTTCACCCTGCGCCGCGGCGACCACCGGCTGCCCGAGGCGGTCGACCTGCTGGTCGAGACCGGCGACGAGGGCAACCCGCTGCTGCAGCTGATGGCGGTGCTGGCCGCCGCGGAGTCGGGCGACCTCAAGGAGGCCCGCCGGCTGCGGGCCCGCTGGGGGCGCACGCAGATCCGCGACTGGGCCAGCGACGTCGCCGTCCTGCTCGAGGCCGAGTGCGCGCTGCTGCTCGGCGACGAGCCGGAGCAGGAGATGGCCGTCGTCCAGCTCCTGCCCTTCCGCGGCCGGCAGGCGGTCCTGGGGACGCCCTCGTTCTCGCTGGGCGCCTACGACGAGCTGCTGGGCCGGATCGCCGAGGCGCACGGCGACACCGTGGCCGCCCGCGAGTGGTGGCTGGCCGCGCGGCAGCAGGGCCGGCTGGTGGGGTCACCGCACCAGGTGGCGCTGGCCGAGTCGCACCTGGCGCGGGTGCCGGCCGAGAAGGCCGTCCGCCCGCGCCGCAAGCGCTCGACGACGCCGCCCCCGCCCGCCGCCTCCGCCTGAGCTCCGCCTGAGCTCCGCCTGAGCTCCGCCACGATCAGCCGAGCTGGTCGTGGCGGGACCTCCCTGACGCTGGGGCGTGAGGGAGGACGCGTTGCGGTGAGGGAGGAGCCACGGCGGCGTCAGGCTCCGCAGTGGGCGGTGGTGGTCCTCGGGATGTCCAGCGCGGGATTGCGGTCGAAGAAGCCGAACGGCGCGAGGGAGAACCCGCACGAGTCGACCGGCATGACCGGCCACTCCTCCGGCCGCGGGAAGTGCACCATGCCGAAGGTGTGCCACAGGACGACGTCCTGCCCCTCGAGCGGGCGGTCGCCGGCGACGAAGACCGGCAGCCCGCCGGCGCCGGCGTGCTGGTTGACCAGGTCCCCTGCGGCGTGCCGCTGGGCGGGGTCGTACCGGGTGACCCACAGGTGCTTGGTCGCGAACGCGGCCCGCTCGGCGATCGACGACGACTCGCCGGCCAGCAGGACCGGCCTGCCCTCCGGGACCAGGACGTACCCGACCGGCTGCCCGAGCCGGTTGCGGACCGACGGGTTGACCACCTGCCACACGCGGTCGACGGATGCATCGGCCATCCGCTGTGCCTCCGACTCCCGGGTCAGGGGCGTCATCCGGCGGCGGAACCCGTTGGCGAACGGGTTGCCGTCGCCCGCCGGATCAGGGACGGCGTCGACTTCGTAGACCGTGTTCCCCGTCCCGTCGACGGCCATGTCCAGCCGTGCCGAGAAGAGGTGCTGGTGGTAGGGCGCACCCAGCCCCGGAGCTACCTCGGTCGCGTACGGGTGGTCGGGGCCGCGGTACGAGGAGGTCCACAGGATGCCGGTCGCCTTCACCTCCAGCTGGATCCGGCCGTCCAGGTACAGATACCAGTAGAAGCCGTAGTCGTAGTTGCCGACCGTGGTGACGAAGCTGATCACCAGCCGGCGCTGCCGCCGGGTCTCGGCCATGTCGAAACGTCGCTGTGCTTCCAGAGGAGACCGACGTCCTCCTCGTGCAGGCAGACGGCGTTGGGGAGGACCTGCGGGTGGCCGGTCTCGTCGGCGAGCACGGCGTCGAAGTAGCGGATCTCGCCCAGGCAGTCGCACCCCAGCTCGAGGCTGTTGGCGAACCGGCCGAACAGGTACTCGCCGCCGTCGAAGTAGTTCTGCCAGTAGCGAGCCGGTGAGGGATCGGCGTACGGCACGATCATCTCGGAGACCGACGCGCGATAGACCACCGACCGGCCGTCGTGGGTGACCTGGTGCAGGGAGAGGCCCTCCCGCGCGTCGAAGCCGAACCGGAACCGCCAGCCGGCCCAGCTGACCTCGTCGTCGTCGACGGTGAAGCTGGGGCCCTCCGGCTGGCTGATCTCGATGGGCCGCAGGTCGGTCCGGGGTGGGACCGCGTGCGGCGCGGCGTCCCAGCGACCGCGTTCGGCCGGCACCGGCAGGTCGAGCAGGTCGTGCACGGCGGTGACCACGCCCGCGATCAGGTCGATGTCGGCGACCAGGCCGTCCACGGGATGGGCGTAGGGGCTGTCCTGCGCATCCGGCTGGAGGAAGGGGAGCACGCGGAGGAGCCGCCGGTCCGCCTCGCCGGCGAGACCGTAGGCGCCCGCCGACAGCGGCGCGCAGCGGACGTCCGCGACGTCGAGCCCCCGCCGGGCCAGTGCCGTGGTCCACCGCTCGTCGGCGGCCACGATCCCCTCCATCTCCAGGAACTCCTCGAACAGGATCGGCAGCTGCCCCTCCGTGGCGGCGTCGATCTCGACGTCCCGGACGATCGCCCGGCGGCTCAGCGAGACCGACACGTCACGCGCGATGCCGGTGGCGCGGTCGAGCAGCAGCACCCGCACCCGTCGGTCGACCTCCGCTCCCGGGCGCCAACCGAGGACGTCCTCCTTGTCCGGCTCCTCGAGCTGGACGAGGACGAACCGGGTCGATGCGGAGAGCGCCCCGGCATCCGCGATCAGGTCTCGGACCTCCTGGATCTCCTCGGCGGTGAGCCGGGCCAGCGGGTGACGGACGGCGGGGGCGCGGGTGGACGTCGCGGTCATCGGGGCTCCTCCGGCGCGGGAGGCCCACCCTTCCCCGCTCCCGTGGCCGGACGCTACAGACCTTCGGCCCGGTCCATCACCGGGTCGTCGCGATGCCGCCGTCCACGGGGATGACCGTGCCGGTCACGTACGCACCGGCGCGGCTGGTCAGGTAGACGACGACGCCGGCCATGTCGTCGGGGCGGCCGATGCGGCCCAGCGGCGACCGGGCGGCGATCTCGTCGCCGAACGCCTCGAGGGTGGCGGCCATCATCTTCGACTCGAACGGGCCGGGGGCGACGGCGTTGACGGTGATCCGGCGCGGCCCGAGCTCCTTGGCCAGCACCCGCGTGAGGTGGTGCAGCGCGGCCTTGGACGCCGAGTACGAGTAGGTGTGCATCGGCGGGACGTGCAGGCCGTCGATGCTGCCGACGTTCACCACGCGCGCCGGGTCGTCGTCGGTGCCGCCCTCCTGCAGCAGCGGCAGGAACGCCCGGGTGAGGAAGAACGGCGACTTGAGGTTCAGGTCGAGCACCTTGTCCCAGCCGGAGGCGGGGAACTCCATCAGCGGCGCCCCCCACGTCGCGCCGGCGTTGTTGACCAGGATGTGCAGCTCGTCCTCGTGCCGCCCCACCTCGGCGGCCAGCGCCTGGCACGCCTCCTCGGTGGAGAGGTCGGCCGGCACGAACCGGACCGTGCCGTGCGCCGCGAGCTCCTCGCGGGCGCGTTCGCCCTCGTCGGCCTTGCGGGCGCTGATGTAGACGCGGGCGCCGGCCTGCAGCAGGCCCCGGGCCATCATCAGGCCGATCCCCCGGGTGCCGCCGGTCACGACGGCCACCTTGCCGGTCAGGTCGAACAGGTCCACGAGCCACCTCCGGGAGGTCCGCGCCGCCGCGCGCCGCTGGACGGCGACCCTATCCAGCCACCGTCCGGGCCCTCGCGTTCACCCGGCCCGGACGACGCGGCTGCCCCGGTCCGCGGCCAGCCTGGTGCCCGGGAGAGGGGAGGCGCCATGACCGGGACGTCGCAGGACGACCTGCGCCCGAACTGGCACGTCCGGTCCGGGGAGTACGCGCCGAGCGGGCAGCAGAGCCGCTGGGTCACCTGGCTGGTCTTCGCCGGCGTGATGCTGGCGATCGTCGGGTTCCTGCAGGCGCTGGCCGGGCTCACGGCCCTGTTCGACGAGGACTCGTTCGCCGTCCCGTCCACCGGGCTGGTGGTCAGCGTGAGCTACGACGTCTGGGGCTGGACCCACCTCGTGCTCGGGGCGGTCGCCATGGTCACGGCGTTCCTCCTGCTGCGGGGCAACCTGTTCGGTCGGATCCTCGGCGTGGTCATCGCGGTGTGCAGCGCGCTGCTCAACCTCGCCTTCCTGCCCGCCCACCCCTGGTGGTCGGTGCTGGTCATCGCGTTCGACGTCCTCGTCGTCTACGCGATCACGGTGCACGGCGGGGAGCTGAAGGGCACCGCCTGACCGGGTTGTGCGAGTCTGCCGATCATGAGCGACGCCGCGCCCGTGGGCGCGTCCAGCGAGGTCGGCCGTCTGCGCACCGTGCTGCTGCACCGTCCCGGCCCCGAGCTGTCGCGGCTCACCCCGCGGAACAACGACCAGCTGCTCTTCGACGGGGTCCCCTGGGTGGCCCGCGCGCAGGAGGAGCACGACGCCTTCGCCCAGGCCCTGCGCGACCGCGGCGTCGAGGTGCTGCACCTCGACCGGCTGCTCGCCGAGGTGCTGGACTTCCCCGCCGCCCGCGCGGAGCTGATCGCCGCGGCCGTCGACGACCCCCGCCTCGGCACGACGCTGCAGCGGGCCGCGACCGCGCACCTGGCCGACCTCGCCCCCGACGAGCTCGCCGCGACGCTCATCGCCGGCCTGGCCCACGACGAGCTGCGCGGCGGCTCGGGTCTGGCCTACCGGCTGATGGACCGGGGCGAGTTCATCGTCCCGCCGCTGCCCAACCTGCTGTTCACCCGCGACTCGTCGGTGTGGGTGGGCGACGAGGTCGCCGTCACCTCGCTGGCCATGCCCGCCCGGCACCGCGAGAGCACCATCACCTCCGCCGTCTACACCCACCACCCGCGCTTCGCCGGCGTCGAGCAGCTCTACGGCGCCCGCCTGGAGCACCTGGAGGGCGGCGACGTCCTGCTGCTGGCCGAGGGCGTCGTCGCCGTCGGGGTGGGCGAGCGGACGACGCCCGGCGGGGCGGAGCGGCTGGCCCGGCGGGTGCTCAGCCGCGGGCTGGCGCAGACCGTGCTCGTCGTCCCGATCGTGCAGCAGCGGGCGACGATGCACCTGGACACCATCGCGACCATGGTCGACGTCGACGCGATGGTGATGTACCCGGCCGTCGCCGACGCCCTGGTGGCCTGGACGGTCACGGCCTCGCACTCCCCGCCCGCCCACCCCACCGCGGACTCCGACGGCCTCGAGCTCACCGTCCGCGGCCCCGCGCCCTTCGTCGAGGCCGCCGCGGCCGCGATGGGCATCGACCGGCTACGCGTCATCGACACCGGCCTCGACCCGGTCACCGCCGAGCGCGAGCAGTGGGACGACGGCAACAACACCCTCGCCCTCGCCCCGCGGCTGGCGGTGGCCTACGAGCGCAACACGGTGACCAACGCCGCGCTCGAGGCGGCCGGCATCGAGGTCGTGCGGATCGCCGGCTCCGAGCTGGGCAGCGGCCGCGGCGGCCCGCGGTGCATGAGCTGCCCCGTCACCCGCGACCCGCTCTGACGTGCTTCACCGCGATCGAGCACGCGTGCTCGATCGCGATGAAGCACCGACCGTTACAACCCCTGGGCGAGGCGGTGGTAGGCGGCGCTCCAGCGCAGCTCCTTGGCCAGCGACCGCCGCGTGGTCTCGGCGTCGATGACCACCAGCTCGGTCGAGAACACCTCGGCCAGGTCGGTGAGCTCGTCGGCGCCGACCTGGGTGGACAGCACCGTGTGGTGCGGCCCGCCGGCGGTCAGCCAGCCCTCGGCGGCGGTGGCGAAGTCGGGCCGTGGCTCCCAGACCGCCCGGGCGACCGGGAGGTTGGGCAGCGGCTCGTCGGGCTCGACGACGTCGATCTCGTTGGCCACCCAGCGGAACCGGTCGCCGAGGTCGGACCAGCCCACGACGACGCCCGGCGCCGGGGTGGCGGTGAACACCAGCCGGGCGGGGTCCTCGCGGCCGCCGATCCCGAGCGGGTGCACCTCGACGCGGGGCCGCTCGTCGGTGATCGTCGGGCAGACCTCGAGCATGTGGGCCCCGAGGATCTTCGGGGTGTCTCCCTCGAGGTGGTACGTGTAGTCCTCCATGAACGACGTGCCGCCGGGCAGGCCGTGGCCGACCACCTTGAGCACGTGCAGCAGCGCGGAGGTCTTCCAGTCCCCCTCGCCGCCGAATCCGTAGCCGTCGGCCATCAGCCGCTGGACGGCGAGGCCGGGCAGCTGGCGCAGCCCGCCGAGGTCCTCGAAGTTCGTGGTGAACGCACCGAAGTCGCCGTCCTCGAGGAACGACCGCAGCGCCGCCTCGATGCGCGCCTGGTAGCGCACGGCGTCGTGCTTCGGCCCGCCCGGCTCGGCGCCGTCCTGGAAGTCGTACCGGTCGAGGTACTCCTCGACCAGCGCGTCGACGGTCTTGTCCTCGACCGCGTCGACGACGGCGACCAGGTCGTTGACGCCCCAGGTGTTCACCGAGACGCCGAAGCGCAGCTCGGCCTCGACCTTGTCCGACTCGGTCACCGCGACGTTGCGCATGTTGTCGCCGAAGCGGGCCAGCTTGAGCGACCGGGCGGCCGCGGCACCGGCTGCGGCCCGGGCCCAGGAGCCGACCCGCGCCTGCACCCGCGGGTTCGACACGTGGCCGGCCACGGTGGTCCGCGGCGTCCGCAGGCGGGTGAGGATGAACGCGTGCTCCCGGTCGCCGTGGGCGGCCTGGTTGAGGTTCATGAAGTCCATGTCGATCGTCGCCCACGGCAGGGCGGCGTCGGCCTGGGTGTGCAGGTGCAGCAGCGGCTTGCGCAGCGCGTCGATGCCGGAGATCCACATCTTCGACGGCGAGAAGGTGTGCATCCAGGTGATGACGCCGAGGCAGTTCGGGTCCTCGTTCGCCTCGCCCATCGCGCGGCGGATCGCCCCGGCGTCCTTGAGCACGGGCTTCCACACCACCCGGACCGGGACGGCGTCGGCGGCGTCGAGCCCGGCGGCCACCCGCTGGGACTGCTCGGCGACCTGCTGCAGGGTCTCCTCGCCGTAGAGGTCCTGGCTGCCGGTCAGGAACCAGACCTCGGCCCCGGCGTAGGGGTCGGTGCGCATCAGGGAGCGATCCTCACTTCTGTCCGTAGACGTTCTGGTAGCGGGCGTAGAGCGAGTCGACGTCGCGCTGGTCGATCGGCAGCGGCTCGCCGAGCTGGCGGGAGAGGTGCACCGTGCGGGCGACGTCCTCGGTCATGACGGCGGCCTTGACCGCGGCCTTGCCCGACCCGCCGATGGTGAAGACGCCGTGGTTGCGCATGAGCACCGCCGGCGAGCGGGACGACGAGAGGGTCTCGACGATCCCCCGTCCGATCGAGTCGTCGCCGATCAGCGCGAACGGGCCGACCGGGATCGGGCCGCCGAACTCGTCGGCCATCGCCGTCAGCACGCACGGGATCTCCTCGGCGCGGGCCGCCCAGGCGGTGGCGTACGGGCTGTGCGTGTGCACCTGGCCGTTGACGTGCGGCATGTGCCGGTAGACGTAGGCGTGCGCGTCGGTGTCGGACGACGGCTTCTTCACCCCGTCGACGGGGTTGCCGTCGAGGTCGCAGACGGTGATGCCCTCCCAGGTCAGCTCGTCGTACTCGACGCCGCTGCCCTTGATGACGAACAGGTCCTCCCCGGGCACCCGCTCGGAGACGTTGCCCGACGTCCAGGTCACCAGCTCGTAGCGGGTCAGGTAGGTGTGCAGGGCGGCGACGTGCTCGCGCTGCGCGCGGTGGGTGCCGCGCTCGGTCAGGGTGGCGGTCATCGGCTGTCTCCTCGCGGGACGGGGCTCAGGTGGTCGACGGCGGCCCGCTCGACCGGGAGTGCGGCGACGTAGCGCCGCATGAAGGCGTCGAACCCCGCGACGTCGGCCGGGTCGGGCTCGGCGGTCTGCAGGCGCGCGCCGCCGAAGACGGCGCTGTCCAGGTAGTCGGCCAGGCCCTGCTCCGGCGCGCGCCGCACGGCGAAGGCCGCGAGCACGGCCATGCCCCAGGCGCCGCCCTCGGCCGCGACGTCGCCGACCGAGACCGGCGTCCCGATCGCCGCGGCCAGGAAGCGCTGCGCCACGCCCCGGGTCTTGAACAGGCCGCCGTGCGCGAACATGCGGTCCAGCCGCACGCCCTCGTCCTTCTGCAGCACGTCCATGCCGATCCGCAGCGTGGCCAGGGACGAGAACAGGTGCGCCCGCACGAAGGTGCCGAGGTCGAGCCGGCTGTCCGGCGACCGTACGAACAGCGGCCGCCCCTCCTCGAAGTCGGTGATCGGCTCGCCGGAGAGGTAGTTGTAGGCCACCATCCCGCCGCCGTCGGCGGCACCGCCGAGCGCGGCGGTGAACAGGGTCTCGAAGACGGCCGACGGGTCGGCGGGCGCACCGAGCGCGCGGGCGAACTCGGTGAACAGCCCGGCCCACGCGTCGAGCTCGCTGGCCCCGTTGTTGCAGTGCACCATCGCCACCGGGTCGCCGGCCGGCGTGGTGACCAGGTCCAGCTCGCGGTGCACCCGCCCGAGCTCTCGCTCGAGCACGACCATCGCGAAGATGCTCGTCCCGGCGGAGACGTTGGCGGTGCGCGGGGCGACCGAGTTCGTGGCGACCATGCCCGTCCCCGCGTCCCCCTCGGGCGGGCACAGCGGGACGCCGGGCCGCAGCCGCCCGGTGGGGTCGAGCAGGGCCGCGCCCGCCTCGGTCAGCGTGCCGGCGGGCTCGCCGGCGACCGCGATGGCCGGCAGCAGGTCGGCCAGCCGCAGCTGCGCGCCCGCCTCGGCGGCGAGCTGGTCGAACCGGGCCAGCATGGGAGCGGAGTACCCACCGGTGGCGCCGTCGATCGGGAACATGCCGCTGGCGTCCCCGATGCCGAGCACCTTCTCGCCGGTCAGCTGCCAGTGCACGTAGCCGGCCAGGGTGGTCAGGTGGTCGAGCCGGGCGACGTGCTCCTCGCCGTCCAGCACCGCCTGGTACAGGTGGGCGACGCTCCACCGGTGCGGGATGTTGTGGCCGAACTCCGCGGTGAGGCGCTCGGCCGCCCGCCCCGTGTTCGTGTTGCGCCAGGTGCGGAAGGGCGTGAGCAGCGCTCCGTCGGCGTCGAAGGCCAGGTAGCCGTGCATCATCGCCGAGACGCCCAGCGCGCCGACCGTGGAGAGCTCGACCCCGTGGCGCCGCCGGACGTCGTCCGCGAGGGCCGCGACGCTCTCCTGGACCCCCGACCACACGGCGTCCAGCGAGTACGTCCACAGCCGGTCGACGAACTGGTTCTCCCAGTCGGAGGTGCCGACGGCGAGCGGCGCGTGGTCCGGCCCGACCAGCACGGCCTTGATGCGGGTCGAGCCCAGCTCGATCCCGAGGGCCGTGCGACCTGCGGTGATCGCCGCGCCGGCGTCCGTCGTCATGTGGGAAGACCCTTCCGCCCGGTGACGGGCTTGGATGTTAGCGCTAACACGACGGACGGCCTCATATCCGGTGCCGCGGGGCCCCCGTGCTGGAGCGCACCAGCAGGGTCGGCAGCACGGGTTCGGGGTGCAGGTCCTCCCCCTGGAGCCGGGCGAGGACGAGCTCGACCCCGCGCCGGCCGAGCTCGGCGAAGTCCTGGCGCACCGTGGTCAGCGGCGGGGTGAAGTACGGGGCCTCCGGCAGGTCGTCGTAGCCGACGACGCTGACGTCGCGCGGGACCTCCAGCCCCTCCTCGTGGAAGGCGGCGAGCAGGCCCAGGGCCATCTGGTCGTTGGCCAGGAAGACGGCGGTGACCTTCTCGCCGTCGCGCAGCCGCTCGGCCAGCAGCTTGCCCGCGGCGTAGCCCGAGGACGGCGTCCAGTCGCCGCGCAGGATCCGCGGAGCCGCCGCCTCGGCGGCGTTCAGCTCGGCCCGCCAGCCCTCGATGCGGTCCCGGGCCTCCTTGCTGTCGGCCGGGCCGGTGACGTGGTGCACCGTGCGGTGGCCGAGGTCGAGCAGGTGCCGGGTGGCCAGCCGCGCGCCGGCCACCTGGTCGACGCCCACGGCCGGCTCCTCGAGCGCGCCGCCGCTCTGCACGGTGACCAGCGGGATCGGGGCGGAGACGGTGTGGAAGGCCTCGAAGGCGTCGTCGTAGGTGCCCAGGGCCACGACGGCGTCGACCGACTGCGCGACGAAGCGGTCGACCGCGTCGCGCATGGCCTTCGCCGTCGCGTCGTCGAGCACCGTGACCGCCAGCGAGTAGCCGGCGGACCGGGCGGCCTGCTCCAGGCCGACGAGCGTCTGCGCCGGCCCGTACTGGCTGATGTTGACCACGACGAAGCCGATGGTCCTGGTGGAGCCGGTGACCAACGCGCGCGCCGCGCTGTTGGGCCGGTAGCCGAGCTCGGCGATCGCCGCGAGCACCCGCTCGCGGGTCAGCGGGGCGACGTTGGGCGAGCCGTTGATGACGCGGGAGACCGTCTGGTGCGACACCCCGGCACGGGCCGCGACGTCGGACATGACGAGCGCACGAGGCGGCGCTTCGGGCTGCACCGGTCTCCTCCTCGGCGTCGTCGGCGGGGGGTGGTTCGGGGGTGGAGCGCTGGATCTGGGTGCGCGGGGTCCGCCCCGGCGCCCGCGGGCGCCGGGGCCGGACCCGCGCGGGTCAGCGGGAGCCGGCGGCCCGCCGCTTGTTGTAGACGTCGAAGGCCACGGCGAGCAGCAGCACGAGGCCCTTGACGACCGACTGGATGGACTGGTCGACGCCCTCGAGCTGCATGCCGTTGCTCATCACGCCGACGAGCAGACCGCCGACGACGGCGCCGCCCACGGTGCCCACACCACCGGTGACGGCGGCACCGCCGATGAAGCAGGCGGCGATGGCGTCGAGCTCGAACATGTTGCCGGCGCCGGGCTGGGCGCCGTTCGAGCGGGACGAGAACACGATGCCGGCCACGGCGGACAGCACGCCCATGTTCACGAACAGCCAGAAGTTGACCGCCCGCACCTTCACGCCGGACAGCGTCGCGGCGGCCAGGTTGCCGCCGATGGCGTAGACCTGGCGGCCGAAGACGGTGCGCTTGGTGACCATCGCGTACACGAGGATCAGCACGGCCAGGATGATCAGCACGATCGGCAGGCCGCGGGCGTGGGCCAGCTGCCAGGCGAAGTACATGACCACCGCGCCGACGACGACGATCCGCGCGACGAACAGCGGGAAGGACTCCACCGGCTGCTGGTACTTCACCCGCGCCATGCGGGTGCGGAACGAGCTGAGCGCGTAGCCGGCGACCGCGATGCCGCCGATCAGCAGGGTGAAGGCGTCGTAGCCGTCACCACCGATGAGCCCGTTGAGGAAGCCGCTGGCGATCCGGCCGTACTCCTGCGGGAACGGCGAGAGCGAGATGTTGTCCAGGACCTGCAGGGTGAGGCCGCGGAACAGGAGCATGCCGGCGAGGGTCACGATGAACGCCGGGATGCCGACGTAGGCGACCCAGAAGCCCTGCCAGATGCCCACCAGCAGGCCGACCCCGAGGGCGGCCAGCACGCCGACCCACCACGGTGCGCCCGACCTGATCACGGTCACCGCCGAGACCGCGCCGGTGAGCGCGACCACCGAGCCGACCGAGAGGTCGATGTGCCCGGCGATGATGATCATGACCATCCCGATCGCCAGGATCAGGATGTAGGAGTACTGCAGGACGATGTTCGTGATGTTGCCGGGCGAGAGCAGCGTGCCGTCGGTGAGGATCGCGAACAGCGCGATGATGACGACGAACGCGATGTAGATGCCGCTCTGCCGCAGGTTGCGGGTGAACAGCTGGCGGATGTCGCTCGTGCCGGCGTGGAGCGCGGCGGCGGGAGCGGCCTCAGCCGCGGTGTCCTCCGCCGGCGGCGGCGCGGTCCTGGTCATGCGGCCTGCTCCCTCTCCTTGGTCATGAGCACCATGAGGTTCTCCTGCGTGGCGTCGCCGACCGGCATCTCACCGGTGATCCGGCCGGCCGACAGGGTGTAGATGCGGTCGCAGATGCCGAGCAGCTCGGGCAGCTCCGACGAGATGACGAGGACGGCCTTCCCGGCCGCCACGAGGCGGTTGATGATCGTGTAGATCTCGTACTTGGCGCCGACGTCGATGCCGCGGGTGGGCTCGTCGAGGATGAGCACCTCGGGGTCGGTGAACAGCCACTTGGACAGGACGACCTTCTGCTGGTTGCCGCCGGAGAGCTTCCCGACGATCGACAGCACGCTGGGCGCCTTGATGTTCATGTCCTTGCGGTAGCCCTCGGCGACCTTGATCTCCTCGTTGCCGTTGACCCAGCCGCCACCGGACAGCTTCTTGAGGGCGGCGGCGGAGATGTTGCGGCTGATGTCCTCGATGAGGTTCAGCCCGTAGCGCTTGCGGTCCTCGGTCGCGTAGGCGATGCCGTTGTCGATCGCTTCGGCCACGCTGCGGGCCCGCACCTCCTTGCCGTGCACGAAGACCCGGCCGGAGATGTTGCGACCGTAGGAGCGGCCGAAGATGCTCATCGCCAGCTCGGTGCGGCCGGCGCCCATCAGCCCCGCGATGCCGACCACCTCGCCGGCGCGGACGTAGAAGTTGGCGTCCTCGACGATCTTGCGGTCCTGCGTGGGGTGCCAGACGGTCCAGTTCTCGACGCGGAGGATCTCCTCGCCCGGGTGCGACTCGCGCTCCGGGTAGAAGCTCTGCAGGTCGCGGCCGACCATGCCGCGGATGATCCGCTCCTGGGTGACCTCGCCCCGGTGCAGGTTCAGCGTCTCGACGGTCTTCCCGTCCCGGATGACGGTCACGTTGTCGGCGATCGCGGTGATCTCGTTCAGCTTGTGCGAGATCATGATCGAGGTGATCCCCTGCTCGCGCAGCCGGCGCAGCAGGTCCAGCAGGTGCGCCGAGTCGTTGTCGTTCAGCGCGGCGGTGGGCTCGTCGAGGATGAGCAGCCGCACGTCCTTGGACAGCGCCTTGGCGATCTCGACCAGCTGCTGCTTGCCGACGCCGAGCTGACCCACCGGCGTCACGGGGTTCTCGTCGAGGCCGACCTGCTTGAGCAGCGCGTCGGCGTCGGCGTTGGCCTTGTTCCAGTCGATGAGGCGGTTGCGCCCGCGGCGCTCGTTGCCCAGGAAGATGTTCTCGGCGATCGAGAGGTAGGGCACCAGGGCGAGCTCCTGGTGGATGATCACGATGCCGACGTGCTCGCTGTCGCGGATGCCGCCGAAGTGGACGGCCTGGCCGTCGTAGACGATCTCGCCGTCGTAGCTGCCGGTGGGGTAGACGCCGGAGAGGACCTTCATCAGCGTCGACTTGCCGGCGCCGTTCTCCCCGCAGATCGCGTGGATCTCGCCCCGCCGGACCGAGAGGTTGACGTTCTCGAGCGCCTTGACGCCGGGGAACGTCTTCGTGATGCCGCGCATCTCCAGGATGTTGTCGTCCATGGACTCCGTCGTCCTCGCAGTCGTGCGCTCGGATGGAACTGTGTGCCGTCAGCATGGCCCTGCCGCGGGGACGCGGCGAGTGGGCGGCTGAAGTGGAACCGGCCGGGCCCGGCAGCGCCTGTCGCTGCCGCCGGGCCCGGCCGGGCCTGGGGGTGCGGGTCAGTCGGCCTGACCCGCGGCGACCTCGTCGGCCGTCCAGTAACCGGTGTCGATCAGCTCCGCCTGGATGTCCTCGGCGAAGACGGTCACGACCGGCAGGAGGTACGAGGGCACGACCTTGACGCCGTTGTCGTACGTCTCGGTGTCGTTCGCCTCGGGCTCGTCGCCCTGGAGGAAGGCCTCACCGGCGACGACGGCCTGCTCGGCCAGCAGACGGGTGTCCTTGAAGATCGTGGAGCTCTGGACGCCGTCCTGGATCAGCTTGACCGAGGCGATCTCGGCGTCCTGACCCGTCACGACCGACATCGGCTGCGGGGTGGAGTCGAGGTTCGGCCCGTACCCGGCGTTGGTCAGCGCGGTGATGATGCCGCGCGACAGGCCGTCGTACGGCGAGAGGACGCCGTCGACGCGCGAGCCGTCGTTGTAGGTGGAGGTCAGCAGGTCCTCCATGCGCCGCTGGGCGGTCTCCTGCTGCCAGCGCAGGATCGCGACCTGCTCGATGTCGGTCTGGCCCGACTTCACGACGAGCGTGCCGTTGTCGATGTACTCCTGCAGCACCGACATCGCGCCGTCGAAGAAGAAGTGGGCGTTGTTGTCGTCCAGCGAGCCGGCGAACAGCTCGATGTTGAACGGACCGGTCGCGGTGCCCGGGTTGCCCTCGGCGTCGAGGATGCCCAGGCCGGTGAGCAGCGCGGTGCCCTGCGCGACGCCGACCTCGAAGTTGTCGAAGCTGACGTAGAAGTCGACGTTCTCGCTGTCGCGGATCAGCCGGTCGTACGAGATGACCGGGATGCCCTCGTCAGCGGCCGCCTGCAGCTGGCTCGACAGCGCGGTGCCGTCGATGGCGGCGATGATCAGGAGGTCGGCACCCTCGGTGATCATCTGGTCGATCTGCTGCGACTGGGTCGGGATGTCGTCGTTCGCGAACTGGAGGTTGACCGTGTAGCCCTTCTCCTCCAGCTGCGACTGCACGGCCTCGCCGTCGGCGATCCAGCGCTCGGACGTCTGGGTCGGCATCGAGACGCCGACCGTCTGGTCCTCCGGGTTGGCGTTCTCGTCGCCGGCGCTCGAGCCGCCACCGGCGCCCTCGCCGCCACAGGCCACCAGGCTCAGCGCGAGGGCAGCCCCCAGGGCGCTCAGCCGGAGCTTCTTAACCTGCACATCTCCTCCTCGAGACAACTGCCGCCTCACGGGCGCTCAGGCCCGCGCTGACGCGAGCGGCAGCCAGTGTGAGCGCTCACATAGGGGTGCCGTCAAGGCTTGTGCCAGAACTCAGATGTCACGTTCGGGTAACGCGCGCTTCACCGACGGCGGCTGGCGCGAGACCGCGATCTCGCCCCGCCACGTCCGTCTCGCCCGATCGGCGTCGGGCCCGGTGAGGCATAGGTACCTTCACCTGCGTTCCAGGGGCCAGAACGCAGGTGAAGGTACCTATGCCTGGGGTCAGCGGAGGGTGATCTGGCGGCTCAGCAGGCCGGCGCGGGCCCGGCGCTCGTCGGCGGTGAGCGGCTCGGTCACGGCGAGCGCGCGCTCCAGCCGTCCCTGGAACTCCGCGGCCGGGCCGGTCCAGTCGGCGGCCGGGGTGTCGGCGGGCAGGTCCCACACCGGGACGAGGAGGCCGTGGGCGCGGAAGGCCCCGGCGTAGCGGGTGCCCTCGCCCAGGGTCAGCTCCTCGGCGGCGCGCAGCCGGGCCAGGGCGTCGAGCAGCGGCTCCTCGTCCTCCTCGCGCACCCAGCGCAGGTGCGCCCGCTCGTCGCCCGGGCGGACCCAGTAGGCGGCGCCGAGCCCCTCGAGCCGCCGGGTGGGCAGGATCGCGGCGTTGGCCTGCTCCAGGCCGGCCTGCGCGGTCGGGCCGGCGTCGGCGCCCTCCAGCCAGAAGCCGAAGTCGTCGTGCACGGTCACCTCGAGCGGGGCCTCGCGGTCGACCAGCTCCTGCAGCCGGGGGCCGGCAGATCCGGCGGCACCGACCGGGCCGGGGTCGACCGGCGCACCGGTCGGGGCCTCGAGCGCGGCGGCCAGCGCGGTGCCGAGGTCGCGGCTGACGTCGTCGGACGCCGCGGGCAGCTGCACGCCGAGCACGATCTCGCCGTTCGCCCGCACCAGCGCGGGGGCGCCGCCGGGCAGCACGCTGGCCAGCGTGACCTCGCGGCCGTCGGCGGTCCGCAGGGGCGCGGTCGCGGCCGGGACGAACTCGCGCAGCGCCACCCAGTGCGCCTCGCCGGGCAGCCCCTCGAACGGCCGCGTCACCGGCGGGGCGTAGCCCGAGCCGTGGCAGTGCTTGTACCGCCGGCCGGAGCCGCAGGGGCACGGGGCCTTGGGGTTGACCTCGCCGTCGGCGGCCTTCGGGGCGGCGGGACGGCGCTTGGTCGAGGAGCGAGCCATGCGCCGACCCTATGCGCCCGGCGCGGGCACCCCCGTCCAGAGCTCGTCGAAGGCGATGCTGTCGAAGAACGCCGTCCCCTCGACCACGGCGCCGTCGCGGAGGGCGAGGAACCAGGCGTAGGTGTTGCGGTAGGTCGTGCCGGCCGTGGTGGTGCCCTCGCCGTCCCAGACGACCACGACGTCGTCGCCGTCGGCGAGCACGCTGCGGATGCGCACCGGGCGGAACGGCGCGTCGGCCGGGAACCGCGCCGCGAACGGGGCGAGCACGCCGTCGACGAACTCCCGGGCGCTGCCGTACCGGCCGGCCGCCTGCGACCGGCCGACGATCTCCCACCGCATGTCCTCGGCGAACAGTGCGCTGACGTGCCCGTCCCCGCGCTGCCACGCCTCGAACGCGGCCGTGACCAGTGCTCGGTTGTCCGCCATCCCCTACTCCCTCTCCGCCAGTCGCTTCAGGTTGAGCAGCTGCCGCCGGGCCATGACCAGGTCGCCCACCGCCATCGCGCGGGTGGTGACGGCGGCCGGCACGGGCAGCGGCGGCGGCGTCCAGCGCAGCCGCATGAGCAGGTGGCTGCCGCCGTCCCGCGGCGTGACCGCGTAGGTGACGACGACGTGCCCGAACCGGCCGCGGTGCTCGTAGGTCTGCTGCACCGGCCGCTCGAACGACGCCAGGTGGAAGATCCGCATCGCCGGCTGCCCGACGACCAGCCGGTCGAGCCCGGGCGTGAGCCGCTGCGGGCTGCGCCGGCCGCCGTTGTCGAGCAGGTCGTAGGAGTACGGCGCGACGCGCAGCTGGCACAGCCAGCGGAACAGGCGCTCCGGCGGCGCGTCGACGTCCACGGCCCGGTGCAGGACGACGTCGGCGTCGGGGAACAGCTCGTCGCAGGGCAGCCGCCGGACGAGGTCGTCGTCCGTGGCACCCCAGTCGCGGACGACGTCGGCGATCGCCATGACCGCCACCTTGGCCCCCGGCGGCCCGCGGCGGGAGTCATACGCTCGTCGGCGTGACCGTGGCCGCCGCACCGCTCGACCTGACCGACCCCGCGGTCGTCGCCGATCCCTACCCGTCGTTCGCCCGGGCCCGCGCCGCCGCGCCGGTGCAGTGGCACGACGGCCTGGGGCTGTGGCTGGCGTTCACCCACGCCGAGTCCAACGCCGTGCTGCGGGACCGGCGGCTGGGCCGCATCTGGCGCGACAAGGAGCCGGCCGAGCGGTTCGGGCAGTTCAACCTCATCCACCGCAACGCGATCCTCGAGATGGAGCCGCCGGAGCACACCCGGCTGCGCCGGCTGATCAGCGCGGCGTTCGCCCGCGGCCACGTGGAGCGGCTGCGGCCGTGGGTGCAGCAGCTGGCCGACTCCCTCGTCGACGAGCTGGTCGAGCGCTCCGCCGGCCGGGACGGCGTCGACGTGCTGGCGGGGATGGCCGAGCAGCTGCCGGTGGCGGTCATCGCCGAGCTGCTCGGGGTGCCCGAGGCCGACCGCCCGCTGCTGCGGCCGTGGTCCAACGCGATCGTGAAGATGTACGAGTACGGCCGCACCGAGCAGGTCGAGCAGGCGGCCGAGCAGGCGGCCGCCGAGTTCGTCGAGTACCTGCGGGCGCTGGCGGCCGAGCGGCGGAAGGCCCTCGGCGATGACCTGGTCAGCCACCTGGTCACCGTGCGCGACACCGAGGGCGACCGGCTCACCGAGGACGAGCTGGTCACCACCTGCATCCTGCTGCTCAACGCCGGCCACGAGGCGACCGTGAACGTCAGCGGCAACGGCCTGCTGGCGCTGCTCGAGCACCCCGGCCAGCTGGCGCGGCTGCGCGCCGACCCCGCCCTGCTGCCGACGGCGATCGAGGAGCTGATGCGCTTCGACTCGCCGCTGCAGCTGTTCGAGCGCACCGCCACCGAGGACGTCGAGATCGGCGGCGTGACCGTGGGGCGCGGGCAGAAGATCGCCGCGCTGCTCGGCGCGGCCAACCGCGACCCCGCGGTGTTCGCCGACCCCGACAGCCTCGACGTCGGCCGCACCGACAACCCGCACATCTCCTTCGGCGCCGGCGTGCACTTCTGCATCGGCGCCCCGCTGGCCCGGGTGGAGCTGCAGGCCTCGTTCGGCGCGCTGCTGCGCCGCACCTCGGCGCTCGACCTGGCCCGGCCGGCGCGGCGCCGTCCGGAGTTCGTGATCCGCGGCCTGGCCGAGCTGCCCGTCGTCCTCACGCCGTAGCGCGCTCCAGCAGGGGCACCAGCTCGTCCGGACCGGGCAGCGACGCGAGGCCGGCCGCGGCCTCGCGCGCCGCGGCCCGCAGGTCGTCGCGCTCGAGCAGCTCGGCGACGGCTGCCCGCAGCCGCTCCGCCGTGGCCTCGTCCGGCTCCAGCCGCAGGCCGAGGCCGGCGGCCACAACCCGCTCGGCCCCCAGCCGCTGGCTGGGCGAGATCCCGGGGAGCACGAGCAGCGGCAGCCCGGCGAGGAGGGCGCCCACGGTCGTCCCCGCACCGCCGTGGGAGACCACCGCGTCGACGTGCGGCAGCACCAGCGACTGCGGGACGTATGCCACCACCCGCACCCCCGGGTGCGCCGCCCGGACGACGTCCGGCGGGTTCGGCCCGGTGGCGACGACGACGCCGGGCGCGACGTCGGCCGCCGCGTCGGCGAGGCGCTGCAGCAGGTCCGGCCGGGACGACGCGGGCACCGTCCCCAGGGTCACGTAGAGGGCCGGCCGCGGCAGCGCCTCGAGCTGGGGAGCGGTCGCGGCCGGGCCGTCGAACGCGGTCGGGCGGACGGTGACGACGGGGACGCCGAGGTGCTCGACGTCGGGCACCTGCAGCCGCGGCGGGCACGCGTCGAGGTAGAGGCCGCCGGTCTGGCGCGCCGGCCCGGCGGCACCGGCGGCCGCCCAGACCGCGTCCAGCGGATCAGCGAGCAGCTGCCTGCCCGCCGCGGTGCGCGCCGGCGACGACCAGCTGTGCGTGACGACCGGCAGCCCGCGCAGCGCACCCACCAGCGGCGCCGCGTACTCGCCCTCCTCGTGCAGGAGCACGTCGGGCCGCCACCCGTCGACGAGCGCCAGCAGGTCGGCGGCCATGGGCGGGACGGCGATCGTGGTGAACAGGTGCCGGGGCCGCTCTGGCCCGACGAGCCCGCGCGCGTCGGCCTGCTCGACCATCGCCCGCAGCGGCAGCCCGGCCGGCACCGCCGTCGCCCCGCACCGCACCACCCACGGCACCTGGTCGGCGCCGGTCGCCACGCGGACCTCGTGCCCGGCCGCCGCCGCGGCCAGGGCCAGCGGCAGCACGGGGTGCAGGTGCCCCAGACCCGGGTTGCTGCTCACCAGGAACCGCACGCTCACCTCCCTGACCGCCGGGGATCCTCCTCCGCGGCGGGTCGCCCCGTCACTGGCACGATGCGGCCCATGCGCCGCACGGACCCGGACGCCGCGGAGGTCCTCGACCGGCTGCGGGACCTGGCCGACCCGGCGCGGCTGGAGGGGATGGCCCGCTACGGCATCGGCGGCGCGCACGCGCTCGGCGTCACGGTGACCGAGCTGCGCGGGCTGGCGAAGGAGCTCGGCCGCTCGCACGAGCTGGCGGCGGGCCTGTGGGCGTCGGGCGTGCACGAGGCGCGGATCCTGGCCAGCCTGGTCGAGGAGCGCGACCGGGTCGACGCGCGGCAGCTCGACGACTGGGCCGCGGCGTTCGACGCGTGGGACCTGTGCGACCAGGTCTGCCAGAACCTGGTCCGGCACACCCCGTTCGCCTGGGCGCGGGCGCTGGCCTGGAGCGGGCGGGAGGAGCCGTTCGTCAAGCGGGCCGGGTTCGCCACGATGGCCGGGCTCGCCGTGTTGGACAAGCGGGCCGACGACGACCGGTTCGAGCCGTTCCTGCGCGCCGTCGCCGAGCGGGCGGACGACGACCGGCCGATCGTCCGCAAGGGCGCCAGCTGGGCGCTGCGCCAGATCGGCAAGCGCAACCCGGCGCTGCACGCCCGGGCGGTGGCGACGGCGGAGGGGCTGCGCGAGGGCGGGCGCGGCGCCCGCTGGGTGGCCGCCGACGTCCTGCGCGAGCTGGGGCGGCGTACTCACCGGTAGAGGGTGAGCGGTGTCACTGGCACGATCCAGCCATGCGCGGCCTGATGCAGGACTACCCCCTCACCATCGACTCGATCTTCCGCCACGTCGAGCAGCACTACGGCGACGCGACGATCGCCACCAACGGCCCCGACGGCGTCACCCGGGTGACGTACGCCGAGTGGGCCGAGCGGACCCGCACGCTGGGCGGGGTGCTGGACACGCTGGGCATCAGCGGCGACGGCCGGGTGGGCACCTTCGGCTGGAACAGCCAGCGCCACCTCGAGCTGTACTTCGCCGCCCCGTGCACCGGCCGGGTCCTGCACACGCTCAACATCCGGTTGTTCCCCGAGCAGCTGACCTACATCGCCAACCACGCCGAGGACGAGGTCGTCTTCGTCGACCGCAGCGTGCTCCCGCTGCTGTGGCCGCTGATCGACACGATGAAGACCGTGCACCACGTCGTGGTCATGGACGACGGCGGGAACAACGAGATCCCCGACGACCCGCGCGTGCACGACTACGAGGCGCTGCTGGCCGACGCCTCCCCGGTCGACTTCGGCGTCACGGACGAGAACCTCGCCGCCTCCATGTGCTACACGTCCGGCACCACCGGCAACCCCAAGGGCGTCGTCTACTCCCACCGGTCGACGTTCCTGCACACCATGGCCGTCTGCGCGCCCAACGCGTTCGGCCTGAGCATCCGCGACGTGGCCATGCCGGTCGTGCCGATGTTCCACGCCAACGCCTGGGGCATCGCCCAGGCCGCACCCGCCGCCGGCGCCTCGCTGGTCATGCCCGGCCCGATGATGCAGCCGGAGGCGCTGGCGAAGCTGATCGTCGACGAGGGCGTCACGTTCACCGCCGGCGTCCCGACGATCTGGCAGGGCGTGCTGCCGCACCTGGCCGGGAAGCCTCACCAGCTGCGCGAGATCGGCTGCGGCGGCTCCGCCGTGCCGCGGGCGCTGAGCGAGGCCTACCGCGAGCAGGTCGGGCTGCCGATCCTGCAGGCCTGGGGCATGACCGAGACCTCGCCGGTGGCGTCGTCCGGGGTGCTGCCGCGGCGCTTCGAGGACGCGTCCGACGACGAGAAGGCCGACCGGCGGGCACGGGCGGGCATCCCGCTGTTCGGCGTCGAGGCGCGGATCGTCGACGCCGACTCGATGGAGCCGCAGGCCTGGGACGACTCGGCCACCGGCGAGCTGCAGGTCCGCGGCCCGTGGTGCGCGAAGGACTACTACAACCCCGACGCCGGCGTGCAGCTGAGCACCGACGACGGCTGGATGCGCACCGGCGACGTCGCGGCCATGGACACCGACGGCTCGATCCGCATCGCCGACCGCACCAAGGACCTCATCAAGTCCGGCGGCGAGTGGATCAGCTCCGTCGACCTGGAGAACGTGATCATGAGCCACCCGAAGGTGAAGGAGGCCGCCGTCGTCGGCATCCCGCACCCGAAGTGGGACGAGCGCCCGCTCGCCTGCGTGGTGGTCAAGGAGGGCGAGGAGCTCAGCGAGGACGAGGTCCTCGAGTTCCTCAAGCCGAAGGTCGCCAAGTGGTGGCTGCCCGACGCCGTCGAGTTCATCGACGAGGTGCCCAAGACCAGCGTCGGCAAGTTCTCGAAGAAGGACCTCCGCAACAAGTTCGCGGAGTACCAGCTCGAGTCGTGATCCGGAGTGGATCGATGCGGGTGACCCGCACGGATCCACTCCGCTTCAGCGCACGAAGGGGGGCTGGCCGGTCTCGCTGACCAGGGGCCGGCCGGCCGCCTCCCACTCGCCCATGCCGCCGGCGACGTTCACCGCGTCGTAGCCGTTGTGGTTCAGCCAGGCGGCCACCCGCGCCGAGCGGCCGCCCATCCGGCACACCACGTAGAGCGGGTCGCCCTCGGGGACGTCGTCGAGGCGGGCGGGGACGTCGCCCATCGGGATGTGGGTCGCGCCGTCGACGTGGCCGTGCACCCACTCGTCGTCCTCGCGCACGTCGAGGACGATGGCGTCCTCGGGGACCTCGTCCACGGACACGGTCGGGACCTGCATCGGCATCACCCCTCCATGATGCAACGCCGCCGCGGGCCGGCACGCTGCGAGGATGGGGGCGATGACCACCGCCCCGCCCCCGGTCCGCATGCCGGCCTGGCAGCTGTCCCGCTCGGCGATCTGGCTGTGGATCACCGAGGGGATCATCGCCTCGCTGTTCAACGCCGTCCTGGTCGCGGCCTTCCTGGTCTTCGTGCCGGCCGAGGGCGGCCCGCTGCCGCTGCTGCGCTGGCTGGTGCCCGCGCTGGCGGTGGCCTACGCGGTGACGGCGATCGGCATCCGCCCGTTCGTGCGCTACCGCGTGCACCGCTGGGAGGTCACCGGCGAGGCGGTCTACACGCTCACCGGGTGGCTGACCCGCACCTGGACGCTCGTGCCGATCGCCCGCATCCAGACCGTCGACGTCACCCGCGGCGTGCTGCAGCAGCTGTTCGGCCTGGCCTCGATCGCCGTCCTCACCGCCTCGTCGCAGGGCACCGTCCGCGTGCCCAACCTCGAGCTCGACGTGGCCAACCGCGTCGCCGAGGACCTCGCGCGCCGGGCGGAGCAGGTGCGGGACGAGGCGACGTGAGCAGACGGGGGCGTGAGCATCGCAGCGAGGAACGAGCGAGGAGCGGAGCGCCCCGCGGGAGCGAACAGGAGACATCGTGATCGACTCCCCGCTGGTCGCGGCCGGACGGCGGACCTCGCCGCTCGTCGTCCTCGTGCACACCGTCACCTTCCGGCAGGCCCGGCAGTTCGTCCCCGCCGCGATCGGGCTGGGGGCGGCGATCGGGTTCAACGGCGGGACGACGGCGGTCGTCCTCATGGTCGTCGGCGTGACGCTGTTCTCCCTGACGGCGGCGGCGCTGTCGTGGTGGCGGTTCAGCTACCTCGACGGCCCGACGGCGGTCGTGGTCACCCGCGGCCTGCTCTCCCGCTCGGTGCGGACGGTGCCCAACGACCGCATCCGTGGCGTGGAGGTCGAGGCGCCCGCGCTGCACCGCGTCTTCGGGCTGGTGCGGGTGCGCGTCGACGCCGCGGCGGGGGCCGCCGGCAAGGACGAGGAGATCGTCCTCGACGGGGTGCCGCGCGCCGAGGGCGACCGGCTGCGCGCCGCCCTGCTGACCCGGCGGCCGGTCGCACCGGCCCCGACGGAGGAGGCGGGCCCGGCGCCCGAGCCGGCCGAGGAGGAGTTCGCCCGGTTCGAGAACAGGTGGCTGCTCTACGCGCCGCTGGTCGGCAGCTACCTGGTTCTGCCGCTGGCCGGGGTCGGCGCGCTGTTCCGGCTGCTCGACGAGCTGCCCGACCGGCTCACGCCGGACCTGCCCGGTCCCGACGTCGTCGACGGCCGGCTGGTCGCGATCGTGGTCGTCCTCGCGCTGGTGCTGCTGGCGGTCGGCGCGGTGGTCGGCGCGGCCGTCGTCAACTGGGGCTTCCGGCTGGTGCGGCGGGGCGGGTCGCTGGTCGCCGTCCGCGGGCTGATCACCCGCCGGCACACCGAGCTGGAGGTCGACCGGATCCGCGGCGTCACGCTGTCGGAGGGTCTCGGCATGCGGTTGGTCCGCGCCGCGCGCGTGAGCGCGCTGGTCACCGGGCTCGGCGACGCCACGCGGCGCGGTCAGCTGCTCCCCCTGGGGCCGCGCCCCGAGGCCGTCGACCTGGCCCGCCGCATGGTCGAGGACCCGGGCCCGCTCGCCCGGCACCCCGCGGCCGCCCGGCGGCGCCGGCTGGTGCGGGCCGTCGTCTCGGGCCTGCTGGTGCTGGCGGCCGGGGCGGTGGTCACGCCGCTGCTGGGCTGGTGGTGGCTGCTGGTCGCCGGCGCCGTCCTCACCGTGCTGGGCGTGCCGCTCGGGCTGGGCCGCTACGCCTCGCTCGGCCACGCCGTGGCGGGCACGGCGTTCAGCGTGCGCAGCGGCTGGCTGGTGCGCGAGCAGGCGGTGCTGCAGCGCCGCGCCGTCGTCGGCTGGACGGTGCAGCAGTCGTTCTTCCAGCGGCGGGCCGGGCTGGCCACCGTGCTGGCCTGCGTCGGCGCGGGCAGCGGCGGCTACGCGGCGGTGGACATGGCCGCCGACGAGGTCGTCGCGTTCGTCACCGCGGCCTCCGACGGCGCCTGGGCCGCGACGTTCACCGCAGCCGGCTGACCAGCCCCGCGGCGGCTCGCGGGTGCTCGGCGGCGAGCAGCCCGGCGGCGGCCAGCACGTAGCGGCGGTCGACGACGACCCGGCTGCCGGCCAGCACGCTGCCCGCTCCCCCGGCGTCGGCGGCGATGCGGGCGACCGCGGCGTCGACGTCGTCCGCGTGCCGGAAGACGCCACCGGAGAGGACGACGAGCCCGGCCGCCCGGGCGCTGGCGCCGCCCGGACCGTAGGCGGCCTCGGCGCGCAGGTGCCGCCGCAGCGCGACGGTGGCCGCGGCGGTCCCGAGGCCGAGCGTGTCGTCGTGGGGGTCGGGCAGGCCCTCGGCACGGGCCGCCTCCCGCAGGTCGCCGGCGCTGGAGCTGACCCCCAGGTCGCCCTCCACGGTGCGGCGGCGGGCGGGCACGCCCACGGCCTCGCGGCCGAGCGCGGCCTGGTCGGCGTCGGGATCGGGCACCGAGTAGACGTCGGTGGTGGCGCCGCCGACGTCCACGACGACGACGCCGTCGCCCTCGCGGGCTAGGACGCCGACGCCCTCCAGGACGGCGTCCGGCGTCACCGCCCGCACCCACTCGCGCAGCCGCGGGTCGGTGGAGAGCCGGGGCCCGCCGATGACGTGCTCGAGGAAGACGGCGCGGATCGCCGTCCGGGCCGACTCGGGCTCGAGCCGGCCGATGTCGGGCAGCACGTTGTCGGCCGCCACGACCGGCAGTCCGCCGTCCCGCAGGGTGGCCGCGACCTCGTCGCGGACGGCGGCGTTGCCGGCGAGGACGACCGGGACGGACCGGTTCGCCCCCGCCAGGGCCGCGGCGTTGTGCCGGAGCACGCCGGCCTCGCCGCCGTCGGTGCCGCCGACGAGGAGGACGACGTCGGGGGCGGCGGTCCCGAGCGCGTGGAGCGCGGCGGAGTCGAGCCGGCCGGCGGCCACGTGCACGACGCGCGCGCCGGCCGAGAGCGCTGCCCGGTGCCCGGCCTCGGCGCTGATCAGCTCCTCGTAGCCGACCACGGCCAGGCGCAGGCCGCCGCCGGCGCTGGAGCAGGCGAGCACGGGTGCGTCCCAGCCGCTCGTCGCGTCGAGGACGCCCGCGACGACGTCGTCGAGGGTGGTGGGGGCCTGGGCGGTGGCGAGCAGCTCGCCGTCGGGCAGGCCGACGAGCGCGGCCTTGGTGTAGGTGCTGCCGATGTCGACGCAGGCGACGGCGCTCACGCGCGCACGAGGCCCGCCCCGGCGGCGCCGGCGGTGAGCTCGGCCAGCCCGAACGCCTGCACGGGGCCGGCCGCGCCGGTGGTGCGGACGCCGTCCTGCGCGGCCGTCGTCGCCCCCCAGGCGAGCATGGCGCCGGTGAACCCGTACGGCTCGCCGCCCTCGAGGACGACGCGGCTGACCAGGGCGCCGGCCGCGTCGCGGACCTCGGCGACGGTGGTCGTGCGCGCGTTCGCGGTGCTCTCGGCCGACGGCCCTTCGCTCACGCGGCGGCCGACGGCCTGGGCGAGGCGGGACATGCCCCGCGTCGCGCCGGGGACGCGGGCGGCGAGCGCGGCGGCCGGGGACAGCGCGTGGAGGACGGGGGTCGCAGGCCCGAACCAGTCGAGGTGGACGCCGACCTCGCGCAGCGTCGGGGCGAGCGGCGGCAGGGTCAGGTGCTCGGAGCCGCCGACCGAGAGCCCGAGCCGGCTGCGGGTGCCGGCCTGGAAGCGCCAGGTCCGCCGTCCGGCCGGCTCGGCGGTGAGCCGCCCGTCGCGGAAGGCGGGGCCGGGCTCGAGGAGCACGCCCATGGCCGAGACCATGGTGCCGCGGGAGAACGCCTGGCCCGAGGTGCCGTGGACGCTGTAGCCGACGTCGACCCGGTGGGCGCGGTCGCCGGCTTCCTCCAGCGCGAGGGCGCCGGCGAGGTTGCCGGGGACGTAGTCGAGCCCGAAGGCGGTCACCAGCGTGGCGCCGGCTGTCTGCGCGCGCGGGCCGAACTCGTCGAACACCCTGCGCACGAAGGCCGGTTCGCCGGTGGAGTCGAGGTAGACCGCGCCCGCGTCGACGGCGGCGGTGAGCGCGGGCTCGCCCAGCTGGAGGAAGGGGCCGACGGTGGTGACGAGGACGTCGCCGGGCTCGAGCAGCGCGCGCACGCTGGCGGGGTCCGTGACGTCGGCGCGGGCGGTCTCCAGGCCGCCGAGCCGCTCGGCCAGCTCGTCGAGCCTCTCCTGGTTGCGGCCGGCGAGGACGGGCTTCGCGCCGCGGGCGGCCAGCGCCTCCGCCGTCCGCGCGCCGGTGTAGCCGGTGGCCCCGAGCAGAACGATCCGTGAACTCACCAGCCGGACCTTATCCGGGCGCCGACGGGGTAGGTGGCGCACGATGCGGTTGCGGAACGTCTCAGGCCGGCCGGCCGTCCCGGCCCAGGCCCACCCGGCCGGCGAGGGCGGCCGCTTCCACGCGGGTGGAGACGTCGAGCCGGCGCAGCAGGTTGGCGACCAGGCGCTTCACCGTGCGCTCGGAGACGTGCAGCGTCGTGGCGATGTCGACGGTGCTGATGCCGTCGGCGACCAGGCGCCACAGGCGGCGCTCGTCGCTGGTCAGCCGGGCGGCGATGCTGTCGTCGTCGGACGGCGCGGCGGACTCGAGCAGTTCGCGCAGCAGGGTTTCGGGGACGACGGACCAGCCGTCGAGGACGGCGAGCAGCGGGCGGACCATCGTCTCCGGGTCCGCGGTCTTGGGCAGGAAGCCGGCGGCGCCGGCGCGGAGGGCCTCGAGGGCGGCGTCGGACCCGGCGAGGCCGGAGAGGGCGACGACGCGGACCATCGGGTCGGCCCGGCGGATGGCCGCGATCGCGCGTGCGCCACCCGGGGGCGGCATGTGAAGATCCACCAGCGCGACGTCGGCGTGCTGGCGTCGGACGAGGGCGGCGGCCGCCGAGGCGTCGTCCGTCGTCCCGACGACCCGGACGCGCCCGTCGCTGACTCCGTGCAGGAGCAGGGCCAAGCCGCGGCTGAAGAGCGGGTGGTCGTCGACCACCACCACGTCCACCGACGGCCTGCGTTGAGAAGCAGCCGAGGCCTCGTCGAACCCCATGTGACCCCCGTCGAACTTGGGGAGAGGTGCCCATGACACTCGCGGCCACCCCTGCGTCCCAGCGCTCCAGAGGCCTGCTTCTCGACCTGGCGCACGTGCTCAAGGCCCATCTTCCACGCGTCCGGAAGGCGTCCGAGGAGGTGCCCACTCCGGAGGATGCCCTGGTCCGGGCGTTGTGTCACGACATGAGCAGCCCGCTCGCCTCGCTGGAGGCGGTGCTGGGCTCGCTGGACCGGGTGCCCGGGGAGCGGGCGGAGCTGGTGCGGCTGGCCCAGGCGCAGGCGCAGCACCTGTCCTCCATGCTGCGCACCGCGGCGGCCAGCAGCGGGGCGACCCGGCGGCCCCCCGGGCTGCGGCTGCTGCGGGACGTGCTGCAGGGGGCGATCGCCGCGTCGGGGCTACCCGGCGAGCAGCTGACCGTCGTCGTGAACGGGGACGCCGGTGAGGTGGCCGTGGGCGACGCCCGCGTGCAGCGGATCGTGACGAACCTGCTGGAGAACGCGCACCGGCACGGCCGCGGTGCGGCGGTGCGGCTAGCGGTGAGCCGGCGCCGCGGGTGGGTGGAGATCGCGCTGACCCAGGCCGGGTTGGCGGCCGACCGCGTGGCCGGCCACCTCGCCACCCTGCAGCCGCCGGTGGACCTGACGGGTCTCGGGCTGTGGTCGGTGCAGCGGCAGAGCCGCGAGCTCGGCGGACGGGTGGTGTGGGAGGACGACGGCGCCGCGCTGACCCTGGTCGTGCAGCTGCCCGACCGCTGATTCACCCCATCGCGTGGTCGGCGCGCGTTGTCCACAGGATCGACGCCGCCGAGATAGTGATCTGCGTAGTCTCCCCGGCACCGGTGGGTGATGTACGGGGAGGACGACGGTGCGGCGGCGGTGGACCCTGCGCTTCCTGGCCGGTCTCGCGCTGAGCGCGCTGCTGGTCAGCGGCTGCTCGAGCAAGCAGGAGGCGAACGACACCCTGCCGAGCGCCGAGGAGACGACCAGCTCGCCCGCCCTCGCGCCCCTCGGCCCGCCCGATCTGCCCATGCCCGACGAAGCTCGCCGTCAGACGCCGGAGGGCTTTAATGCGTTTGCCCGCTATTACGTCGCGCTAATAAACCGCCTTCAAAACGACCTGAACCCTACTTTCCTCAGAGACTTCAGTAGAGACTGCGACACGTGCGACCGACTGGCGGACGACGCGCAGTCAGATGAGTCAATGGGGTATCGCTACGAAGGTGGCGCGATCACCATTACTGCCATCGCACCAGCTTCACTCGAGGGCACGGAGGCCGAGACTGCTTTCACGGTCGACCAGGCGGCCTACTCGGTCGTCGATGCAGACGGCACGCCGGTGGAAGGACTGAGCGGTGAGGCTGTCTCTTCCTTGCCTGGAGGCATGTCCGGCGTCTGGGAAGACGGCTACTGGCTGGCAACGAGCTTGAGCTTCGGATGATCCCAAGACTTCTCGTTGTGGCGGTGCTCAGCTTGGCCTCGCTGGCCATGACAATAGTCGTGGCGCTCGCAGCCGACTGCCGGTTCACCTGTCCAGAGCAGCCTCAAGTCGAGGCGGGTCAGGGAGCGCTCACAGCGTCCTACTTCGAGAACCGAAGTGGGATCGGCTACGCCAGCAATAGCACTTCGACGGCGCCGCTCTACCAATGGCGGCTTCGCACCCAGTGCGCCATCTCCGACGAGGTCATCGGTGCATGCGATCCAGCAGGCGCGTTCTGTGAATCAACCCCGGACCGAATCGTCAGCTACTACATCGTCCAATCCCAGAGACTTGCTCAGGCGGATGGGACACCGGTCGATGGTCAGGCACCACCGCCCGGGCAACAGCCGGGCACCCCCTACGGGCAGTGGGCCACCGTCTTCACCGGGTGTGTGGATGTCACGGATCTGAATCCGCCGCCGTCGCCGGGTGAGGTGTACCGGTACTTCCAGACGCTCCCCCTGCCGCAGCTGACCACCCAGCAGCAGCCTCCGGGCAACGCGCTCGTGGGCCTGCCGGTGATCTTCTGGACCGACAGCCCGACCGCCCAGACGTTCGCCGTAGACATCCGCGGCTTCCAGGTCGTCATCGTCGCGACGGCCACCGGCTTCACCTGGCACACCGGCGACGGCACCGACCTGACCACCGACCACCCCGGCGCCCCGTACCCCGAGCACACGATCATCCACGACTACCGGGCCGGCACATACACCGCCTCGCTCACCACCACCTGGAGCGGGACCTTCAGCGTGAACGGCGGGGTCAGCGCCGACGTCCCCGGCACGACGACGACCGAGGGCCCGCCAGTCACCTTCACGGTCCTCCAGGCCCGCGCCGTCCTCACCAACCCGTACGACTGACCGCTCCTGGCTCTTGCGGTGTCCCGCATGCTTCTGCGGCGTTGCACCACCGCAAGGGCGCGCACAACACCGCAAGAGCCGGCAGCCCAGCCGACAACTTGGCACCTGCGGGCCAGCGGTCGGCACCGGGAGGCCAACGAGCCGGGGCAGTTCTGCGTCGTCACCGCATGCAGCGGTGTCGCCGACGACGCGAGGAGACCCCGTGTTCACGCACACCCACGCCCTGCAGTACGAGGCCAAGCCCGACGGACCGGACCCGGACTTCGCGCGCAAGATGCAGGAGGTCCTCGGCGGTCAGTGGGGCGAGATGACCGTCGCCACGCAGTACCTGCTGCAGGGCTGGAACTGCCGGCTGCCCGGCAAGTACAAGGACCTGCTCCTCGCCATCGGCACCGAGGAGCTCGCGCACGTCGAGATGATCGTGACGATGATCGACCGGCTGCTCGACCACATGCCGCTCAAGCCGGACTCCGCCGACCGCACCAAGGAGGCCGCCGCCGGCTACGGCCAGCACAACCCGCAGCACCCGATCGTCAACGGCGGCGGCGCGTCCTACATGGACAGCATGGGCAACCCGTGGACCGGCGCGTACGTCACCGCCAGCGGCAACCTGTACGCCGACTTCATGTACAACGCCACGGCCGAGATGCAGGGCCGCCTGCAGGTCGCCCGCCTCTACAACATGACCGACGACCCCGGCGTCAAGGACCTGCTCCGGTTCCTCATCACCCGCGACCACTACCACCAGCAGCAGTGGCTGGCGGCGCTCGAGAACCTCAGGGAGGACGGCCTGGAGGGCGTCCCGGTGCCCGAGGCGTTCCCGCTCGAGGAGGAGGTCGGCGACCTCGGCTACGTGTTCATCGACGCCTCCGACGGCCCCGAGGCCGCCGCCGGCCGCTGGGCCTCCGGCCCCTCGATCGACGGCCGCGGCCAGTTCAGCGCCCGCCCGATCGAGGCGACGGCCGACGCGCCGATCCTGCCGCCGGGTGACCCGCGGCTGTACGGCACGCCGCAGAGCGACACGAAGAACCTGATCCAGAAGGCCAAGGACATGCTGACCTGACGCCGTCCTCCCCCACGGCAGAGGGTCCTACCTCACGCTGCGACGTGAGGTAGGACCCTCTGGGATCAGCTCACCTGATCGTGGCCGGGCCCCGTCAGTGCTGGATCGCCTTCTCCGCGCCGATGCCGGTGAGCGCGCGCACCTCCAGCTCGGCGAACTTCGCCTCGTCGCGCTCCTTGGACAGGACCGTGCCGAGCCAGCCGAGGAAGAACGCCAGCGGGATCGACACCAGGCCCGGGTTGTTCAGCGGGAACCACGAGAAGTCGACGTCCTGGATGAGCGAGGTCGACTTGCCCGTCGTCGGGTTGACCGGCGCCCCGGAGACGACCGGCGAGAAGATGATCAGCCCGACGCAGGAGATCAGCCCGCCGTAGATCGACCACAGCGCGCCCTGGGTGTTGAACCGCTTCCAGAACAGCGAGTAGAGGATCGTCGGCAGGTTGGCCGACGCCGCGATCGCGAACGCCAGCGCCACCAGGAAGGCGATGTTCAGGCCCGCCTGCAGCGCCAGGATGCCCAGCCCGATCGAGACCGCGCCGATGACGATGGCCGTCACCCGCGCCACCTTGACCTCGCCGTTCGGCGACACCTCGCCCCGCTTGATGACGTTGGCGTACACGTCGTGCGCGAAGGACGCCGACGCCGTGATGGTCAGGCCGGCGACGACGGCGAGGATCGTGGCGAACGCGACCCCGGCGATGATGCCGAGCAGCACCGTGCCGCCCAGCTCGAACGCCAGCAGCGGCGCCGCCGCGTTCACCGCCCCGGGCGCGCTGAGGATGCGCTCGGGACCCACCAGCGCCCCCGCGCCGTACCCGATCACCAGGCTGAACAGGTAGAAGATGCCGATCAGCCAGATCGCCCACACCACCGAGCGCCGGGCGTCCTTCGCCGTCGGCACCGTGTAGAAGCGCATCAGGACGTGCGGCAGGCCCGCCGTCCCTAGCACCAGGGCGAGCCCCAGCGAGACGAAGTCGAGCTTCGACGTGTCGGTGAGCCCGTACTGCGCCCCCGGCGCCAGCACCTGCTCGCCGGCGCTGTCGGCGGCACCGCCGAGCAGGGCGGAGAGGTTGAACCCGAACTCCGCGAGCACCCACAGGGTCATCACCAGCGCCCCGGCGATGAGCAGCGTCGCCTTGATGACCTGCACCCACGTCGTGCCGCGCATGCCGCCGACGAGCACGTAGATGATCATCAGCGCGCCGACCAGGATGACGACGAGCGCCTGCGCGGCCTCGCCGGTCACGCCCAGCAGCAGGGTCACCAGGCCGCCGGCGCCGGCCATCTGGGCCAGCAGGTAGAACAGCGACACCACGAGCGTGGAGATCGCCGCCGCCGTCCGCACCGGGCGCTGGCGCATCCGGAAGGCCAGGACGTCGGCCATCGTGAACCGCGCGGTGTTGCGCAGCAGCTCCGCGACCAGCAGCAGCGCCACCAGCCAGGCGACGAGGAAGCCGATCGAGTACAGGAAGCCGTCGTAGCCGTAGACGGCGATGGCGCCGGCGATGCCCAGGAACGAGGCGGCCGAGAGGTAGTCGCCGGCGATCGCCAGGCCGTTCTGCTGCGCGGCGATCGTGCGCCCGGCCGCGTAGAAGTCGGTCGCGCTCTTGTTGCTCCGGCTGGCCCGGAACGTGATGACGAGCGTGATCAGGACGAAGACGCCGAAGATCGAGATGTTGATCGCCGGGCTGCCGATCGTCTCGTCGGCGGCCGCGGCGGCGAGCGCGTCAGACACGGGTGGCCCCCTCGCCGTGTCCGGCGGCGAACTGGTGGTGCTCGAGCCGCTCGTTCATCTCGTCGCGGATCGGGTCGGTCGACCGGGCCGAGTGCCGCACGTACAGCTGCGTGATCAGGAAGGTGGTCACGAACTGGCCGAGGCCGAGCAGCAACCCGAGGTTGATGTTGCCGAACACCTGGGTCGCCATGAAGTCCGGCGCGTAGGTCGAGAGCAGGACGTAGAGGAGGTACCAGGCGAGGAACGCCACGGTCATGGGGACGGCGAAGCGGAAGAAGCGCCGCTTCAGCTCCTGGAACTCCGGTGAGCGCTGGGCCTCGAGGTATTCCTCCGGCGTGAGCAGCCGGCGGTCATCCGGTCGGGTCACGGGGCAGCCTTCCTTTGGGGTAGCTGTGTGATCGGCGTCACCGTAGGCCTCGACTCGGGAGTCCGCAGCTCAGCGAGTCCGTTCCGTTGCGAAACCTTTCGGCGCCCGTAACGCCTCGGGAACGCGCCGCCGGTGCAATGGGTCATGGCCGTCGCGCACAGGACCTCCGGCTGGTTCCCCGTCGCCCGGTCCGGCGAGGTGGGGACGACCCCACTGCCGGTCGGCGCCGGGGGGGACGTCCTACGTCGTCGTCCGGCTGCGCCCCGGCGGCGAGGTCAGCGCCTTTCCCGCCCGCTGCCCTCACCGGCTGGCGCCGCTCGCGGCGGGCGCCGTCGTCGACGGGCGGCTGCAGTGCCCGTACCACGGCTGGCGGTTCGACGCGGAGGGCCGCTGCGTCGACATCCCCTCCCTGGGTCCCGACGGCACCCCGCCGCCCCGCGCCGACCTGCGGGTCCCGTGGGCGGTCGAGGAGCGCGGCGGCTGGGTCTGGATCGCCCCGTCGTCGACGAGCGAGCGCTGCCCGCCCCGCGACGCCACCGCGCCCGAGCCGGCCCCGGCTCCCGCGCCGCCGTCCGGGCCCGTCTTCGGCAACCTCGACCCGTCGCTGGAGCACGCCTGGCACCCGGTCGCGCTCTCCCGCGAGCTGCGCCCCGGCGGCTGGCTGCAGGTGCGGCTGCTCGGCCGCACCTGGATGCTGCGCCGCACGCCGGAGGGGCTCGAGGTCGACCCGCCGGCCTGGGGTGTCCGCGAGCGGCTCGGGCTGGTGTGGCTGGCCCCGGCCGAACCGCGGGACGTGCCGCTCGAGGTGCCCGAGGCCCGGGACCGCCGCTTCGTGGCCCGCTGGCTGCAGCCGCAGCGCTCGACCGGGCCGGCGGGCACGTTGCTGGACACGGTGCTCGACCCGGCGCACGTGCCGTTCGTGCACCCGGGCACCTGCCACGGGCCCGAGCAGGTCGTCCCCTCGGTCGTCGGCGGGCCCGGCGGGTTCGACGGGCTGCAGGAGCAGGCCGACGGCCGGCGGATGACCTACGCGTTCCGGGCGCCGTTCCAGCTGCGGCTGCGGCTGGACCACCTCGCCACCGGGGCGGCGACGACGACCCTGTTCCTGCTGCAGCCCGAGGACGCCGACTCCACCCGGATCTACAGCTGCGTGCTGCTGTCGGCCGGTCCCGGGCAGCCGCTGCCGGGCCCCGGGGCGGTGGCCGAGGCGGTCGGCACCGAGGAACGGGTGCTCGCCGAGGACCTGGCGCTGCACGTGCGCCTGACCGGCGACGGCCTGCCGCTGGACCCGCGCGACGAGCTGCACGTGCGCGCCGACCGGCTGGGGGTGGCGCTGCGCCGGTCGCTGTGCGACTTCCAGCTGGCCGGCCGGGCGCGCGCGGCCGCCTAGCGCTCCTCGGGCAGCTCGGCGCCGCAGGCCGGGCAGCGGGTCGGCGGGTCCTCGTCGGCCAGCCGCCCGCACTCCGGGCAGACCCGGTGCAGCCAGCAGGCCGGGTCGCCGCCGTCGTCGGGTTCGGGTGCGCTCACGGGACCAGGATGCCCCGTCCGACCCGGGTCGGAGCCGCGGCTCATCCCTCGGGACGACGACACCGCGCCACCCGCTGCCTACTGTCGTCGGCGATGGAGCGCACCCCTGCCCGCGAGCGCCTGACGGCGCGGCTGGGCGCCCACCCGTTCGGCGTGGACGTGGCGATCGCCGCGACGGTCGCCTTCTCCACCGTCGTGCTGCCGGCCGGCTCCTACGCCCCGGCCGAGGGCGCCGCGCTCGCCCTGGGCCTGCTGCTCACCGCGCCGCTGGCCTGGCGCCGCCGGGCCCCGGTCCACGCGGCCGCCGTCGTGACCGCCGCCGGTCTCCTGCAGCTCGCGGTGGTGCCCAGCCTCCTGGCGGCCGACGTCGCCGCGCCGCTGATGGTCTACGCCCTCGCCGCCTACGCCCCGCGCTGGGCCGCACGCGCCGGCCTGGCGCTCGGCCTGTTCGGGGCCCTGCTCGCCGGCCTCGTCTACTACCGCTACGTCGCCGACGACATGGTCATCGGGACGGCCGCGGCGGGCGGGATCTCGGTGGTCGCCGCCTGGGCGCTGGGCAACCTCCGGCGGGCCCGGGCGCAGCGGGTCGCCGCGCTGGAGGAGCGCGCCCGGCTGCTCGAGCTGGAGCGCGACCAGGAGATGCGCCTGGCGGCCACCGCCGAGCGGGCGCGGATCGCCCGCGAGCTGCACGACGTCGTCGCCCACTCGCTGTCGGTCGTGATCGCCCAGGCCGACGGCGGGCTGTACGCCGGCCGCACCGACCCGGACAAGGCGACCGGCGCGCTGGAGCAGATCGCCGCCACCGGCCGTCAGGCCCTCACCGACATGCGGGCGCTGCTCGGCGTGCTGCGCGAGGACGGCCGGCAGGAGTACGCGCCGCAGCCCGACGTCGCCGCGATCAAGGGCCTCGTCGAGGACGTGCGGGCCAGCGGGCTCGACGTCGACCTGATCGAGGAGGGGCAGCCGCAGCCGCTGCCCGCCGGTCCGCAGCTGGCCGCCTTCCGGATCGTGCAGGAGTCGCTCACCAACGTGCTCAAGCACGCCGGCCCGGCCAGCCGGGCCTGGGTGCGGCTGCAGTGGCGGGCCGACGCGCTGGAGCTCTCCGTGCTCGACGACGGCCGGGGCGCGTCGGCGGCCATGGCCGGCTCGGACGGCGCCGGCCAGGGCCTGCGCGGCATGCTCGAGCGGGCGCACCTGCACGGCGGCCGGCTCGAGGCGGGGCCGCGGCACGGTGGCGGGTTCGGCGTCTCCGCCGTCCTGCCCTACCGTTCCGGTCGATGACCGTCCGGGTGGTGCTGGTCGACGACCAGCAGATGGTGCGCGCCGGGTTCCGCATGGTCATCGACTCGCAGGACGACCTGCTCGTCGTCGGCGAGGCCGGGGACGGCGCCGCGGCGGTGGAGCTGCTGCGCCGGACGCCGGCCGACGTCGTCCTCATGGACGTGCGCATGCCCGGCACCGACGGCATCGAGGCGACCCGGCAGGTGACCGCGCTGCCCGACGCACCGCGGGTGGTCGTCCTGACGACGTTCGACCTCGACGAGTACGTGGTCGCCGCGATCGGCGCCGGCGCCAGCGGGTTCCTGCTCAAGGACGCCCCGCCGGAGGAGATGCTCGGCGCGATCCGCACCGTGCACGCCGGCGACTCGGTGATCGCGGCGTCGTCGACCCGCCGGCTGCTGCAGCACGTGGCGCCGATGCTGCGCGGCACCGCGCCGGCCCCGGCGGCCGACCAGCTGGCCGAGCTCACCCCGCGCGAGCGCGAGGTGCTGGTGCAGATGGCGTACGGGGCGACCAACACCGAGATCGCCGAGCACCTCGTGGTCAGCGAGGCGACGGTGAAGACGCACGTCGGGCGGGTGCTGGCGAAGACGGGCTCGCGCGACCGGGTGCAGGCCGTCGTCCTGGCGTACCGCACCGGCCTGGTCCAGCCGGCGGACCTCCTCCGCAACGCCTGAGCCTTTCCTCTACCGCTTTCGGTGCCGGAAGCGGGCCCGCTTTCGGCACCGAAAGCGGAGAGGGTCCGACCAGGGGACGAGGCGGAGATCGGCCTCCGCTCCGACGCGGAGGAACGACCTCGACCGGCAGCGTGATCGGCGTCCGCGAACACGTGCCTGGAGGTCCGAGAGTGTCCGTCCCCGTCCTGACCGTCCCCGGCGAGCCGCCGGCCCCGCCCGCGACGGCGGCCGTCCGCGCGGCCGGGCTGCGCAAGACCTACGGCAGCGGCGAGACCGCCGTGCACGCCCTCGCCGGGGTCGACGTCGAGTTCACCCGCGGCGAGTTCACCGCGATCATGGGCCCGTCGGGCTCGGGCAAGTCGACGCTCATGCACTGCCTGGCCGGCCTCGACTCCGCGACCGCGGGCCAGGTCTGGCTGGGCGACACCGAGCTGACCAGCCTGCGCGACGACCAGCTGACCACCCTGCGCCGGCAGCGGATCGGCTTCGTCTTCCAGGCGTTCAACCTGCTGCCGGTGCTCGACGCGCTGGAGAACATCACCCTGCCGATGCAGCTGGCCGGCCTGCGCCCCGACCGCGCGTGGCTCGACGCCGTCATCGCCCGGCTCGGCCTGCGCGAGCGGCTGGGGCACCGGCCGCACGAGCTCTCCGGCGGCCAGCAGCAGCGGGTGGCGATCGCTCGCGCCCTGCTCCCCCGCCCCGACGTCGTCTTCGCCGACGAGCCCACCGGCAACCTCGACTCCCGCGCCGGCGCCGAGGTGCTCGGCCTGCTGCGCTCCAGCGTCAAGGAGACCGGCCAGACCGTCGTCATGGTCACCCACGACCCGTCCGCCGCCGCCTACGCCGACCGCGTCGTCCTGCTGGCCGACGGGCGGCTGGCCGGTGAGCTCGTGCGGCCCACGGCCGAGTCGGTGCTCGACGCGCTCCGCGGGCTGGGGGCCTGAGCCGCCGTGCGTCCCGTCCTGTTCGCCCAGCTGCGCGCCCACGCCGCGCGGCTGGTCGCCTCGACCCTGGCCGTCGTCATCGCCGTCGGCTTCGTCGTGGCCACCCTCGTGCTCAACGAGACCACCCGCAGCACCGTGTTCGAGGCCGTCGGCGCGCAGTACGTCGGCGCCGACGCCGTGGCCACCTCCGACGACGGCGCCGTCCTCGACGACGCCGTGTACGCCCTCACCCGCCTGGACTCGGTGCGGGCGGTCGCCCCGGAGTGGGAGACCTCCGTGCAGGCGGTGGTCCCCGGGCGGACCGGCGCGCAGTACCTGGTGGTCGGCACCGTCGCCGACGACCCCGCGCTGCGGTGGCAGCAGGTGTCGGACGGCGTGCTGCCCACCCGGCCGGGCGAGATCGCGGTCAGCGACCGCGCCCGCGCCCGGGTCGGCGACGTGCTCACCGTGAGCAGCTACGACGCCGACGGCACGCCCACGTCCGGCGCGGTGACCGTGACCGGCATCCTCGACCTGGGCGGCGACCCGACCGCGGGCCTCTACGGCCGCGCCGCCGTCGTCCCGCAGCAGGCGCAGGCCTGGGGCGTCCGCGCCCCGACCGAGCTGCGCCTGGCCGCCGCCCCCGGCTACTCGAGCGGGGACGTCGTCGCCGACGCCGCGGCCGCGCTCTCCGGCCGCGCGGTCACCGTGCGCACCGGCACCGAGCAGGCCGAGGAGGCGACCGCCGCGCTGACCGGCAACGCCACCGCGCTCGCCGCCGTCCTGCTGGTGTTCGCCACCGTCGCCGTCGTCGTCGCCGGGCTGGTCATCGCGAACACGTTCGCCGTGCTGCTCGCCCAGCGCACCCGCGAGCTGGCGCTGCTGCGCTGCGTCGGCGCCACCGCCCGGCAGGTGCGCCGCAGCGTGCTCGGCGAGGCGCTGGTCACCGGGCTGGTCTCCTCGGCGGTCGGCGTGGGCGCCGGCATCGGGCTGGCGGCGCTGGTCTCGGCGCTCACCGGCACCGACTCCCCGATCCCGCTGGCCGGCGTCACGGTGCCGGTCTACGCGGTGCTCACCGGCCTGGTGGTCGGCACGCTGGTCACCCTGCTCGCCGCGCTGGCGCCCGCCCGGGCCGCCACCCGGGTGGCGCCGCTGGCCGCGCTGCGCCCGGTGGACGCCGCGCCGCTGCGCTCCCGGCCGGGCGTGCGGCGGCTCCTGCTCGGCCTGGCCCTGCTGCTGCCCGGCGTCGCGCTGCTCGGCGCGGGGGTGGTGATGGCCAACGTGCTCGTCGGCCTGCCCGGCGGGGTGCTGAGCTTCCTCGGCGTCGTCCTGCTCGCCCAGCGCGCCGTCCCCCCGGTGGTGGCCGGGGCCGGCCGGCTGGCCGGCCGCTTCGGCGGCGTCCCGGCCCGGCTCGCATCGGGCAACGCCACCCGCAACCCGCGGCGGACGGCGGCCACCGCCACCGCGCTGCTCATCGGGGTCACCCTGACGACGGCGATGGTGGTCGGCGCGGCCTCCACCCGGGCCACCGCGGTCGCCGGGCTGGCCGCCGCCTACCCCACCGACGTCCTGGTCCGCGCCGGCGAGCCGCTGCCGGCCGGCCTGCTCGCCGACGCCACCGCGGTGGACGGCGTCACCGGCGGCGTCGCGCTCGACGCGGCCGAGGTGACCGGTCCGGACGGCGAGACCTGGCGGGTCGAGGGCGTGGACACCGCCGCGGCCGCGCCGGTGCTGCGCTCCACCACCGACCTGGTGCTGCCCGAACCGGGCCAGGTCGTGCTGCCCGGGTGGCTGGCCGAGGTGTGGGGGGTCACCGCCGGCGACGACGTCGCGCTGGGCGACGGCAGCTTCACCGCCGTGGTCGTCGGGTCCGACGACGTCGACGACCCGCTGCTCACCACCACCGACCTCGGGACGCTGACCACCGGCCCGGAGGTCACGGAGCTGTGGCTGCGGCTGGCCGACACCGGCGCCGCGGACCAGGCGACGACCGTCGACGCGCTCACCGACCTGGTCGGCACGGCCGCGCCGACGGCGATGGTGGCCGGGCTGGCCAGCGAGCGGGCGGCGATCGACTCGGTGCTCGACACGCTGCTGCTGGTGGTGACCGGGCTGCTCGGCGTCGCGGTGGTGATCGCGCTGATCGGCGTGGGCAACACCCTCGCGCTGTCGGTGGTCGAGCGGCGGCAGGAGAACGGGCTGCTGCGCGCCCTCGGCCTCACCAGGGGCCAGCTGCGCGGGCTGCTGGCGTGGGAGGCGGTGCTCGTGGCCGGCGTCGCCGCCGTGCTCGGCGTGCTGCTCGGCGGCGCGTACGGGCTGGCCGGGGCGGCGTCGGTGCTCGGCGGGCTGGGCGACGTGGTGCTCAGCGTGCCGTGGCTGCAGGTGGCCGCGATCGTCGCCGTCGCCACGCTCGCCGGCCTGCTCGCCTCGGTGCTGCCGGCCCGCCGGGCCGCCCGCACGGCGCCCGTGGCGGCGATCGCCGGCTGACCGCCCGCGGTCGGCTCCCCTGTCCCCGGGGCCGGCCGCGGCACCTGCCCCCCGGACGCTGGTGCTCTGCGTGCGCAGCGCACGCAGAGCACCAGCGTCCCGGCCGGGTGACACCGGGAGGACAGGAACGCCTGGGATGCTGGAGGGCGTGTCACCTGCTCTGCGCCGTGCCGCCGCCGTCACCGCTGCCGCCGCTCTCGCCGGCGGCGTCTCCTGGGTTGCCCGGGCGGCATGGGGCCTGCCCACCGCCCTCGGCGCCAGCCAGCGCCAGCTGCGCCCGAGCGTCACCGGCTCCCCGCAGTTCTCCGACGGCAAGTTCCACAACACCCTGCCGACGCCGACGTTCAAGCCGGCCAACGCCCGCGACGGGCTGCTGCGGCAGTGGCACGACGAGCGGCACAACGGCCACCCCGGCGGCCCGGTCCCGCTGACCCGCTCCGACTTCCCGGTGGAGGCCGCCGAGCTCGCCGTCACCTGGTTCGGGCACGCCAGCGCGCTGCTGGAGGTCGACGGGCAGCGGGTGCTGGTCGACCCCGTGTGGGGCGAGCGGGTGTCCCCCTCGCCGCTGCTGGGGCCGACCCGCCTGCACCCCAACCCGGTGCCGCTGGAGGCCCTGCCGCCGGTCGACGCCGTGCTCATCTCGCACGACCACTACGACCACCTCGACCTGCCCACCGTGCGCTGGCTTCTCAAGCGGTCGGGCGCGGTGTTCGTGGTGCCGATCGGGATCGGCGAGCACCTGCGCACCTGGCAGGTGCCCGAGGAGCGGATCGTCGAGCTCGACTGGGACGGCAGCACCACGCTCGGCGGGCTCACCCTCACCTGCACCGAGGCGCGGCACTTCTCCGGCCGGTTCTTCGCCCGCGACACGACGCTGTGGGCGTCCTGGGTGGTCGCCGGGCCGCGGCACCGGGTGTTCTTCGGCGGCGACACCGGCTACACCCCCGCCTTCGCCGGCATCGGCGCCCGCTACGGCCCGTTCGACCTCACCCTGCTGCCGGTCGGCGCCTACAACGAGGCGTGGCGGCACATCCACATGGACCCCGAGGAGGCGGTGCGCGCGCACGGCGACCTCGGCGGCCGCGTGCTGCTGCCCGTCCACTGGGCCACGTTCAACCTGGCGTTCCACCGCTGGGCCGAGCCGGTGCAGCGCACCCTCGCCGCGGCCGCGCGCGCCGGGGTGGAGGTCGTCGTCCCGAAGCCCGGTGGCCGGGTCGACGTGGCGGACCTGCCGGAGCTCAAGGACTGGTGGACGGCGGTCGGCTCGCAGTCCGACCACGAGCACCGCTGATCAGGCGCTCTGCCGCACCACCAGCTCCGACGGGAAGAAGCGGGTGCCGCCGGCGTCGAGCCGGGTGAGCGTCCCGCCGACCGCGGCCGCGGCGATGTCCTCGACCGGGTGCGTCGCCGAGGTGAGGTCGACGGCGTCGGCGATCGGCAGGTCGTCGAACCCCGCGACCGCGACGTCCTCGGGCACGCGGCGGCCCAGCCGGCGCAGGGTGCGCAGCGCGCCCAGGGCGACCGCGTTGCAGATGCCGACGACGGCGTCGGTGTCCGGCCACCGGGTGAGCACGGCGGCGGCGCCGGTCTCGCCGTGCACCTGCTCGAAGCCGCCCGGCACCGTGCGCACCGGGAGTCCGGCGGACGCCATCGCCGCCCGGAAGGCCTCGACCGGCCGCTGGGCGCAGGGCAGCCAGGACGGGCCGGTGATCATCGCGATCCGGCGCCGGCCGGCCCGGATCAGGTGCTCGGCGGCCCGCCGGCCGACGGCGGGGCCGTCCACGTCGACCGAGGGGACGTCGGCGCTGCCCACGCCGATCGAGACGGTCCGGCCGCGGAGCCCGCGCGGGAGCGCGTCGAGCACCTCGTGCGTGGTGTTGAGCAGCACGACCCCGGCCACGGTGCGGTCCCGGGCCAGCCGGTCGAGGGCCGGCAGCGGGTTCGCCCGCCGCAGCGGGACGACGCCGATGCCGAGCCCCTGCGGGGTGCAGACGCGGGCGCCGGCGGTGAGCACGCGGGCGAGGTAGGTGCAGACGGCGTCGGGGGTGTCGCTGGTGACCGCGACCACCACGCGGGTGCCGGCGCCGTGCACCAGCGCGCGGGCGACGGGGTCGGCGACGTAGCCGAGCGCGTCGGCGGCCGCGCGCACCCGGCGCAGCGCCTCGTCCGACACCGGCCCGGTGCCGGTCAGCGCCCGGGAGGCCGTGGCGCGGGAGACGCCCGCGGCGCACGCCACGTGCTCCAGGGTGGCCGGCGGTGCTGCCTCGTCGCGCACCCGCCCGTCGTACCACGTCGGGACGACGGTGGGACCTCCCCCGGCGGTGGAAGCGCTCTCAGCGGGACCGGCAGGCTCAGCCTCCGTCGAGCAGCCCCAGCACGCCCGCGACGTCGTCCGCCTCGCGCAGCGGCGCCGGGCCGTCGGGGTCCAGCCGGTGACCGGGCCGGCGCAGCCGCACCACGTCGATCCCGGCCTCCAGGGCGCCGCGCACGTCGCGCGCCGAGGTCGCGACGTGCACGAGCCCGCCCCCGGCCAGCTCCCGCGCCCGCCGGTAGATCTCGCGGTCGGGCTTGTACGCCCGCAGCCGCTCGGAGGTGAGCACCGCCTCGCTCGCGACCAGCGGGGCGACCCGGGTGCGGGCGAAGACCTCGTCGTCGACGTTGGACAGCACGCCGACGGCGTGCCGGTGTGCCACCACGGGCAGGCCGGTCGCGACGTCGGGCCACAGCGGCCAGAGCTCGACCGACTCCAGCAGGACGGCGACGTCGGCCTCGGCGTCGCCGTCCAGCCCGAGCGCGGTGTACGTGGCCTCGAGCGCGCGCCGGCTGTGCTCGGCGAACGGCACCCACTCGGCCAGCAGCGCCTGGGAGGCCTTGTTGGCCGCGTCCCAGCGGTCGTAGAGCTCCTCGCCGGTCACCGGCCAGCCGTGCGCGCGGGCGATGCCGGTGAAGGCCGCCGAGCCGCCGGTGCGGGAGTCGATCAGCGCGCTGAACAGGTCGAAGGTGACGAGCACGCAGCGCAGTGTCTCAGCGGAGGAGCTTCGACATGCGCCGGTCCGCCAGCGGCTTGCCGCCGGTCTGGCAGGTGGGGCAGTACTGCAGCGAGGTGTCGGCGAAGCTGACCTCGCGGACGGTGTCGCCGCACACCGGGCAGGGCAGGCCGGTGCGTGCGTGCACCTGCAGCCCCGACCGCTTCTCGCCCTTCATGGTGGCCGCCTTCTGGCCGAGCTGGCGGCCGAGCGCGTCGGTGAGCTCGGCCCGCACGGCGTCGTAGAGACGGACCAGTTCGTCGTCGTTGAGCTTGTCGGCCATCTTGAACGGCGAGAGCCGCGCGGCGTGCAGGATCTCGTCGGAGTAGGCGTTGCCGATGCCGGCCAGCAGCGTCTGGTCGGTGAGCGCGCCCTTGAGCTGCCCCGAGCGGCTGCGCAGCAGGGCCGCGAACTCGTCGAACGTCACCTGCAGCGCGTCGGGGCCGAGCCGCGCGATGCCGGGCACCTCGGCGGGGTCGCGGACGACGTACACGGCCAGCCCCTTGCGGGTGCCCTGCTCGGTGAGGTCGAAGCCGTCGCCGCTGTCGAGGTGCACGCGCAGCGCCAGCGGCCCCTTGCCCGGCTTCGGCGGCGCCGGCGGCAGGCCGGTGCGCCAGTGCAGCCAGCCGGCCCGGGCCAGGTGGACGACGAGGTGCAGCCCGCTGACGTCGAGGTCGAGGAACTTGCCGTGCCGGGAGGCGCCGGTGAGCTCCAGGCCGCCCAGCGCCGACAGCGGCGGGTCGAAGGTCTTGATCGCCTGGACGGCGGCCAGGTCGACCCGCGTCACGACGGAGCCGACGGCGTTCTCGCGCAGGAACTCCGCCAGCGCCTCCACCTCGGGTAGCTCGGGCACCCGCCCATGATCCCCGACGGGGACGTCACCCCGCCGTCCCCCGGAAGGACCACTCCGCTCTCGGTGCCGGGAGCGGAGCTGCTCCCGGCGCCGAGAGCGAGGTCAGGGCACCAGCCCGTTGCGGTCCTCGTCGAGCCGGACCGTGGCGCCGGGCTCGTGCCGGGCCTGGTCGGCGACGGCCGCGGCCACCGCCTTGGCGACGGCGGGGTCGAACACGCTCGGGATGATGTAGTTGGCGTTGAGCTGGTCGTCGCGGACGACGGCGGCGAGGGCGTCGGCCGCGGCGAGCAGCATCCCGGTGCTGATCTCCGTGGCCTTGGCGTCGAGCAGGCCGCGGAAGACGCCGGGGAACGCCAGCACGTTGTTGATCTGGTTCGGCAGGTCGGAGCGGCCCGAGGCGACGACGGCGGCGTGCTGCCGCGCCCGCACCGGGTCGACCTCCGGGGTCGGGTTGGCCATCGGGAAGACCACCGCGCGCTCGTTCATGCGGGTGATGGCCTCGACCGGCAGCACGTTGGCCGCGCTGACGCCGATGAAGACGTCGGCGCCCTCGAGCGCCTCCGGCAGCTCCCCGCGCACGCACGCGGGGTTGGTGCGGCGCGCGAGCTCCAGCTTGGCGCCGGAGAGCCGCTCGTCGTCCGGCGAGAGGATGCCCTCGCGGTCCCAGACCAGCACCGAGCCGACGCCGGCCTCGAGCAGCAGCGACACGATGGCCGTGCCGGCCGCGCCGCCGCCGGCGACGACGACCTTCACCGACTCCAGCTGCTTGTCCACGACCCGCAGCGCGTTGCGCAGCGCGGCCAGGGCGACGATCGCGGTCCCGTGCTGGTCGTCGTGGAAGACCGGGATGTCCAGCTTCTCCCGCAGCCGGGCCTCGATCTCGAAGCAGCGCGGGGCGGCGATGTCCTCGAGGTTGATGCCGCCGAAGCCGGGGGCGATCAGCTCGACGGTGCGCACGATCTCGTCGACGTCCTGCGTGTCCAGGCAGATCGGCCAGGCGTCGATGTCCGCGAACCGCTTGAACAGCGCCGCCTTGCCCTCCATCACCGGCAGCGCGGCGCCCGGGCCGATGTCGCCGAGGCCCAGCACGGCCGAGCCGTCGGTGACGACGGCGACGCTGTTGCCCTTGACGGTCAGCCGGCGCACGTCCTCGGGGTGCTCGGCCAGCGCGAGGCAGACCCGCGCCACGCCGGGCGTGTAGGCCATCGAGAGGTCGTCGCGGGTCTTCAGCGGCACCTTCGAGGCGACCTCGAGCTTGCCGCCCAGGTGCAGGAGGAAGGTCCGGTCGCTGACCTTGCGGACCTTGACGCCGGGCACCCCGCGCAGCGCCTCGACCATCTCCTCGGAGTGCTTCGCGTCGGCCGCGGAGCACGTGACGTCGACCGTGAGGCCGTCGGGCCGGCTGTCCACCACGTCGATCGCGGTGACCGCGCCGCCGGCGGAGCCCACGGCGGTGGCGATGCGGCCGATGCTGGCCGGGTCGCCGTCGGCGGTGAGCCGGACGGTGATCGAGTAGGAGGCCGAGGTGACCGGGCCCCGCTGGGGCGGGGTCGCGGGCTCGCCCAGGTCGGTCGGGTCGCTGGTGGTGTCGATGCTCATGGCGTCCCACATCGTCCCACCGCCGCCGGGCCGAGGCGTCAGGCGGTTCCCACCGGCCCCAGCACCAGCTCCAGCCCCTCGTCGGCGGCGACGGCGAGCAGGGTGGCGTCGTCCAGCCCGCGGGAGTCCACCAGGGCGGCGACCGCCCGCTGCGGCCCGGCCGGGAAGGCGACGACGACCAGCCGGGACGGCGCCGACCCGCCGCGCCACGACCACGGCGTCCCGCGCGGGCAGACGACGACCGAGCCGGGCGGGCGCGGCCGCTCGGGCTCGCTCCCCAGCGCGACGAGCGGGCACCCGTCGAGGACGACGAGGACCACATCGGAGCCGCGGGCGCGGCACCGCCGCGGCCGGGCGCCGGCCGGGAGGGTGACGGTGGCCGCGCCGGGCGTGTTCTCCATGGGCCGCACCCTGCGCGCCGGCGCTGGTGGCCCGCTGGTCGCCGTCCACCAGCGGCCGACCAGCCCGCGACCAGCGGCGTCCCCGACGGTCGGTGCCGACACCACGGATCGAACCCGTCCCGGAGGACGACCAGCGATGACCACCACCCCGCACCTCGACCCGGCGACCGCCTCCCCGCCGCCGGGCCGCACCCCCTCGCCCTGGAAGGAGATCGGCGTCTTCCTCGGGACGACCGCCGCCCTCGTCGCCACGACCACCGGCGTCGCCGTCGCGCACGACGCCGACGTCCGCCGCGTCGACGAGGCACCCCCGCTCGTCCAGGCGCTCCTCTTCGGCCAGGCGCTGATCCCGCTGCTGGCCGCCGTCGCGGCCCGGCTGGCCACCGGCGGGCTGCGCCGGCCGGGCTGGGGCTTCCGCCGCCCGTCGTGGCGCAGCCTGCTCACCGCCTGGCTCTGGGGCCTGCTGACCACGCTCGTCGGCGGGGCGCTGGTCTGGGCCACCGGCCTCGGTGGGTTCCGTGACGAGGGGCTCGACGTGCAGGTGCTGCTGGGCCTGACCGTGCTCACGGTGCCCTACGTCCTGCTCGCCCTGGCCGAGGACATCGGCTGGCGGGGCGTGCTCGTCGAGCGGCTGGCCACCGTGTGCGGGCCGCGCACCGTGGTGCTGGTCAGCGGCATCCCGTGGGCGCTGTTCCACTGGGGCCTGGTGCTGTTCCTCGGCGGCACCCCGGCGGGCGTGCCGACCTGGTGGGCGCTGCTGTGCTTCAGCGTGGGCACCGTCGCCTTCGGCGCCGTGCTGGCCAGCATGCAGCTGCGCTGGGGCATCTGGCCGGGCGTCGTGGCGCACGCCGCGGTCAACGCCGTCCTGTACCACGTGCTCGACCCGCTGACCGGCGACACCGGCCCGACCGGCTGGTTCGCCACCGAGTCCGGCCTGTTCGGCACCCTCGCCCTCGTCGCCGGCGCCGCCCTGTGGCTACGGTTCCTGCCGCTGCTCCGCCGGGCCGACGGCGGCACGGAGGTCGTGCCGCGCCGCTGACGGGCGAGGCACCACCTACCCTCCGCAGCGTGGAGCTGCGGGTGGCCGTGCTCGGACCGACACGGGTCACCCGCGACGGAGCCGACCTGGACCTCGGCGGGCGCAAGCCCGCCGAGGTCCTCGCGCTGCTGGCGGCGGCCGAGGGCCGGCAGGTGCCGGCGGACGCGCTGGCCGACCGGCTGTGGCGGGGCAGCCCGCCGGCCACCGCCGCGACCACGCTGCAGGGCTACGTCTCCCGGCTGCGGCGCGTGCTCGACCCCGGCCGCGGCGCCCGGGACGCGCAGGTGCTGGTCACCCGCGGCGACGGCTACGCCCTCGCCCTCGACCGCGCCGCCGTCGACGCGCACGCCTTCGCCGACCTGGTCCGCGAGGGGAGGGCGGCCGACGACGCCACCGCCGTCCGGCTGCTGCCCGGGGCGCTCGCACTGTGGCAGGACCGGCCCTACGCCGACGTCGCCGACGTGCCCGAGCTGGCCCCGGTCACCGCCCGGCTGGCCGAGCTGCGGCTCGCCGCGGTGGAGCGGCTGGCCGCCGCGCGGCTGGCCCTGGGCGGCGGGGCCGGGTCGGTGCCGGAGCTGGCCGAGCTGGCCGCCGCCGAGCCGCTGCGCGAGTCCACCGCGGCGCTGCTGGCCCGCTCGTTGCACCGCGCCGGCCGCCCCGGCGAGGCGCTGGACGTGCTGCGGCGGGTGCGCGAGCGGATCGCCGACGAGCTCGGCCTGGACCCCTCGCCCGAGCTGCGGGCGCTGGAGACGGCGCTGCTCCGCCAGGACCCGGCGCTGGCCCCGCCGCGACCGGCGCCGGCGCGCACGGCCGACGGCTTCGTCGGCCGGCCCCGCGAGCTCGCCGCCCTCGCCGACGCCTGGGCCGTGGCCGGGCGGGGCGGCGGCACCGCCGTCGTCGTCAGCGGCGAGCCGGGGATCGGCAAGACGCGGCTGGTCGAGGCCTTCGCCGCCCGCGCCGGCGCCGCCGCCCGCTGGGGCCGCTGCGCGGAGATCGGCGGCGCCCCGCCGTACTGGATGTGGCAGCAGGTGCTCGGCGGGCTGCCCGAGGGCGCCCTCGGCAGCGACGCCGGCGCCCGCTTCGCGCTCGGCCTCGACACCGCCCGCCGGCTGCGCGGGCTGGCCGGGCCGGGGCCGCTGCTCGTCGTCCTCGACGACCTCCAGTGGGCCGACCGCGACTCGCTGTCGGTGCTCGAGGTGGTGCTCTCCCAGCTGCACGACGCACCTGTGCTGCTCGCGATGACCTGCCGCGAGGAGGCCACCGGCCGGCCGGAGCTGACCCGCGTGCTCGGCCTGGCCGCCCGGCTGCCCGGCGCGCGGCGGCTGCGCCTCGCCGGCCTGGACGACACCGAGGTCGCCGAGCTGGTGGCCCAGCTGGGCGTCGGCGCCGACGAGGCCCGGGTCCGCGCGGTCGCCGAGCGCTCCGCGGGCAACCCGTTCTTCGTCGGCGAGCTGGCCGCGCTCCCCGACGACCCGGCCACGGCCGTGCCCGCCGGCGTCCGCGACGTGCTGCGGCTGCGCCTGGACGGGCTCGACCCCGCCGCGCGGGCGGTGCTCGAGGTCGCGGCGGTGACCGGCCGGGAGCTCTCGCTGGCCCTGCTCGGCGCGGTCGCCGACGACGACGGCGTCCCGGCGGCGCTGCGCGCCGGCCTGCTGGTCGAGCCGGCACCGGGGCGCGTGCGGATCGCGCACGACCTGGTGCGCGAGGCGCTGCTCGACGACCTGCCGCCGGCCCGCCGCGCCGGGCTGCACGGGCGGCTCGCCGACGCGCTGGAGGCCGGCCCCGCCGCGGCCACCTCGGCGTCGGCGATCGCCGTGCACCGCAGCGAGGCGGCCGCCGGCGCCGCCGACCCCGCCGCCGCGCAGGCCTGCCTGCGCGCCGCCTGCGAGGCGCTGGACCGGGCCGGCGCCGACGACGCCGCCCGGCTGGCCGAGCGGGGCCTGCGGCACGCGCCGCCGGCCGCGACGGAGCTGACCGCCGACCTGGAGCTCGTCCGCGGGTCGGCGCTGCGCCGGCTCGGGCTCATCGAGGAGAGCGGCGCGGCCCTGCGCGCCGCCGCCGACGCCGCCCGCCGCGCCGGTGACGCCGCCCGCCTCGCCCGGGCCGCGATCGCCTCCGCCGGCGGCGGGCTGGGCGGCTACTGGGCCACGTTCGGCTCGCTGGCCGCCACGGACGTCGGTCTGCTGGAGGACGCCGCCGCGCGCGCCGACGAGTTACCCGCGGAGCTCGGCTCGGCGGTGCTGGCCGCGCTCGCCGTGCAGCGGGCGTCGGTGGGCCGCTCCGGCGGGCGGGAGTTCGCGGCGCGCGCGCTGGCCGTGGCGTCGTCGTCCCCCACCCGGTCGCGGGCCGCGGTCGCCCGGTTCGTGGCCGACTGGTCGCCCCGGCACGCCCCCGAGCGGGTCGAGCTGGCGCGGTCGCTGGTGCGCGACGCCGCCGGGGACCCGGTGGCCGAGGCGACCGGGCTGCACCTGCTGCGCTGCGCGCTGGTAGAGACGGTGCAGGCCGAGGAGGCGGCGGCGGTGTCGCGGCGGTTCACCGAGGTGGCCACCCGCCGCGGCGACGGCGACCTGCTGCTGCTCGACGCCTGGTGGCGCGCGGGCCTGGCGCTGGCGCGCGGCGAGACCGACGAGGCGCGGCGGGTGGCCGACGACGCCGTCGCCGACGCCCCGGCCACCTCGCCGGCCGCGGCGGACGTGACCCGCATGTCGCGGCAGACCGTCGAGGGGATCGCCGCCTGGCACGAGCACCGGCTGCCCGACGTCGTCCCCGCGGCCGTCGACCTCGCCGCGACGGTGGACCCCGACTGGCTCGGCGTCCTCGCCCAGGCGCACGCGCAGGCCGGACGGCGCGACGCGGCGCTGGCCGCCGTCGACCGGCTGCTCGCCCACCCCGGCGAGGGCGTGCGCGCCACCTACCGGGCGGTCGTGCTGGCCGACGTCTTCCTCGAGCTGGGCGAGGCCGACCGGGCGGCCACCGTGCTGCCCGAGCTGGAGAGCTACGGCGACACCGTCGTCGTCCTGTGGGCCGGCTGGCCGGTGCTGGGCCCGACGGCGCTCTACCGCGGCGGGCTGCGGGCGCTGCGCGGCGAGCCGGGCGCCGCCGCCGAGCTGGAGCGCGCGCTGGAGATCTGCGAGCTCTTCGGGTTCCGGCCCTACGCCGCCCGGGCGCGGGCGCTGCTGGACCTCAGCTCCGGACGCCGATGACCTGCAGGTACGTGTTGGGCACCAGGACGCCGGGCGAGCCCCGGCTGTAGCTGCCCCACATGTCCACGAACTCGTCGTGGAAGGCCTGCCGGCCGGTCTCGTCGAGCCGCTCCCAGGCGACGCGCACCGGGGCGTACCACTCGACGTAGCGGTGCCACTGCTCCTCGACCGACGGCGCGGTGAAGTCCACCGTCCGCTCGGTGTAGCGCAGCGACACCCCGCGGCGGCCCAGCAGCTGGTCCACGCCGGCACGGGTGCCCCAGCGGAGCAGGTCGCCCGGGTGGTCGCGGGGGTCGTGCCGGCGGATCAGCTCCAGGAGCTTGCCGCCCGGTGCCTCCGGCACCCACGAGGTCAGCCCGAACCGGCCGCCGGGCCGCAGCACGCGCACCAGCTCGGCCGCCGCCCGCTCGGCGTCGGCGGCGAAGACGACGCCGAGCGTGGAGGTGACGACGTCGAACGAGCCGTCGTCGTAGGGCAGCGCCTGGGCGTCGGCGACCTCCGTGGCGAAGCGCAGCCCCTCCACCTCGGCCCGGCGGCGGGCGTGCTCCAGCAGCTCGGGGACGACGTCGGTGCACAGCACGTCGGCGTCGCGGCGGGCCGCGGCCAGGGCGGTGTTGCCGGTGCCGCCGCCGATGTCCAGCAATCGCTCGCCGGGCCGGACCTGCAGGTCGGCGACGAGGTGCTCGCTGGCGGGCACCAGGCGGACCCCCACGCGCTGGTAGTCGCCGACCGACCACAGCTCGCGGACCCGCTCGGCACCGGGGGCGGTGGCCGGGGACGTCATGCCCGCAGTGTGCTCCGGGTCACCGTTTCCGCGAAACCGCCCGGTCGTCCCCGCGACCGCGGAGCGGGTCGAGCCGCTCGCACGACCGTGGAGCCGGTGCACGACCCGGCTCGACGGTCGATCAGGCGGCTCCTCTGCCCGCTGACGCAGTGCCGGTGCCCGCCGCGCCGCCGGGGTACCGGACGGCGCATGGGTGCTCGCAACGCGGCGGTCGCGGCGACGGACCGGTGGACCGATCCGGAGGGGATCCGGCGGCCGGCCGGCGAGGTGCACGCGTGGGAACCGGGGCGCAACGAGACGGCCTGCGGGCTGTCGCTGAGCCGGTCGCAGCTGACCCGGTTCCCGCACGTGAGCTGGGCCGACGCCCAGCCGGAGTCGGGCCGGCACGCCGACGAGGTGCAGGCGGTGTGCCGGCGCTGCCGGGCGGCTCTCGGCGGACGGCGGGACGAGAAGGGCTGGACCCGGACCAGCCCGCGGCCGTGACCCGTCAGGCCGCGGGCAGCTCGAGCGTGTGCGAGGTGTGGTCGCGCTTGGTCGCCAGGTAGCGCGCGTTCGCGGCGGAGACGTGCACGCCGGTCGGCACGCGCTCGGTGACGGTGACGCCGAGGAGGTCGAGCTGGGCGGCCTTGTCGGGGTTGTTCGACAGCAGGCGGACCCGGTCGGCGCCGACGGCGGCCAGCATCTGGGCGGCGGCGGTGTAGTCGCGCTCGTCCTCGCCGTGGCCGAGGGCGCGGTTGGCCTCGTAGGTGTCCAGGCCGGCGTCCTGCAGGGCATAGGCGTCGAGCTTGGCGTACAGGCCGATGCCCCGGCCCTCCTGCCGCAGGTAGAGCAGGAAGCCGCCGGCGTCGGTGATCCGCTCGGCCGCCTCGCGCAGCTGCGGTCCGCAGTCGCAGCGCTCGGAGCCGAAGACGTCGCCGGTGAGGCACTCGCTGTGCGGCCGCACCAGCGGCGCCTCGCCGCCCGCCGCCGACCGCGTGAGCGCCGCCCGCCAGTCGCCCAGGCCGAGCAGGAGGTGCTCCTTGCCGTCGGCCAGGCCGGTGAAGGTGAAGACGTCGGCGGAGGTGGCGTAGCCGTCGGGGAACCGCAGCGGCACGGTCACCTGCGTGCGCACCGCGACGGGCGGGCTCACGGGCAGGACGGCGACGGGGAGGTCGGCGAGGCTCATGGTGCGGGTCTCCGGTCGGGGGAGAAGGTTGTTGCTTCAACTGTGCGCTCTCGCAGACCGTAGCCCGCGATGGTTGTCGCTGCAAGCATCTCTCTGGGAGACTTCTCCCCGTGGACGTGCGGTGGCTGAGCGACGAGGAGCGGGCGGCGTGGGTCCGCCTGATCGCCGTCGTCGAGCTGCTGCCGGGCGCGCTCGACGGCCAGCTGCGCCGCGACGCCCAGCTGTCCAACTTCGAGTACTTCGTGCTGGCGATGCTGTCCGAGTCGCCGGAGCACACCCTGCGCATGACCGAGCTCGCGGCGCGCACCAACGCGACGCTGCCCCGGCTCTCGCACGTGGTGAGCCGGCTGGAGGACCGCGGCCTGGTGGCGCGCAACCCCTGCGCCTGGGACCGCCGGGCGACCAACGCCCGCCTCACCGAGACCGGCTGGCGCACGCTGCAGGAGGCGGCCCCGCAGCACGTCGAGCACGTGCGGCGCACCGTCATCGACGCGCTGACCCCCGAGCAGATCACCCAGCTGGCCGGGATCGCCGAGGCGATCCTCGGCCGGCTCGACCCCGACGGGAAGGTGACCGCCCGCGGCGTCAGCGAGCGCTGAGCCGAGGTGGCGGGCCGGCCGCGCCCTCGCCGGCCCAGCGCACGAGCGCGGCCACGGCGATGCCGTGCGGCGGGTCGGCCGCGTAGGGGGCGAGGTTGCCCGCGCCGCGCTCGATCAGCGTGGCCGCGCCGGTGGCGTTGCCGCGGGCGGCGTGGGTGAGCCCGACGGCGAGCTGGGCCAGGCCGCGCCAGAGCCGCCGCTCGGCGTCGGGCGCGCTCTTCCAGGCGTCCTCGAGGACCTCGTGGGCGTGGAACGGGCGGCCGGCGTCGAGCAGCGCCTGCGCCTCGGCGAGGGCCGCCTCGGGCGTGCGGACGACGCCCTCCGGCGCGCGCTCCTCGCCCGCCGCGCCGTAGGGCAGCGGCCGGCCCAGCGCGTCGCGCGGCCGGGCGTTGCGGGCCCGGCCCGCGTCGTCGCGGTCGCGATCGGTGCGGGCATCCACGCACCGATCCTCTCCCGAACACCGTTCAGCCACCGAACGTGTCAGAGGGTCTTGCTCCACTGGCGCAGCGGTGGAGGATGGACGACGAGGACGGCCACGCTCGCAGGGCCGCCCCCGCACCGACCCGCGGTCGAACGCTGACCGGTCCGGACCTGGAGGGGGTGGGGCCCCGTGGCCCCCGTTCCGCGCACGTGCCCAGCTGCGTTCCGCTCCGACCTCGACGAGGCCGTCGAGCACGTCACCCGTGCCGCGCTGCGGCCGGGGCCGGTCGGCCGGGTCGGCCTCGAGCTGGAGGGCCACCTGGTCGACCTGGCCGGTCCCGGGCGGCGGGTGACCTGGCCGCGGATCCGCGCCGCCGTCGACGGGCTGGGGCCGCTGCCCGGGGGCAGCCGGCTGACCCTGGAGCCCGGCGGGCAGGTGGAGCTGTCCGGCCCGCCGCTGCCCGACGTGGCCACCGCGGTGGCGGCGCTGCGCGCCGACCGGCGGGTCCTCCTCGCGGCGCTGGCCCGGGCGGGGCTGGGCGTCGCGTCGGCGGGCACCGATCCGCTGCGCCCGTCCGGCCGCGTGCACCCGGGTGCCCGCTACGCGGCCATGGAGGCGCACTGGGCCGCCGTCGGCTGCACCGCTCCCGGGCTGGCGATGATGACGTCGACGGCGTCGCTGCAGGTGAACCTGGAGGCCGGCCCGGCGGTCGGCTGGGGCGAGCGGGTGGCGCTGGCCCACCAGCTCGGGCCGGTGCTCATCGCCGTCTCGGCCTGCTCGCCGCTGCTGTCCGGCCGGCGCACCGGGTGGCGCTCCAGCCGGCAGAAGGTCTGGGGCGAGATCGACCAGGCCCGCTGCGGGCCGCTGCTCGGCGGCGCCGACCCGGCCGGCGAGTGGGCGGCGTACGCGCTGTCCGCACCGGTGATGCTCGTCCGCGACGACGACGGCGGCGCCGTCCCGGTGCGCACCCGCACGGCCTTCGCCGACTGGCTCACCGACGAGGCCGAGCTCGGCCGCCGGCCGACGACGGCGGACCTCGACTACCACCTGACCACCCTGTTCCCGCCGGTGCGCCCGCGCGGCTTCCTGGAGATCCGCTACCTCGACGCCGCCCCCGAGCCGTGGTGGCCGGCGCTCGCCGCGGTCACCGCGACGCTGCTCGACGACCCGGTCGCCGCCGGTCTCGCGCGGGCCGCGAGCGCCCCGGTCGCCGGCGCCTGGGACCGCGCCGCCCGCGACGGCCTGGCCGACCCCGCCCTGCGGCTGGCCGCCGCCGGCTGCCTGGCCGCGGCGGTCGACCGCGTCCCCGCCGTCCTGCGGCCGGAGGTCGAGGCGCTGGCGGCGCTCGCCGAGCGGGGGCGCAGCCCCGGCGACGCCGTCCTCGCCGCTGCCGCCCGGGGCGGCCCCGTCGCCGCCCTGCTGTCCGCCACCGAGACCGTGGAGGCCTCGTGACCCTCGCCGACGACCTGGCGCGAGAGCTGACCACCGCCCGCGACCGCACCCTGCTGCTCACCGACCACGACGAGCCCGAGCTGCTGCGCCGGCACGACCCGCTGATGAGCCCGCTGGTCTGGGACCTGGCGCACATCGGCCAACAGGAGGACCTCTGGCTGCTGCGCCGCGGCGACGGCCGCCGCGAGGGGCTGCTGCCGCCGTCGGTGGAGGCGCTCTACGACGCGTTCACCCACCCGCGCGCCGTGCGCGACAAGCTGCCCCTGCTCCCGCCGGTCGAGGCGCGGTCGTTCTGCGCCGAGGTGCGCGGCCGGGTCCTGGACCGGCTGGACTCCCTGGGCGCCGACGACGACCCGTTCGACTTCGCGATGGTGGTCAGCCACGAGCAGCAGCACGACGAGACGATGCTGCAGGCGCTGCAGCTGCGGTCGGGCCCGCCGCTGCTCGGCCGCGGCGCGCCCCTGCCGGCCGGGCGGCCCGGCGTGGCCGGCACGTCGGTGCTGGTCCCCGGCGGCGAGTTCGTGCTCGGCGTCGACGCCGCCGACGAACCGTTCTCGCTGGACAACGAGCGGCCGGCGCACGTGGTCGACGTCCCGGCGTTCCGCATCGGCCGGGTGCCGGTGACCAACGCCGAGTACGCGCGGTTCATGGCCGACGGCGGGTACGCCCAGGCCCGCTGGTGGTCCGCGCGCGGCTGGGCGCACCGGGTCGAGGCCGGCCTGGAACGGCCGCAGTTCTGGCACGCCGACGGCAGCCGCACCCGCTTCGGCGTCGTCGAGGACGTCCCGCCCGACGAGCCGGTGCAGCACGTGACCTTCTTCGAGGCCGAGGCCTACGCGGCCTGGGCGGGCGCCCGGCTGCCCACCGAGGTCGAGTGGGAGAAGGCGGCGGTCTGGGACCCGGCGACCGGACGCCGGCGCCGGTTCCCGTGGGGGTCCACCGAGCCGACGGCGGCGCTGGCCAACCTCGGCGGCGCCGCCCTGCGCCCGGCGCCGGTGGGCGCCTACCCGGCGAGCGCCTCCCCGTGCGGCGCGGAGCAGCTGCTCGGCGACGTCTGGGAGTGGACGTCCTCGCCGTTCCGGCCGTGGCCCGGCTTCCGCCCGATGCTCTACGCGCAGTACTCCGAGCCGTTCTTCGACGGCGACCACCGCGTGCTGCGCGGCGGCTCCTGGGCGGTGGCGCCGTCGATCCTGCGGCCCAGCTTCCGCAACTGGGACCACCCGGTGCGCCGGCAGGTCTTCAGCGGCTTCCGCCTGGCCTGGGACGTCTGAGCATGTGCCGGCACCTCGCCTGGCTCGGCCGGCCGCGCACCCTGGCGGCGCTGCTCCTCGAGCCGCCGTCGTCGCTGCTCGTGCAGTCCTACGCGCCGCGGCGGCAGCGCTACGGCACGGTCAACGCCGACGGCTGGGGGGTCGGGTTCTACGTGCCCGGCCGCACCGAGCCCGCCCGCTGGCGCTCGGCCCGGCCGCTGTGGGGCGACGCCTCGTTCGCCTCGGTGGCCCCGGTGGTCGCGAGCGGCTGCGTGCTGGCGGCGGTCCGCTCCGCGACGGTCGGCATGCCGATCGAGGAGTCGGCGGCCGCGCCGTTCACCGACGGCCGCTGGCTGCTCTCGCACAACGGGCGGGTCGACCGGGCGGTGCTGCCGCCGGCCCGCACGGCCGAGTCGACGGTCGACAGCGCGCTGCTGGCCGCGCTGGTGTTCGAGCGCGGCGTCGACCGGCTGGCCGCGACCGTCGCCGAGGTCGCCGCGGCCGACCCGGCCGCCCGGCTCAACCTGCTGGCCACCGACGGCGGCCGGCTGCTCGCCACGACCTGGGGCGACACCCTGTCGGTCCTGACCACCGACGACGGCGTCGCGCTGGCCAGCGAGCCCTGGGACGACGACCCCGGCTGGACCGACGTCCCCGACCGGCACCTGGTCGTGGTGACCCCCGACGGCGTCTCGACGGAGGAGATCGCGTGCAGCTGACCTACCACCTCGACCCCGACGACGCGGCCGCCGCGCTGCGCGGCGACGCCCTCGCCGGGCTGACCGCGACGCCGAAGACCCTGCCCCCGCGCTGGTTCTACGACGAGCGGGGCAGCGAGCTGTTCGATGCGATCACGCGGCTGCCCGAGTACTACCCCACCCGCGCCGAGCGGGCGATCCTCGAGGCGCGGGCCGGTGAGATCGCCACGGCGTCCGGCGCCGACGTGCTGGTCGAGCTGGGCAGCGGCACGTCGGAGAAGACCCGGCTGCTGCTCACCGCGCTGCGCGAGGCGGGGACGCTGCGCCGGTTCGTGCCCTTCGACGTCGACCCCTCGGTGCTGCAGGCGGCCGGCGCGGCGCTGGCGCAGGAGTACCCCGGCCTGGAGCTCGAGGGCGTCGTCGGCGACTTCACCCGGCACCTGGGCGAGCTGCCGCGCTCCGGCCGCCGGCTGGTGGCCTTCCTCGGCTCCACCATCGGCAACCTCGAACCGGCCGAGCGCCGCGCCTTCCTCGCCGAGCTCGCGAGCACGCTGCACCCCGGCGACGCCTTCCTGCTCGGCACCGACCTGGTCAAGGACGCCGGCCGGCTGGTCCGCGCCTACGAGGACGCGGCCGGCGTGACGGCGGAGTTCAACCGCAACGTGCTCGCCGTCCTCGACCGCGAGCTCAAGGCCGACTTCGACCCCGACGCCTTCACCCACGTGGCGCTCTGGGACGCCGAGCGGGAGTGGATCGAGATGCGGCTGCGCTCGACCCGCGACCAGGTGGTCACCGTGGCCGAGCTGGACCTGGAGGTGCCGTTCGCCGCCGGGGAGGAGCTGCGCACCGAGATCTCGGCGAAGTTCCGCCGGGAGGGCGTCGAGCGCGAGCTGGCCGCGGCCGGGCTGACCGTGACGCACTGGTGGACCGACCCGGTCGGCGACTTCGGCCTCAGCCTGTCCGTCCCGGCCTGACCCGGGGAAGTTCCGCGCTCAACCGCATCCAGGTGCGGGGGGCCGCCGGAAGGAGCGGGTGACAGACCCCCTCCGACCCGGAAGGAACCCCCGTGACCCGGACCCGCACGGTCGCGCTCGCCGCCGGTGCTGCCGGCGCGCTGCTCGTGCTCGGCGCCCCGCCGGCGGCAGCGGCTGACACCGCCACCGTCTCCGTCCTCCACGCCGTCCCCGACACCCCGGTGGACGTCTACGCCAACGGCCAGGAGCTCATCCCCGACTTCCAGCCCGGCACGCTCACCGACCCGCTCGAGCTCCCGGCCGGCACGTACGACCTGGACATCTACCCGGCGGGCTCCGACCCGGCGACCACGCAGCCGGCGATCAGCGCCGACGGCGTCGAGGTCCCGGCCGGCGCCAACGCCACCGTGGTGGCCCACCTCGGCGAGGACGGCACCCCGCGGCTGACGCCGTTCGTCAACGACACCTCCGCCGTCCCGGCCGGGCAGGCGCGGGTGGTCGTGCGGCACACCGCGGCCGCGCCGGCCGTCGACGTGCGCGCCGGCGGGACCCCGGTGATCCAGGGGCTGACCAACCCGAACGAGCAGTCGCTGACCGTGCCGGCCGGCACCGTGAGCGCCGACGTCGTCCTGGCCGGCACCGACACGGTGGCGATCGGCCCGGCGGACCTCTCGCTGGCCGAGGGCGCCACCACCGTCGTCTACGCGTGGGGCTCGCAGGAGGCCGGTTACGAGCTGGCCGTCCAGACGCTGACCGGCGGGCACTCCGCGCCGTCCGGCGTCCCGGGCGGCAGCGCCGGTCTGGTCGACGACGACCTGCCGCTGCCCCTGACCGGGGTCGCGCTGGCCGGTCTGGTCGCCGCCGCCCTCGCCGGCCGCCGGCTCCTCGCCGGCCGCGTCTGAGGACGACCGGTGCGACCCGCCGCCGTCGTCGCCGTGCTCGGCACCGTCCTGGCCGTCGGCATCCCGGCCGCCTGGGCGCTGACCCGGCCGGACGCGGCGGCGGGCGCACCGGTCGCCGAGGCGCTCCGGACCCCGCCGGCGCCCTCCGAGTCCCCCGTGCCGGGGGCGCCGGCGGCCCCGGCGGTCACCCTGCCTCCCGTGACCGTCCGGGACGCCGCACCGGCCCGGGACAGCGCCGTCCCGGCGCCGGTGCGGCTCACCGTGCCCTCGCTCGGGATCGACGCCCCGGTGGAGCCGGTCGGCGTCGCACCCGACGGGCAGATGCAGATCCCCGACGACGTCGCCCGGGCCGGCTGGTACCGGTTCGGGCCCGCGCCCGGCGGCGCGGGCAACGCCGTCCTGGCCGGGCACGTCGACGACGCCGAGCAGGGGCTGGGCGCGCTCGCCCCGCTGCGCGAGGCGGCCCCCGGCACCGAGGTGGTGGTCACCGACGCGGCGGGGACGACGACGCGCTGGCGGGTGGTCTCGCGGGAGCTGATCTCCAAGCAGCAGCTGCCGCTGGCCGAGCTGTTCGCCCGCGACGGCGCGCCCCGGCTGGTGCTCGTCACCTGCGGCGGGCCGTTCGACCCCGGGTCGCGCAGCTACCGGGACAACGTGGTCGTCGTCGCGGAGCCGGTGGCATGACCGATCTCGCGCTGCCTCGCCCGCGATTCGGTAGCGTACGACCCGTGACGACCGAGGTCCCGCCGCGGACCCTCGAGCACGTGGAGCCGGACGACGCCGAGGTGGCCCGTCGCTTCGCCGCGGGCGACGAGCAGGCGCTGGCGTGGGCCTACGAACGCTGGGCCGGCCAGGTGCACGGCATGGCGGTGCGCGCCTTCGGCCCCGGTCCCGACGCCGAGGACGTCACCCAGCAGACCTTCGTCTCGGCCTGGACCGGCCGGGCCGGCTACCGCGCCGACCGCGGCCCGCTCCCCGCCTGGCTGGTCGGCATCTGCCGGCACAAGATCGCCGACACCTGGGAGCGGCTGGACCGGCAGCGCCGGACCGCGGAGGCCGTCGCCCACGAGGCGGCGCCCGCCGCCGCGCCCGGCGCCGTCGACACCGCGGTCGCCGACCGGGTGCTGCTGCTCGGCGAGCTGGAGCAGATCGGCCAGCCGCAACGCGGCATCATCGAGCTGGCGTTCTTCGAGGACCTCACCCACGCCCAGATCGCCGCCCGCACCGGGATCCCGCTGGGCACGGTGAAATCCCACATCCGGCGCACGCTCGAACGCCTGAGGACACGGTTGGAGGTGGACGGTGCCGCACTGCACGCCTGAGCAGCTCGCGCTCGCCGCCCTCCGCGAGCCGCTGCCCGCCCCCGACGCCCAGCACCTCGCCGCGTGCGCGGCGTGCGCGCGCGAGGTGGCCGCGCTGCGCCGCAGCGTCGACGCCCTCGCGGTGCCGCAGCTGGCCGCGCCCGCCGCGCCGGTCCCGCCGCCGCCGTCGGTCTGGGAGGGGATCGCCGCGCAGACCGGCGTCTCGGCCCGGCCGCGTCCCGAGGTCGTGGCCTCGCCGCTGATCCCCGCGCCCGAGCCGCCGCCGCCGGTCGCCCCCGTCGTCCCCCTCCGGCGGCGACGCCGGCCCCTGCTGGTCGCCGCCGCCGCGGCGGCCGTCGTCGCGGTCGCGGGCGGCACCGCCGTCGTCGTCGCCACCCGGGACGACGCCACGTTGGTGGCCGCCGCGGCCCTCGACCCGCTGGACGACGCGTCCGCCTCGGGCACCGCCGAGGTGGTGGTCCGGGACGGCGAGCGGGTGCTGGAGGTGCGGCTCGACGCCGCGGCGCCGGACGACGGCTACTACGAGGTGTGGCTCATCGACGAGCGGGTGGAGGGCATGTACTCCCTCGGCGTCGTCCGGGCCGGGACGACGGACCTGCCCGTGCCGGCCGGTGTCGACCTCGCCGAGTACCCGATCGTCGACGTCTCGGTCGAGCCGCTCGACGGCGACCCGACCCACTCGGGCGTCTCGGTGGCGCGGGGCGTGCTGGAGAGCTGACCGCATAGCGTTCCCCTCGTGGAGCACCTGCCGCACGAGGACCTCGGCGCGTCCTGGCGCGCCGTCCGCCCCCGGCCCGCCGGCCGGCACCTGGACAGCGCGGCGTCCAGCCGGCAGAGCACGCGGGCGCTGGACGCCGCGGCGCACCACGCGCGGCACGAGGCCGAGCTGGGCGCCTACGTGGCCGAGGCCGCGGCCGGGGACCTGCTGCAGCAGGGGCGGTCGGTGCTCGGCGGCCTGGCCGGCATGGCCGCCGCCGACGTCGCCTTCGTCGAGTCGGCCTCGGCGGCGCTCACCGCGCTGCTGCAGGGGTGGCGGCTGCCGGCCGGCTCGCGCGTCGCCTGCCTGCCGGGGGAGTACGCGCCCAACATCGCCCAGCTCGGCGCGTTCGGTCTCGACCCGGAGCCGCTGCCGGTCGACGGCCGGGGCCGGCTGGACCTCGACGCGTTCGAGCGGCTGCTCGACGACGACCCGCCGCGGTTCGTGCACCTGACGCACATCGGCAGCCACCGGGGCCTGCTCCAGCCCGCGACGGAGGCGGCGTTCCTCTGCCGGGAGGCCGGCGTGCGCCTCGTCATCGATGCCGCGCAGTCCATGGGGCACGCCGACGTCGACGTCGGCGCCGACGCGGTCTACTTCCCCTCGCGCAAGTGGCTGGCCGGCCCGCGCGGGGTCGGCGTGCTGTGCGTGCGGCCCTCGCTGGCCGCCGAGCTGACGCCGCTGCTGCCCGTGGAGGGGCTGGGGCCGATGGCGATGCACGAGTCCCGGGAGGCGCACGTCGCCGGGCGGGTGGGCCTGGTCGTGGCGACCGGTGACCACCTGGCCGCCGGCCCCGACCGCGTGCGCGAGCGGCTGGCGGGGCTGGGCCGGGCCACTCGCGAGCTGCTCGACGGCGTCGCCGGCTGGGCGGTGGTGGAGCCGCTGGACGAGCCGACCGCGATCACCACGCTGCGCCCGCCGGACGGCGTCGACGTCGTCGCTACCCGCACGCGGCTGCTGTCCGAGCACGGCATCGTCGTCACCGCGATCTCGCCGGAGCGGGCGCCGGGCGAGATGACCGGGCCGGTGCTGCGCGTCTCCCCGCACCTCGACGCCTCGCTCGACGACCTCGAGGCCCTCGCCGCCGCCCTCTGAGAGTGCTTCATCGCGATCAAGCACCGGTGCTTGATCGCGATGAAGCACCTAGCGAGCGAACTGCATGGCGGCGGCCACCCGGCGGTGGACGGCGAGCTGCTCGTCCAGCGCCGGGTGCACGGGGACGCCGTCCTCGACCACCGGCCGCCCGGCGACGACGGTGTGCCGCGCCGCCACCGGCCCGCAGCGCAGCCACGCCTCCACGGGGTCGGACAGCGCCCCGGCGAACGCCGGCCCGGTCAGCGGCCAGACCACGAGGTCGCCGCACGCCCCGACCGACAGCTCGCCGATCTCCCCCGCCCGCCCCAGCACCGCGGCGCCGCCCACGGTGGCCATCTCCAGCGCGTCGCGCGCCGACATCGCGGCCGCGCCGTGGCGCAGCTTGCCCTGCAGCATCGCCGTCCGGGCCTCCAGCCACAGCGACGCGGAGTCCGCCGACGCCGAGCCGTCGACGCCCAGACCCACCGGCGCCCCCGCGGCCCGCAGCTCCCCGACCGGCGCCAGGCCGCTGCCCAGGATCATGTTCGACGACGGGCAGTGCGCCGTCCCGACCCCGGCCGCGCCGAGGCGGGAGACCTCGTCCGCCGAGGGCCACACGTCGTGGGCGAGCCACACCCGGTCGGTCATCCAGCCGACGTCGGCCAGGTAGTCCACCGGCCGGCGGCCGAACCGCTCGAGGCAGAACGCCTCCTCGTCCTGCGTCTCGCACAGGTGCGTGTGCAGCCGCACGTCCAGGGCCTCGGCCAGCTCCGCCGTCCGCGCCATGAGCGAGGTCGAGACGCTGAACGGCGAGCACGGCGCCAGCGCGATCCGGGTCATCGCGCCCCACGCGCGGTCGTGGTGCGCCTCCACCAGCCGCTGCGACTCCGCCAGGATCTCCTCGTCGTCCTGGACGACGGAGTCCGGCGGCAGCCCGCCGTCCTTGACCGACAGCGACATCGAGCCGCGGGTGGGGTGGAACCGCATGCCGAGGTCGCGCGCCGCGGTCACCTCGGCCGCGATGAGGTCACCGGCGCCGCGGGGGTGCACGTAGAGGTGGTCGGTCGAGGTGGTGCAGCCACCCAGCGCGAGCTCGGTCAGCCCGACGTAGGCGCTGACGTAGGCGGCCTCCTCGTCCAGCCGCGCCCACAGCGGGTACAGCGTGACCAGCCACTCGAACAGCCCGCCGGTCAGCGCGGGCGCGAACGCGCGGGTCAGGTTCTGGTACAGGTGGTGGTGGGTGTTCACCAGCCCCGGCGTCACCAGGCAGCCCCGCGCGTCGATCGTGCGGACGGCGGCCGGCGCCGGGTCGGCCGGCGACCCGACGCCGCTCACCAGCCCGTCGGTGACCGCCACCCACCCGCCGGGGATCTCGCGGCGGGTGCCGTCGACGGTGGCGACGAGCTCGGCGTCGGTGACCAGCAGGTCAGCGGGCTTCTCCACCCGCGCATCGTGCCAAGGCGGGTGGGACGGTGGGGTGCCCGGCTCAGCCGGGCAGCGGCTCGTGGTCCACCTGGATGTCGAAGAACGCCTGGTCGTCCTCCACCCTCGTGACCGTCGCGGTCACCCCGTACTCGCCCTCCACCCCCTCGAGGGTCAGCGTGCAGCGGGCGGTCGCGCCCACCTCGGCCGGGAGGTCCTCGGGGCAGTCGACGTCGGGACGGGCCCCGGCCTGGCCCTCCACCTGCTCGGCCACCGCGGCGGCGACGTCGTCGGCCGCGACGGAGCCGGCACCGCACCCGGCCAGGACGACGAGGCCGGGCAGGAGGACGGCGACGCGACGACGCACCACCTCAGCTTGCCGGACCCTCCAGCAACCGGGCCACCGCGTCGGGCACGGGCCCCGACAGCGGGCGCGCGCCCACCAGCCGCCCGGCGTCGGCCGGCGGGACGCCGATCGCCCCGAGCACCTCCAGCGCCTGCACGTCGGGCAGCGCCTCGAACCAGCGTCTGCCGAGCTCGGCGCGCCCGGCGGGCGTCGGCCGGCCCCACAGCCGCAGCCGGGCCATGCCGCCGTCGGGGAAGACGTCGAGCCGCACCCGCCGCACGCCGGCGACGCCGTCGAGGACGAAGCGGTGCCGGGTGTCGGGCTGCAGCCGGGTGCGCGGCAGCAGCGGCACCTCGCTGCCGTCGGTCAGGCCGGTGAGCGCGGCGGTGCCGGGCGCGTTGCCCTTGAACCAGGTCGTGTCCAGCTCGGCCAGGGTGACGACGCCCTCGCAGGCCAGCGTCACCTCCACCCAGTCGTTGCCGTCGCCGCGCCGGCGCCGGGTCTCCCAGCCCTCGCCCATCGAGCGGGCCAGGCCGGGGGCGATCAGCTGCGCCGGCCGGCCGTAGAACTCGTCGCTCACCCCGGTGACCCGGCCGCCGTTCTCGAGCGCCGCGAGGTCGACCGGTCCGGCGTCGAGCAGCCGCGGGTCGGGGACCGCGGTGCCGTGCACCCGCAGCCGGGCCACCCCGCCGTCGGGGTGGATGACCAGCCGGACGTGCGTCACCCGCCGGTCGGAGTCGACGGGGAAGGCGTTGGCGGTGTCGCCGGCCAGGTCGGACAGCGGGAGCAGCGGCTGCCAGTCGGCCTTCTCCAGCTCGGCGACGGTCGGGTATCCCTCGATCGCCGCGCCGTCGACCGCCGCCCGGGGCGGGTAGTTGCCGGTGAAGAAGGCCGTGTCGACCACGACCCCGGCGACGATCCCCGGCGTCCCCAGCCGCACCAGCGCCCAGTCGTGCCCGGGTGAGCGACGGCGCCGGGTCTCCCAGCCGTCGTACTCCTTGCCCTTGTGCCCGAACTCGGTCCGCGCGACTGCGGGCGCGTCGAGCACGAGGTTCTCCTTGGCCGCGAAGAACTCGTCGTTGGCCGCGACGACGGCACCGCCCAGGGAGCGCGCCGCGAGGTCGGGGAGCCGGAGGAAGTCGCTCATCGCGGGTCACTCTCGCACGGGCGGCGGAGAGCGGGACCCGGCAGCGGGGCCGGCCTCACGTCGCGCGGCTCAGCAGCCGGCCGCGCGGCGCCCCGTCGGCGGGCACGCCGCGCAGCCAGGTGCGGCGCACCCGCCCGGTGAGCCGCCGCCCGGCGTAGGGCGTCACCGGGTTGCGGTGCAACAGCTCGGCGACGGTCCACTGCTCGTCGGGCGCGAACGCCACCAGGTCGGCGTCCCGGCCGACCGCGATCTCCCCCTTGCCCGGCAGCCCGGCCAGCCGCGCCGGCGCGGTCGCCATCCACCGCACGAGGTGCGAGAGCGTCAGGCCGCGCGCGCGGGCGCCGGTCCACACCGCCGGCAGCGCCACCTGCAGGGACGCGATGCCGCCCCACGCCAGCCCGAAGTCGCCGACGTCGAGCCGCTTGAGCTCGGGCGTGCACGGCGAGTGGTCGCTGACCACCAGGTCGATGTCGCCGTCGGCGAGCGCCACCCACAGCGCCTCGCGGTGGGCGGCCTCGCGGATCGGGGGGCAGCACTTGAACGACGTCGCGCCGTCGGGCACCTCCTCCGCGGCGAAGGTGAGGTAGTGCGGGCAGGTCTCGACCGTGATCCGCACGCCCTCGGCCCGGGCCGCCCGCAGCAGCGGCAGCGCGTCGGCGTCGGCCAGGTGGACGACGTGCACCCGCGCGCCGGTGTCCCGGGCTGCCGCGACCAGCCGGCCGATCGCCGTCTCCTCCGCCGTGCCCGGCCGGGAGGCGAGGAACGCGCCGTAGCTGGTCCCCGCCGGCTCCGGCGCGTGCGCGATGACCTCCTCGTCCTCGCAGTGCGCGATGAGCAGCCCGTCGACCTCGGCCAGCGCGCTGAGGGCCGTGCGCAGGCCGGCGTCGTCCAGCGGCGGGAACTCCGGCACCCCCGAGTCGAGCAGGAAGCACTTCACCCCGACCGCGCCGGCCGCGAGCAGCCGCGGGAGCTGGCCGGCGTTGCCGGGCACCGCGCCGCCCCAGAAGGCGACGTCGACGGCCACCTTCCCCTCCGCCGCCTGTCGCTTCACCTGCAGCGCCTTCACGTCCACCGTCGGCGGGATCGAGTTGAGGGGCATGTCGACGATCGTGGTGACGCCGCCGGCCGCCGCGGCCCGGGTGGCGCTCTCGAAGCCCTCCCACTCGGTGCGGCCGGGCTCGTTGACGTGCACGTGGCTGTCGACCAGGCCGGGCAGCAGCACCTCGTCGTCGGCGAGGGTGACCACGTCCGGGGGCGCGTCGTCGTAGCCGGTGACGGCGGTGATCCGCCCGTCCCGGGTGTGCACCGTGGCGGCGCGCTCGCCGTCGGGCAGCACCACCCGCCGGGCGCGGACGGCGAGCGTCACGCGACCGCCGCCGCGACCCGGTGCAGCTCCTCGCCCCACGCCGTCGTCACCCAGCCGCCGGGCAGCGGCAGGCGGACGACGTCCTCCCCGGTGGCGACATCGGCCGCGGTCCCCAGGTGCACGGTGGAGGCATACGCCCGCGGGGCCACCGGCGGCAACCAGGCCGCGCTGCCCGGCCCCAGGTCGACGGTCGTGTGCAGCACCGGGACGCCGTCGCGCTCGATGCGCGTGGTGCCCGTCCAGCGCCCCGGCTCCTCCCGCGTGCGGCCGAGCAGCACCTGCTCGGTGGCGGTGACGACGGCGCCGGTGCCCAGCTCGGCGGTCAGCTCGGCGAGGTGGTGCGCCCGGGTGGCGACGACGGTCGGCTCCGGCCGCAGGTCGAGCGCGCCGGCCACGGTCGCGTGCACCCGCTGGGACGACGGCGCCCCGCCCCCGCGGGCCGGCAGCGCCACGGCCGCCGCCACGGTGCGCACGGCCAGCGTGGCGCCGTCCTCGACGACCAGCCGGATCCTGGCGTCGTCCCCGCCCAGCGGGCCGAACGCGGTGGCGACCAGGTGCACCGTCGCCGGGCCGGTGCGGCGGACGGCGAGCTGCCCGCTCGACCGGACCACCGACAGCACCGTCCGCCCGCCGACCGCCGTCGCCACGACCTCGACGGCGGTGTTCACGCGGGCACGCGCGCCCGCACCTGCTCGCGCACCCACGCGGCGACCTCGGCCGCCGACGGGTCCTCGCGCAGGCTGATCAGCAGCGTCGGCTTGTCCTGCCGCACGACCGCCGAGTCGCGGCGCATGACGTCGAGGTCGGCGCCCACGAGCGCGGCGAGGTCGGTCTTGTTGACCACGAGCAGGTCGCTGGCGGTGACCCCCGGCCCGCCCTTGCGCGGCACCTTGTCCCCGCCGGCGACGTCGATCACGAAGATCTGCACGTCGACCAGGCCGTAGCTGAAGCTCGCGGTCAGGTTGTCGCCGCCGGACTCGACCAGCACCAGCTCCAGTCCCGGATGCCGCGCCTCGAGCAGCTCGACGGCGTCGAGGTTGGCGGTGATGTCGTCGCGGATGGCCGTGTGCGGGCAGCAGCCGGTCTGCACCGCCTCGATCCGGTCGTCGGGCAGGACGGCGTGGCGGCGCAGGAAGTCGGCGTCCTCGGTCGTGTAGATGTCGTTGGTGACGACGGCGAGGTCGAACTCCGGCCCCAGCGTGCGGCACAGCGCCGCCGCGAGCGCGGTCTTGCCCGAGCCGACCGGGCCGCCGAGCCCCACGCGCAGCGGACCGTGGCGGTGCGCGCGCGGTGGGTCGACGTAGTCGTCGAGGTTGTGGTCAGGCGGCATGTGCACTCCTAGTGACGCTCATGAGGCGAAGTAGCGGTCCCTTCGTGTGTGGTGGACCTCCGCGAGGAGGTCGAGCAGGGGGTCGGCCGCGGCGGGGAGCCCGTCCACCGCGGCGACCTCGTCGATCTCGGCGGCCAGCCGGGCGGTGAGCGCGGCGACGGCGAGCGGGTCCATGGCCAGCAGCCGCTGGGCAGCGGTCGCCGGGCCGCTCACCGACAGGTAGGCGGCCGCCGCGGCGGCGTCGCGCGGGGTGAGCCCGCCGGCCCGGGCGGCGACGCCCAGGGCGAGCGGGTGGTGCGGCCGGTCGGGCAGGTCGTCCCAGTACGGCGACGGCCAGGCGCGCCGGCCCACCCGGACCAGCCCGCGCCCCTGGGCCCGCGAGGCGGCCCGCAGCGCCGGCGCCGGCGTGCGGGCATCGGCCTCGGCGTCCAGCCGGGCCAGCCCCGGACCGTCCGCCTCGCAGGCCGCGGCGGCGAGCCCCGCCGCCACCGCCCCGGCGGTGTGCAGCCGCCGGCGCAGGAACGCGGTCAGCGTCGCCGGGTCGGTCACCACCCCGGCGGCGATCGCCTGCTCGACGCCGCCGGAGTGCGTGTGCCCGCCGGCCGGCAGCCGCGAGTCGGCGAGCGTGAGGAGCGCAGCCGTCATCAGAACAGGAAGTACCGCTGCGCCATCGGCAGCTCGCGCACCGGCTCGGGCTCCCACACCTCGCCGTCCACGGTCACCGTGAAGGTGTCCGGGTCGACGCGGATGTCGGGCAGCGCGGTGTTCTCCGGCATGTCCGCCTTGGTCAGCCGCGTGGTGTCGGTGACCGCGGCCAGCCGCCGGTCGACGGCGAGCCGGTCGGCCAGCCCGGCGTCGAGGGACGCGGGCGCCACGAAGTGCAGCGACGTCCGGGCCGGGACGCGGCCGTACGCGCCGAACATCGGTCGCGGCAGCTGTGGCTGCGGGGTGGGGATCGACGCGTTGGCGTCGCCCATCTGCGCCCAGGCGATCATCCCGCCCTTGAGCACGGCGTGCGGTCGGACGCCGAACAGCTTCGGGTCCCACAGCACCAGGTCGGCCAGCTTGCCCGGCTCGACGGAGCCGACCTCGCCGTCGATGCCGTGCGCCACGGCGGGGCAGATCGTGTACTTGGCGACGTACCGGCGGGCGCGCAGGTTGTCCGCGGCGCCGTCCCCGGCGAGCGACCCGCGCCTGCGCTTCATCACGTGCGCGGTCTGCCAGGTGCGCAGCACCACCTCGCCGACCCGCCCCATGGCCTGCGCGTCCGAACCGATCATCGAGATCGCGCCGAGGTCGTGCAGCAGGTCCTCGGCGGCGATCGTCGTCGGCCGGATCCGGCTCTCGGCGAAGGCCAGGTCCTCCGGCACGGAGGAGTCCAGGTGGTGGCAGACCATGAGCATGTCGAGGTGCTCGTCGAGGGTGTTCACCGTGTGCGGCCGGGTCGGGTTCGTGCTCGACGGCAGCACGTTCGGGTGCCCGGCGACGGTGATGATGTCCGGCGCGTGCCCGCCCCCGGCCCCCTCGGTGTGGTACGCGTGGATCGACCGGCCGGCGATCGCGGCGAGGGTGTCCTCGACGAAGCCGGCCTCGTTGAGGGTGTCGGAGTGCAGCGCCACCGGGACGCCGTGCCGCCCGGCCACGGTGAGCGCCGCGTCGACCGCCGCCGGGGTGGAGCCCCAGTCCTCGTGCAGCTTGAACCCGGAGGCCCCGGCCCTGAGCTGCTCCTCGAGCGAGTCGAGCGAGACCGTGTTGCCCTTGCCGAGCAGCGCGACGTTGACCGGCCAGGGGTCCATCGCCTCGAGCATCCGGGCGAGGTACCAGTCGCCCGGGGTGATCGTGGTGGCCTTGGAGCCCTCGGCCGGGCCGGTGCCGCCGCCGATCAGCGTCGTCACGCCCGAGCCGAGCGCCGTCGGCACGATCTGCGGGCAGATGAAGTGCACGTGGCAGTCGATGCCACCGGCGGTGAGGATCTTGCCGTTGCCGGCCAGCACCTCGGTGCCCGGCCCGATCACCAGGTCGGGGTGGACGCCGTCCATGGTGTCGGGGTTGCCCGCCTTGCCCAGCGCGACGATCCGCCCGTCGCGGATGCCGACGTCGGCCTTGACGATCCCCCAGTGGTCGAGGACGACGGCCCCGGTGATGACCAGGTCCGGTGCCCCCTCGGCGCGGGTGGCCCGGCCCTGGCCCATCGACTCGCGGATCACCTTGCCGCCGCCGAAGACCGCCTCCTCACCGGCGCGGCCGGGGCCGCCGCAGCGGTCCTCCTCGACCTCGATCAGCAGGTCGGTGTCGGCGAGCCGGACGCGGTCGCCCGTCGTCGGCCCGTACAGCTGCGCGTAGCGCTCGCGGGAGAGCTGCACCATCAGCCCAGCCCTCCGTCCGCGGTGAGGCCGGGGACGACTCGCGCACCGGCCAGGGGCACCAGCGTCACGGTGCGGGTGATGCCGGGCTCGAAGCGGACGGCGGTGCCGGCGGCGATGTCCAGCCGGTGACCGTGCGCGGCGGCCCGGTCGAACTCCAGTGCGCCGTTGGTCTGCGCGAAGTGGAAGTGCGAGCCGACCTGGACGGGCCGGTCGCCGGCGTTGTGCACCTCGAGCTCGACCCGCGGGGCACCGGGCAGGGTCTCGATCGTCCCGTCGGCCGGGAACACCTCCCCCGGGATCACGGTATGGGGTGGTGGACAGTGACCAGCTTCGTCCCGTCGGGGAAGGTCGCCTCCACCTGCACCTCCTCCAGCAGCTCGGGGACCCCGTCCATCACGTCGTCCCGGGTGAGCACCGTGCGACCGGACTGCATGAGCTCGGCGACCAGCACGCCGTCCCGGGCGCCCTCGAGCACGTGGTCGGTGATCAGAGCGGTGGCCTCCGGCAGGTTGAGTCTCAGCCCGCGGGCCCGTCGCCGGCGGGCCAGCTCGGCGGCGTAGGAGAGCAGCAGGCGTTCCTGCTCGTGGGGGGACAGGTGCACGCGCCGGACGCTAACCGGGCCGTGTAACGGCGCTGTTGCCGACGAAACGTTGCGACGTGACAGTACACGATATATCGTGATGCCATCACAACGACAGGAGGTGTGCCATGAGGCCCACGAACCCGTGGATGCGGCCCGGCCGCTCCCCCCTCGCGTTCGGCGCTCCCGGTACCGAACCCGGCGCGCGCCGGCGCTCCCCGCACGACCACCCCGGCCGCGGCGACGGTCCTCGCCGTCACCACCGCGGCGGCCCCTTCGAGCGACCCCCGGGTCCGGAGTTCGGGCCGGGCTTCGGCCCCGGCGGTCCCCGTCGCGGCGGACGGCGCGGTCGTGCCGGTCGCGGCGACGTCCGGACGGCGATCCTGCTGCTGCTCGCCGACGAGCCGATGCACGGCTACCAGCTCATGCAGGCGGTCGCCGACCGCACCGCCGGCGCGTGGCGGCTCTCGCCCGGCGCCGTCTACCCGACCATCGCCCAGCTCGAGGACGAGGGGCTGGTCCGGGTCAGCACCGACGGCGGGCGCAAGCTCGTCGCGCTGACCGAGGCCGGCCGCGAGCACGTCGGGACCCTGGGCGGCGCCGACCCGTTCGCGGCGTTCACCGGCGACGGCGAGCGCGTCGACCTGCGCACCGGCGTCGGCGAGCTGATGGGCGCGGTCCACCAGCTCGGCCGGGTGGGCAACCCCGCCCAGCTGGCCGCGGCGGCGAAGGTGCTGGCCGACGCCCGCCGCTCGCTGTACCTGATCCTCGCCGGCGAGGTGCCGGCGGATCAGGCGCAGGACCCGCCGGGGGAGACGCCCGCCGGCTGACCCGCGAGGATCTTGCGGACCGGAGCCCGGTGGTTCTGCGGTTCATCGCATGAGCGGTGAACCCACGAGCCACCGGGCTCTTCTCGTGGGCGGCGCCCGCGTGAACGAGGTCGGCGGGCCGATCTTCCGGCAGATCGCGACGCAGCCGGAGGACGCGATCGTCGACGGCTCCCTCCCGGAGGAGAGCGCACTTCATCGCGACGACGCACGGGTGCTTCATCGCGATGAGGCACCCGTGACGTGTCGGAGACATGCGAACGGGGCCCGCAGCCTGTGGCTGGGGCCCCGTTCGGGAAAGGATGTCCGGCGGCGTCCTACTCTCCCACCCCGTCTCCGGGGCAGTACCATCGGCGCTGAGAGGCTTAGCTTCCGGGTTCGGAATGAGACCGGGCGTTTCCCTCTCGCCATGGCCGCCGTAACGCTGTG
>NZ_JBJGYZ010000033.1:0-69983 GCF_054050275.1 Geodermatophilus sp. SYSU D00691
CAGGCTTCCAGGTACTGCCGCGCCGATGGGTCGTCGAGCGCAGCTTCGGGTGGCTGACGAGGAGCAGGCGGTTGGCACGCGACTACGAGCGCAAGACCGAGCACGCCGAGGCCATGATCAAGGTCGCCATGATCCGGCTCATGGCCGCCCGGCTCACCGGACGGCACATCGAGCCGCACGGCCCCATCGAGACCGAGGCCGCCCGCCGCCTCGCCGAAGACCTCGACGAGCAGCAGTAGCCGATCAGTTACCCAACACCCTCTCAGGGGCGGCTCACGCTCCACGTTCGGCTCCTCGAGCGCATCTCGACGGAGCGTGACCCGGTCAGCCGCGGTCCTGCAGCCACCGCAGGACGGCGAGGACGCGGCGGTTGTCGTCGCCGGCCATCTCCAGGCCGAGCTTGGCGAAGATGTTGTTGATGTGCTTGCCCACGGCCTTCTCGGTGACCACGAGGGCCGCCGCGATGCCGGCGTTCGACCGGCCCTGCGCCATCAGCTCCAGCACCTCGCGCTCGCGCGGGGTCAGCGCGTCGGTGGCCCGGCGCCGGTCGGCCGCCGCCAGGACGGCGGAGACCACCTGCGGGTCGAGCACCGTCCCGCCGCCCGCCACCGAGTGCACCGCCGCGACGAACGAGCGGACGTCGCTCACCCGGTCCTTGAGCAGGTAGCCCACGGCTCCCTCCCCCGACGCCATCAGCTCGCGCGCGTACAGCTGCTCGACCCACTGGCTGAGCACGAGCACCGGGAACGCCGGCCGGGACCGGCGCAGCTCGACCGCCGCCACCAGCCCCTCGGTGGTGTGCGTCGGCGGCAGCCGCACGTCGAGGATCGCGACGTCGGCCCCGTCCAGCCGCTCGGCCAGCCCGAGCGCGTCGGGCAGCGCGTCGACGGAGATGTCGTGCGCCTCGAGGATGCGGGTCAGGCCGTCCCGGAGGAGGGCGTTGTCCTCGACGACGACAGCGCGCACGGCACCTCCACTCCCACCGTCGTCGGCCCGCCGGGCGGGCTGGACACCGTCAGCGTGCCGTCGAAGGCGTCGACCCGCCGGGCCACCCCGGCCAGCCCGGTCCCGGACGACGAGTCCGCTCCCCCGCCGCCGTCGTCGCCGACCACCGCGCGCAGCACGCCGTCCTCGTGGCCGAGCGACACCCACGCCCGCGACGCCCCGCTGTGCTTGACCACGTTCGCCAGCGCCTCGGCGACGGCGAAGTACACCGCGCTCTCCACCGGCGCCGGCGCCCGGCCGTCCAGCGTCGACGACACCGTCACCGGCACGGCGACGTCCAGCGCCAGCGCCTCCACCGCCCCGGCCAGCCCGCGGTCGGCCAGCACCGGCGGGTGCATGCCGCGCACCACGCTGCGCAGGTCCTCCAGCGCGGTGGTCGCGCCCAGCCGGGCCTCGGCCAGCAGCTCCTCGACCGCGTCGGGGTCGCTGCGCAGCAGCACCTCGGCCAGGCCCAGGTTCATGCCGAGCGAGGCGATCCGCGCCTGCACGCCGTCGTGCAGGTCGCGTTCGATGCGCCGCAGCTCGGCCGCGGCGGAGTCGACGGTGGCCGCCCGCGACGCCGTCACCCGCTCCACCTCGCGCTCCAGCTCGGCGGCCGGCGACCAGCCGAGCACGTGCGCGCCGGCCAGGAACCGCGGCCGCACCAGCAGCGGGGTGAGGATCCACCACAGCCCGGCCGCCGGGCCGGCGAGCAGCACCATCCACCACCACGCGCCGCCGAGCAGCCACGGCGCGGCCAGGTACCAGAACGGCAGAACCGTGAGGCCCACGACCACCGCCGACATCGCCAGGCCGCCGGTGCCGTCGTAGGCGAGGAACGAGTAGTCGCGCCAGCGGGTGCTGTCCCGCGCCCAGGCACCGAGCCGGCGCACCGGGTCGCGCGGCGCCGGCGCGTACCTCGCGGTGAGCTGGTGCCCCAGCACCCAGCCCGCCGCTCGCCGCTGCACCCCCGCGACGGCGGCGACCAGCGGCACCAGCCCCAGCAGCAGCACGCCGCCGACCACCGCCGGCGTCGTCGCGATCCCGATCGTGGTGACGGCGAAGAGCACCAGCGAGCCGACCGCTCCGATCAGCGACACCAGCGCCAGGCCGGCCAGCCGCAGCCGCTGCCGGAACGCGCCGCCGTCCACCGGCAGCAGACCGGGGAAGGCGACCGCGTCCACGGCCAGAGCGTCCCACCGCCCGGCGGGCGGTGGGACGCTCCCGGCCTGCTCGGTCATCCCAGCGAGGGGCGCAGCACCGGCCCCGCGACCGCCCGGCGGGTGGCCACCACCGCGGTCCCGAGGGCGACGACGACGGCGACCACGACGACGCCGAGGAGCAGCCACGGCGTGGTCGGCAGCCAGCCGTCGGTCTTGGCGATGCTGTACGGGATCACCGTGCCCAGCGCCGCCAGCACCCCGAAGACCAGCGCGGTGACCAGCAGCACGGCGGTCTCCGCGCCGGCCGTGGTGACCAGCTCGGCGCGGGTGACGCCGGCCAGCCGCTGCTGGGTGAACTCGCGCCGCCGGTCGGCGACCGCCGCCACCGTGCCGTTGACCACCATGATCGCGGCGAAGACGGCGATCATCCCGACGACGAGGTAGTTGATCAGCCCGACCGTGTCGCCGGTGAGGCTGTCGGCCGAGACGCTGTTCTCGATCTGCATCAGGTACAGCGTGCCGGTGGCCGGGCCGACGAAGACCAGCAGCGGCACCAGCACGCCGGCCAGGTCGTGGGCCCGCCGCCGGGCGTGCTGCACCGCCAGGTGGCCGGGGACGTCGGGCAGGGCCCGCCGGACCAGCGGCGCGGTCAGCGCGGCGACCGCCTGCAGCAGCAGGGGGGCGAACAGCGCCAGCCCGACCGACCAGTAGATCGACGCCGGCCCGGCGGTCTGCATCGCGGCGTACGGGTCGCTGCTGCTGCCCGTGACGGTGAGCGTCAGCACCGTGAAGGTCATCCCGGCGGAGAGGAAGACGCTGCCGGCGGTGATCCGCCAGGCGCCGAGCCGGTTGCGGCGCACGCGGCCGGCGGTGAGCGCCTCCTGCGCCGAGCCGCGGGTGGCCGACCGCGCGGCGAGCACCCCGGCGACGGCGCAGGCGAGCAGCACCGCGCCGAGCGCGCAGGTTAGGGTGAGCCAGCCGAGGGTGTGCGCGACGTCGTCGGCCACGAGCCCGCCCTCCTGCAGGAGGTCGAGCACGACCCGGCCGAGCAGCCAGCCGGGCAGGACGCCGGCCGCGGCCGCGACGACGGCGATGGTCACCGACTCGGCCAGCACCATCCGGCGCACCTGGCCGCGGGTGGCGGCGATCGTGCGCAGCAGCGCGAACTCATCGGCCCGCCGCCGCACGGTGAGCGCGAGCATCGAGGCCACCGAGAACAGCACGATGACCGTTCCCCAGCCGCCGACCACCGAGGCGATGGTCACCAGCGTCTCCCGGTCGACCGCGCTCACGCCGTCCTGCACGCCGCTCTCCAGCAGGGTCAGGAACGCGGTCAGCACGGCGGTGCCCAGCAGCACCGACAGCGCGGTCGCGACGAACGTCGTCCGGCGGGCGCGCAGCGACCGCCAGGCCAGGCCGGTCACCGGGCCACCGCCACCAGCTCGCCGAGGTGGGCCAGCTGCCCGGCGACGGCGTCGGGGGTCGGCCGGGCCATCGTGCCGACGACGCGGCCGTCGGCGAGGAAGACGACCTCGTCGGCGGTGGCGGCCGCGACCGGGTCGTGGGTGACCATGACGATCGTCTGGCCGCGCAGGTCGGCGGCGCCGCGCAGCAGCGCCAGCACCTCGCGGGCGGCGGCGCTGTCGAGGGCGCCGGTCGGCTCGTCGGCGAACAGCACGGCGGGCTGGGTGACCAGGGCGCGGGCGACCGCCACCCGCTGCTGCTGGCCGCCGGAGAGCTCGGCCGGCAGCCGGCGCTCGCGGCCCTCGAGCCCGACCGCGGCGAGCGCCTCGAGCACGTCGCGGCGGTCGACGCGCCGGCCGGCCAGCCGCAGCGGCAGCTCCACGTTCTGCTGCGCGGTCAGGTACGGCAGCAGGTTCAGGCCCTGGAAGACGAAGCCGAGGTTGCGCCGGCGGAAGCGGGTCAGCTGGTCCTCGCCGAGCCCGGTCAGCGGCAGCCCCTGCACGGTGACGGTGCCCTCGGTCGGCCGGTCCAGCCCGGCCGCGCAGTTGAGCAGCGTCGACTTGCCCGAGCCGGAGGGACCCATGACGGCGGTGAAGCTGCCGCGCGCCAGGGCCAGGTCGACGCCGTCCAGGGCCCGCACCTCGGTGCCCGGCCGGCCGTAGACCCGGGTGACGGCGGCGAGCTCCAGCGCGGCGGGTGGGTTGGTCATCTCGTCGTCCTCTCGTCCGCGGCGCGCCGGGAGGAGCACCGCCGCGGACGACGCTAGGGACGCGCGAGGCGCCGGGACATGGCGCTGACCAGCCTCTTCGCGGTGGGGAAAAGCCCACCCCCGCCGTCAGGGACGGTAGGGCGGGGCGACGCCCCAGCCCCACCGCGGCACCGGCGCGTGCTCCACGACGTCGGTCGCGTCGCCGGAGTTGTGCACCGCCAGCCGGGTGCCCCACTCCGCGTAGCCCATGATCGCCGCCCGGAACTCGGGGTCGTCGGGCAGCGCGACGTCGTCGGCCGCCCGGGACAGCAGGGTGACGAACCGCAGCCGCTGCTCGCCGCTGATGTGCAGGCCGCGGTGCTTGCCGAGCATGTGCTCGTAGCCGCCGAGCGAGGCGGTGTACTCGGCCGGCCCGCCCATCACCTCGCACCACCAGGTGACGACGTCGCGCCGGTGCTGCTCGCTGACCCGGCCGTGGAACACCGGCGCCAGCAGGTCGTCGGCCTCGACCAGGTCGTAGAACCGGCCCAGCCAGCGCTGGAAGGCCGGCCGGCCACCGGCCCACTCGTAGACGGTCGGGTCGTCGCTCGCCACGCGGTCAGCATGGCCCCTCAGCCGGGGTAGGCGTAGGTCCAGACCAGCGCGTCGTACCCGTCCTCGTAGGCGTCCCGCGCCCCGGTGCCGACGACCAGCAGCGCACCGTCGACGACCGTGGCCGCGGCCGCCGAGCCGTCCCCCGCCAGCACCTGCGGCTCGCCGACCTCGCCGCCGTCCAGGCCGACCGCGAGCAGGAACGGCTCCGGGCGGTCGGTGTCCTCCCCGCCCGAGCCGACGAGGAACGCCAGCCCCGCCTCGGGGTCGACCGCGAGGTCCCGGTACTCGCCCTGCGGGTACGCCTCGTCCGACTCCGGCAGCCGGGCCAGCCGCACCGGCTCCGCCGCGTCCGGCGCGAGGGAGTGCAGCTCCGGCCCCCCGCCCGCGTCCAGCAGGAAGTACAGCGTGCCGTCGGGCGCCACCGTGGCCATCCACGCGTCGCCCGGCAGCACGACCGGCTCGCCGGGCCCGCCGGAGAGGTCGGCCGGCATCCGCACCACGTGCGTCGTCCCGCCGTCGGCGAGGAACAGGACCAGCTCGTCGCCGTCCTCGCTGAGCACCCAGGAGGCCGGCAACGCGTCCAGCTCGTGGCGGTCCTCGACCGCGCCGGTCGCGGGGGCGAGCCGGACCAGCACCGGTCCGCCGTCGGCCGGGTCGAGCAGCGCGATCACGTCCCGGCCGTCGGGGGCCGGCACGGCGGACACGTCGGCGTACTCGTCCTCGAGGTGCAGCGGCGGGTCGACCGGCCGCGTCGCCACCGGCTCGACCTCGTCGGGGTGCCCGCCCGGCGGCACGACGGCGACCTGCAGCGCGGTGCCGTCGGGGTCGGCGGTCACCAGCGCGACCGAGCCGTCCGCCCGCACCACGCCGGCCAGCCCGTGGGCGACCAGCTGGCTGCGCGACACCACCTCCCCGTCGCGCACGCGGACGACGGCCGTCTCGTCCAGGCCGTTCTCGAAGACCACCCAGGTGCCGTCGTCCTGCACGGCGATGCCGGTGGCGTAGGTGATCCACTCGCCGCCCCACGGCTGGGACGGGACGGTCACGTCGGTCGAGCGGATCTCACCGGGGAGACCGTGCTCCCCCTCGGCGCTGCACGCGGCGGTCAGGAGCACGGCGGCGAGGAGGAGCAGCCGCCTCACGGGACGCTCCACAGCTGGGCGCGCCGCTCGCCGTCGTCGTCGTCCGCGGCCCCGGCGACGAACAGCGTCCCGCCGTCGGCGCCCGCCGCGAGCGCGGTGCCGCGCCCGCCGAGCGCTTGCGGCTCGGCGACCTCACCGCGGGCGACGTCGACCAGCGCGTAGGTCGGCACGCGCTCGGCGCCGGTGCGGGCGGCCACCAGCACGGTGGCGCCGTCGCCGGAGACGGCCAGCGCCGTCGGCTCGTCGTACGGCCCGTCGGCCAGGTCGGCGATCGCCACCGGGGTGCGCGCGCCGGCCGCGAGCCGCACCAGCACCGGTCCGCCCTCGGCGCCGGGGTCGGTGAGCAGGTACAGCTCGCCGTCCGGCCCGACGGCGGGCGGGGTCACCGGGTAGCCGTCCACCTCGACGGTCGGGGCGTCGGCGCCGTCCAGGCCCGGGCCGAGCCGCCACACCTGGGTGGTGAGGTCCGCCGTCTCGACGACGACGGTCACGGTGCCGCCGTCGCCGGAGGCCACGACACCGACCGGCCGGACGGTCGCCGTGCCCAGGGTGCGCGTGGCGACCACCCGCCCCGTCGCGACGTCGACGGCAAGCACCTGGGCCAGCGAGCCCACGTCGAGGTCGCGCTCGGTGAACGCGACGTAGAGCGTGCGGCCGTCGGGCGAGAGCGCCGTGGTGACCGGCTGCGCGTCGTCGAGGGCGGGGTCGGGGTCGACCGGCCGGGTCTCGTACGGGTCGTCCGCGTCGGCGGTGCCGGCGGGCGGGACGACGACGAGGAGGAGGTCGGACTGGCTGTCGTCGTCGGCGACGAGGAGGAACGACCCGTCCGGCAGCGCCTGCACGGCGTGGGCGGTGTCGTCGACGAACGTCTCCTGCGCCACCGCGCCGTCGCGCACCTGCGCCAGGCCCGAGTCGTAGCGGCCCTGCAGCAGGACGCCGACCGTGCCGTCCGGGCCGACGGCCACGCCGTCGGCCCAGGTCAGCCGCTCGAACGACACGTCCACGGCGGCGACGGCGGCCGCACCGGCCGGAGCGCAGGCGGACAGCAGCGCCGCGACGGCGAGGAGGGCCGGCGCGGCGGGCGATCGGGAGCTCACGCCGGTCACCGTGCGCCGGCGCGCTTGGGCGGCGGTTGCAGGTCGCTTGAGCGATGAGTTCCTGGTCAGCCGGGGGTCTGCAGTGCATGACGAGCACCCTCCAGACCCCCGAGGCGACCCTGGCCTACGACGTCCGCGGTCCGCTGCCGACCGCCGACGGCCGCCCGCCGCTGGTGCTGATCGCCGCGCCGATGGACGCCTCCGGCTTCGGCAGCCTGGCGTCCCACTTCCCCGACCGCACGGTGGTCACCTACGACCCCCGCGGCCTGGGCCGCAGCACCCGGCACGACGGCCGGCCCGAGCACACCCCCGAGCAGAACGCCGACGACGTCCACCGGGTCATCGCCGCGCTCGGCGCGGGACCGGTCGAGCTGTTCGCCAGCAGCGGCGGCGCGGTCAGCGCGCTGGCCCTGGTCGCCGCGCACCCCGGCGACGTGAGCACGCTCGTCGCGCACGAGCCCCCGCTGCTCGCGCTGCTGCCCGACGCCGACCGGGCGTTCGCCGCCGAGCGCGACGTGCAAGCGGCGTACCACGACAAGGGGTGGGGCACCGGCATGGCGGCGTTCATCGCGCTGACCTCGTGGCGGGGCGAGTTCACCGACGACTACGCCGCCGGGTCCGCGCCCGACCCCGCGGCCTTCGGCCTGCCGGTCGACGACGACGGCTCGCGGCAGGACCCGCTGCTGTCCGGCATCTCCAACGCCATCACCGCCTACCGCCCCGACCTGGCGGCGCTGCGCGCGGCGCCGACCCGGATCGTCGTCGCGGTCGGCGCCGAGTCCGACGGCCTGCTCACCGGGCGGACGTCGGTCGCGCTCGCCGAGGCGCTGGGGCAGGCGGCCGTGGTCTTCCCCGGCGGGCACGGCGGCTTCCTCGGCGGCGAGTTCGGCCAGCAGGGCGACCCGGAGGCGTTCGCGGTGCGGCTCCGCGAGGTGCTGTCGGCGGGGTGAGCGGTCAGCAGCCCGCCGCGGCGTAGCCGCTGACGGCGGGCCACGCGGACGGGGGCGTCGTCGGCCAGTCGTAGATCGAGACGCCGACGGCGCCCTGCTCCGCCGCGGCCCGCACCATCGCGGCGTAGTCCTCGGCGGTCTCCTGGACGTCGTAGCCGCCGACCACCGAGACCACCGCGCAGGGCTCGCCGAGGTGCTCGCGCACCCGGGTGATGTTCTCGGTGACGTACCAGTGCGGATCGGTGAACCCCTCCTCCGACCGGTTCGACCAGTACGCCATGGGCAGCCACACGTCGTAGAGGTCGCGCAGCTCCTGCCAGGGGAACTGCGGCCAGTAGGCGGTGTTGAGCACGTCGGTGACCACCGGCGGCAGCACGATCGCGCCCAGCTCGGCGTCGGGCAGCAGGGCGCGCAGCTGCTGGGACAGGTCGACCAGCGCCGCGTTGCGCGCGGCGAGCCCGGTCCCCTCGGTGAACTCGATGTCGACCGCGACCGCGTCGAACGTGTGCCCGTCGGCGGAGAAGCCGGCGATCTCCTGCAGCCGCCGCAGGTCGCCGGCCACGTCGGTGAAGCGCGGCAGGTACCAGGCGACGACCTGCATGCCGCGCTCGTGCGCCCGGGCGAGGAACTGGCCGAGCAGGTCGGTGCTCAGCAGGCCGGGGAAGCGCGGGTCGTCGGCGGCCGGCTGGAGGTAGAGCGTCTGCACGCCCGCGCCGGCCATCGCGTCGACGTCGGCCGGGGTGACCGGTGGCGCCGTCCCGCCGAACTCGCGGGTGAACCGGTAGCGGGACAGCCACGTCCCGACCCCGGCGTAGGGCGAGGGCCCGGCGTCCGGCGCGGGCTCGGGCTGCGCCGGCGGCCGGGACGGCGGGGTCGGCAGGGCGGTGACGTCGGCGCTCTCCCCCGTGCCGCACGGGCCGGTGCACGGCTCGCCGAGCGAGTCGGCGCGGATGCCCACGAACAGGGCGACCACCACCAGGAGTCCGAGCAGCAGCCCACCGCCCCGGTGGGCCGGCCGCCGCGAGTGCGCCCCCATGACCACCCCCTCCGCAGCATGAGGGGAGAACCGGCCGGGCGCCAGACGCCCCGCTCCCGCCGGCTGGCGGGTCAGGCGCTGGGGCGCGCCCCGCCGATGAAGCCCGACCAGCGCATCGAGGTGATGCGGACGGTCTTGCCGCTCTCGGGGGCCTCCAGGATCTGGTTGCCGCCCAGGTAGATCGCGACGTGGTGGATGGTCGCCGGGTTGCTGGTGTTGGTGGCCCAGAAGACCAGGTCACCGCGCTGCAGCTGGCTGCGCGACACCTTGGGCAGGCTCGTGTACTGGGCGCTGCTGTTGCGGGCGATGGAGATGCCGGCCTGGTGGTAGGCGAACCGCGTCAGCCCCGAGCAGTCGAAGCCGACGACGCCGGCGTCCACGCCCCAGCCCATGCTGGGGCCGGTGAGCGACCCGCCGCCCCAGGCGTAGCGGGTGCCGATCCAGCGCGACGCGGCGGCGATCGCCGTCTCGACGGCGGAGGACGACGGCGCGCCCGCGCCGGAGCCGCCCCCGGTGCCGCCGGAGCCGTTCCCGCTGCCGCCGGAGGGGGCCGGCGCCGGGTCGTCCTCCTCCTCCGCCGCGGCGGCGGCAGCGGCGGCGGCGGCAGCAGCCGCGGCGGCCGCGGCGGCGTCGCGGGCGGACTGGTCGGCCGCGGTGCGCTGGCCCTGCAGGGTGGCGAGGGTCTGCTGCGCGGCGTCGAGCTGCTGCTGGAGCTGGGCCTGCTGCGCCTCCACGGCGGCGGCCTGCCGGCGGGCTCCGGCCTCCAGCGCGGTGGCCTCGGCCAGCTGCTCCTCGGCCTCCTGCTTGAGCGCGTCGGCGGTGGCGAGCGCGGTCCGCGCGGTCCCGGCGGCCGCGGTGGCCTGCTGCTCCACCACGGTCACCCGGGTCAGGACGTCGCTGCGGTGGTCGCCGGCGGCGTCGAGCAGCGCGGCACGCTCGAGCATCTGCGCCGGGCTGCCGGAGTCGAGCAGGCTGACCAGCCCGGGGCTGGTGCTGCCGGACATGTAGCTGTCGCGCGCGAAGGCGGCGACGTCGGTGCGGGCGGCGGCGAGGTCGGTCTGCGCCTGCTGCGCGGCGGCATCGGCGGCCGCGGCCTCGGCCTGGGCCGTCTCGTACTCGGCCTGCGTGGCCTGGAACTCGTCGAGGGCGATGTTGGCGGCCGCGTGCGCGGCGTCGACCTGCGCCTCGGCGGCGGCGACCTGGGCGGCGAGCTGGCCGATCTGCGCCGCGACGGCGTCGGCGGCCTGCCGGGCGGCGGTGATCTCGCCGTCGGACGGGTTGCGCGGCGCCGCGGAGGCGACACCGGCGGACAGGCCGACGCCGAGCGCCGCGGCCACCAGCACACCGGCGGTCCTCGCCGCGCCGCGCCGTCCCCTGCCGTTGCCGATCCGCACCGGCCTCTCCCTCCGTCGTGCGCGACCCGCCTTTCTGCGAATTGCGCCGACAATGGGATCGACCCGTTCGGATGAATGCTTGAGAGCCTTTTTCTAAATGGCGGGGAGTCGCCGTGTCGACAAGCTGCGGCATCGCCTTTGTCGGGAGTGCAATTCAACGGAGAGCCGCGTCCACGTGCCGGAGCAGTTCGCCGACCCGCTCACCGCCGCTCGGGGCGGGCGGGTAGCACCGGAGGACGTCCACCACCACCGCACCGGCGACCATTCGGAACCGCGTGAGGGAGTTCGCGCCGACGGCGGGGTCGCCCTCTGCCGAGAGCTCGATCGCCCGGGCGGCGGAGGCGGCCGACCCGAGGACGTGCCGGACCTGGGTGTCCTTCGCCAGGGGGTGGAGGAAGGCCGCCCCGGCCGCGCGCGCGGCGGCGCTCGCCGCGGCCAGGCCGGCGTCGCGGGTCTCCCGGGCCGCCCGGTGCGCCGCCCAGGCGGTGCCGAAGGCGCGGCTCTGCTTGTGCCGGTTGATGCCGCACTCCACGGCGTGCCGCTGCTTGCAGCGCTCTCGGTCGAATGCCGGGGGTCGGCCGCCGGCTGAGCCCTTCGCCCGGCGATGGGCCAGCTGGTCGACCTTGTTCGGGATGGTTGCCCGGATACCGCGTCGGCGCAGATGGGCGCGGTTGCCGCGGCTGGAGTAGGCCCGATCGGCCAGCACTTCTTCCGGCCGGGTCCGGGGCCGTCCGCGCCCCGGTGGTCGCGGTACCAAGGATCGGCCGAGCGCATGATCGGCCGGCTCCCCGACCGGCGGCAGCACCTGCTGCTTGGGGTGGTGGCGGGCGCCGGCGGCGTGCTGATGGGCCCGGTCGACGGTGGCGTCCACCGACACCGTCCAGTCGATCACCCAGGCCTCGTCGGCCACCGCCTGCAGCGCGGTCTCGATGCCGGCCCACCGGCCGGCCAGCTGCCAGGCGCGGAAAAGCTCGTAGACGCACTGTCAGGTGCCATAGCGCTCGGGCACGTCCCGCCCCACGCGCAGTCGGTGCGGGTGCGGAACTGGATGCCGTCGATCAGCTGCCGCAAGGTCCAGCGGCGGGGGCGGCCCTCCGTGGCCTCCCCGAAAGCAGCGCGGCCAGGATCAGCCACTGCTCGTCGGTCAGGTCGTGGCGGGCACCGGCCGGTAGGCGGCCGTCCACGAGGTCTCCGTGGTGAGCTTCTTGGTCGTTGATCCCTCTACCGGAGACCTCGCCGACGTCCCGGCACCAACACGCGCCATCAGCGCTTCCGCCGACTTCTCAAACACGCCCTAGGTGTCGCGACCGGACAGGTTGTTCACGCGGCGAGGCGGCTGACCGGCGGGCGGCCTCCGAGGGCGGAGTGGCTCCGGGCAGTGTTGTAGTGCGCCAGCCAGCCGTCCAGCGCGGCGGTGCGCTCGTCGTTGCTCGTCCAGGCGGTGGCGTAGGCCCACTCGGTCTGCAGGGTGCGGTTGAACCGTTCGGCCTTGCCATTGGTCCAGGGCCGGCCGGGCTGGATGAACCGGCGGGCGATACCCAGCTGGCCGCAGGCGGTGATCCACGCCTTGCCGATCCGGTAGCTCTTGGCGTTGTCGGTCAGCACCCGGGCGATGGTCACGTCCCGGGCGGCGAACAGGCCGCCGCCCGGGTCAGGAAGCCGGCGCAGGTGGTCGTCCGCTCGTCGCCCAGCACCTCGGCGTAGGCCAGCCGGGTGTGGTCGTCGATGGCGACGTGCACGTAGTCCCAGCCCAGCCCGCGGCCGCGGACCTCCTCCCGCCGGCCATGGACGCGCCAGCCACCGCCGTCAGGCACCCGGCCCAGCTTCTTCACGTCGACGTGCAGCAGGTCACCGGGCCGGTCGCGCTCGTAGCGCAGCCGGCTGTGTCGCCGGCCGCGCAGCAGCTCGCCGGTGAGCCGGTCGACCTCGGCCAGCCGGGGCATGCCCGCCCGGCGCAGCACCGCCCCGATGGTGGAGGCGGCGATGCCCAGCAGCGCGGCCAACCGGACCGGGCCGGCATGGTGCGCCCGACGCGCGGCGAGAATCTCGGCGACCCGCTCGGGCACGGTCTTGCGTGGCATCCGATGCGGCCGCGAGGAGCGGTCGGCCAGCCCGGCCTCGCCCTCGGCGCGCCAGCGCCGCACCCACTTGTAGACCGTCTGCCGACTGATCCCCAGCTGCTTGGCCACCTCGCCGGGCCGGTGACCGGCCCGGACGCGGGCAACGATCAGCCTGCGGGCGAAGACAGTGGTGCGGGCATTAGCGTGGGCCACGGAGACCTCCGGTTGGGAATGGTGACGTCAAGCACCACCACTCCTTCCGGAGGTCTCCTTCGTGATCAAGCCACCACGCCGACTGTCAACAACGTCTGTGGTCGCGACACCTAGGGCACGATCCGTCGAGCGAGTACGTGCGCCGGATCGCTCGGGACGCCCGCGTTCTCTGGCAGAGGGTCCTGCCATCCCGAGACCGTGAACATCGGTCTTGGCGGCACCGCTACTGCGAACATGCAAAGTCCGTCCCGTTGTGAGCCCCCACGTTCCGATCCTCGACCGACTAGCCTGCCCCTACACCTGACGAGGACGGTCGGCCGGGGGAGTTCATGACCGCAGACGCCTTCTTCTTGACCGTGGGGGGATTCTCGCCAGTTTGACGGCCATCGCCTTCGCGAAGAGCCACCGAAGTGCAACTCCGCTGCTCGTGGCCACCATAGTCTGCGCTCTAGTCGCCACCGGGCTATGGATCGTCCTTCCACAAGAGGATGAGCAGCAAGGCGGCGGTGGAACCCGGGCCTCTGACACAAGCACTTCTGCGCCTGATGACTCGGCGGAAGCCCAAGTCCGACGCCTGCCCCGACTCCGACGCCCGCCACGACGACGTCCACCTCGACGACACAATTTTCGCCCACGACACACCGAGTACCACTTGCGAACTGGATTCCTGGCGGGCCATACGTGCGACAAGTCGGGGGGCGTCCCTCCACCGCAGCCCTCGGCCTTTCTGGCAGCACTGATGATGTCACTGTCGAGGACAGCACCTGTACCTCAATATCACTGCAAGCTGGTGTCGTGGACGTCCTCGGCGGTCAGAGCGGGAACTCCACCATCTCCTTGGAGGGCGAGCTCGGGTCATACGGCAGTATGACCGTTGAGCCAGGCGTCCCAGCTATCCCGGGCGGCCCCTTCCCAATGGAGCCGGGGGTGGTGCAGCTTTCCGTGAGAGGCGGAACTCTAGGCGTGGCGATAAACGGTGAGCTCATCTGCACGACTCCAAACGGCCACGCGCGCTGATTCTGAGATCACCACGCGCGCGGCGGGATCTTGCCGGTGCTCTCAAGGTTCGACTGAGGGTCCGCACGCTCACCACGTTCGGCAACGGCACGCGCAGCTCAGAGTGAATCCAGTGCACTGGTCGGCGGGTGAACGTCAGAGGCCGGAAGGCGCTAGATGCTCTGCAAGGGTGATCTCAGTCGGCCGCGAGCATCTCGATCGAGGCCGAGTTCGGGCCCTCAGATTGACGAATCCGCTCGGTATGCACCTCTCTGTGCCGGTACACACCCGGCACGCCGTCGTACCTCGACCCGGCGGCGAATGCGTCACGCGGGGAAGCGGATGCTGATATCGCGGTCGTTGTCCATAGTGTGCCCCTGCCCTCTCCGGGCGACGGCTCCCACGGGCGCGGTCGCCCTATCCTCTGGCCTACGGTCCGGCCGGCCGGCTGGCACCGAGGTCCTTGAGGGAGCACCGTGCCGCAGCAGCGTGCCGGGAGTCGGTCCGGGCGGACGGCCGGGGCGTCACTGCCCACGGGCACGGTCACCTTCCTGTTCACCGACATCGAGGGCTCCACGCGGCTGCTGCAGGAGGCCAGCAGGGCTTACGGCGACCTGCTCAGCGAGCATCGGCGGCTGTTGCGGGCGGCGTTCACCGCCCACGGGGGACGCGAGGTAGACACCCAAGGCGACTCGTTTTTCGTGGCCTTCCGGGGACCGGCGCAAGCGGTGGCCGCCGCGGTGGACGCTCAGCGCGCCCTCGCCGCCCACGAGTGGCCGCCGGAGGCGCCGGTGCGGGTGCGGATGGGGCTGCATACCGGTGAGGCGGTCGTGGTCGAGGGCTCCTATGTGAGCATCGCGGTCCACCGGGCGGCGCGGATCGCCGCTGCGGCGCATGGGGGTCAGGTGCTGCTGTCGGAGGCCACGGCGTCGCTGGTGCGGGACGAGCTGTCGGGGGGTGTCGGGCTGCGCGACCTGGGCGAGCACCGGCTCAAGGACTTCCCGGCACCCTCGCGGCTGTTCCAGCTGGTCGTGACGGGCCTGCCCGCCGACTTTCCGCCTCCGCTCAGTCTGGGCCGACGTCGGCAGGTTCTCAGTCCGCCGGGCAGCTTCGTCGGGCGGGAGAGCGACGTCGCGGCCGTCGTCGGGCGGCTGCGCGACCATCGGACCCGGCTGCTGACCCTCACTGGGCCCGGCGGGATCGGGAAGACCCGGCTCGCGGTGGAGGCCGCCCATCTGGTGGCCGCCGACCTCCCGGGCGGCGCGGTCTTCGTGACCTTGGCGGCGGTCACGGATCCGGCTCTCGTGGTCGGCGCGATCGCCGACGCCCTGGGCGCGCGACGAGAGCCGGGGGACGACGCCATCGCCGTCATCGCGGCGGCGCTGGGGGACGACCGAACGCTGGTGGTGCTGGACAACCTCGAACAGGTGGCGGGCGCCGCCGGCGACCTCGCCGACCTGGTGGAGCGGGTGCCTTCGGTGGTGCTGCTGGTGACCAGCCGGTCGCTGCTGAAGCTGCGGGTTGAGGAGCAGTTCCGGGTCCGGCCGCTGGACGAGGCGGCCGCCGTGCGCCTCTTCGCCGACCGGGCGGCCGCGGTCCGCCCGGTCTCCGGGTCGGCGGCGGACGAGCTGGCGATGGCCGAGATCGCCCGCCGGCTCGACGGCCTCCCGCTGGCCATCGAACTGGCCGCGGCACGGGCCCGGCTGCTCCCGCCGCAGGTCCTCCTCAAGCGGCTGCGCGGTCGGCTCGACGTTCTAGGCTACGGCCCGGTGGACCTGCCGGAACGGCAGCGCACCCTCCGGGCGACGATGAATTGGAGCCACGACCTTCTCCGACCGCACGAGCAGGCCCTCTTCGCCCGGCTCGCCGTGTTCGTCGGCGGGTGGGAGCTCGACGCTTTGGAGCGGGTCTGTGCTCGTTCGGACGAGCCAGACGTGCTGGACACCCTCGGCGCGCTCGTTGACGCGAGCCTCGTGGTCGTCGACGAGGCGGGACCCGAACCCCGGTTCTCCATGCTTGAGACCGTTCGAGGGGATGCCATGGAGCGGCTGGTCAGATCCCCGGATAAGGACCAGACCGAGACCGCACACACCCAGTGGATGTTGGCACTGACCGACGAACTGCTGCACTCCCGTGGCGACGACTACCGGTGCGCTCTGCATCGCATGGACCGCGAACGGGCCAACTACCGAGCCGCGGTGCAGCGCGTGCTTGCCGCGCGGGACCTGGCCGCGGCTGCCCGCCTCATCCGCGATGCCCTGGCCTACCTCGCGTTCCGGGACGCCGAGCCCGAAGTCGCCGCCTGGCTGGACCAGGCGCTGGCCGCTTCGGGCGAGGCGCCTCCGCCAGTCGTCGGGCGTCTCTTGGTCCTCCGAGCGGCCGCAGCCATGGCGCTCGGCGATCTGCCGGCAATCTCACCGCTCCTGCGCCGCGGTCGGCCGCTGATTCCCGATGGCCACGAGTACGACGTCGACCGCGCCCTCGTGGCCGTCGCCGAGATTGAAGACGGATTCGAGCGTGGGCTGGACGAGGCGGCGCGGGCCGTGCACGTGGCCCTCGACCGGTTCACGGCACTGGGCATGGAACTCGGCCAGGCAAGCATGCATCTTGCGGCCGCTGACATGGCACTCGCCCGCCGGGATCACGGCACGGCCGCCCACCACTACCACGCTGCAGCCGACCTCGCGGAGACGGTGGGTGAGGAGGCAATGCTGGGGCGGGCCTTGAGCATGCTCGGCCTCACCCAGCTCGACCTCGGCGATCACGCCGCGGCTCGACGCTCGATAGTGGCCGGGGCCCTGGCCAACCAGCGCGCCGGCCAGCAGACGAGCATGGCCTACTCCCTCGAGGGACTCGCCTCGCTCGCCCTGGCCGAGCGGCGGCCGGCCGTCGCGGCCCGATCACTCGCCGCCGCGGCCGCCGCCCGGGGACGAAACGCCCGCCTCCTCACGCCGGCCCTTCCCCCGCTGATCGAGCAGATCGTCACCCGGTGCCGGGAGCTCCTTGGTCAGGACGCCTTCGAGCTGGCGTGGACCGAGGGGGAACGCTCGACGCTCCATCAGGCGCTGGAACAGACGCTGCAGGAGCTGTCCGAGCCGGCCGCACCCCACCCGACGGGTTGACCGCGGGCCGCGCTCATGGCGGCCAGGAAGCCGTACCTCTCTCGGCACGACGAACGACGGGAAGCCTGCAGCGCGGCGCCTGAGGCACACCGCATCAGATCTCGTACACGCCGCCGGCGAGATGCGTCCGCGGCTGGCTACCGCTCGGGTCTGTCCGCCAGCCGATCGCGGTCCCCCCGCGGCACCTCACGCGGCCGGCGAGGGTGCCCATCCCTCGACAGCCGCCTGGCGCGCCGCCGCGCACGGCACGCCCCCTCCGACGACCCCCGGCTGGCCGAGCAGGCGGGCGAGGGGCTGCGCGAGCTGCTCGCCGCCGCCGGGTTCGCCGAGGTGGTCGAGACCGGCCGCACCACGCTGCTGCGCGCGCCGATCACCGCCTACCGCGCCGTGCGCTGAGGGCGGCGCATCGCCTCTCGCCGCGGAGGCCGGTCCGGCGTAGCGTGCGCCCCACCGAAGCCGGATCCGGCCCTCCGCGAGGGAGCGAGAGCCATGGCCGACAAGTCGCCGCACGACGCGCACTCCGCCAAGAAGTCCAACAAGTCGCTCAAGGAGAAGCGCGCCGCGCGCAAGGAGGACAAGCAGGCCACCGCGGCGGTGGAGCGCCTGCTGCACCCGCGCAAGGCGCCGCGCACCTAGGCCTCACGCGCCGATGGTGTTGGTCATCCCCCGCGGGCCGGCGTCGTCGGTGCCGCAGACCGCGCACGAGCGGTAGCGGCTCCCGTCCTCGGTGCTGTGCAGCCGCCAGTCGTGCAGGCGCAGCACGCGGCAGCGGAACCGTCGTCCGAACGAGGGCATCGGGACCTCCTCCAGGAGCTGGCGGGGATCGCCGAGCGCGGCGCGCAGGGCGAACGCCTGCGAGAGCACACCGACGGCGAACCTGAGCTGATCGCGGGGCGTCGTGCCGTACAGCTCGGCGACCAGCTCGCAGTAGTACCTGTCGCGGTCCGCGCGCGTCGGCAGCACGCGGACCGCCACCGCGACCGCGAGGCGCGCCCCGGGGAGCGGCCTCCGGACGCCGGGAGCACCGGGACGCACCGGCACGGTCTAGCCGGCGAGGATCTGCCCGCCGCCGCCCGCCGCGTCGTCGTCCTTGCCGCAGACGGCGCAGGACCGGTAGCGCCCGCCGTCCTCGGTGCTGTGCACCCGCCAGTCGTGCATGCGCAGCAGGCGGCAGCGCCACCGTCGTCCGGTCGATGACATCTCGGTCTCCCCTCTCTCAGGCCACGCCACCGCCGCCGAGCCCGAGGCCGCCGCCTCCGCTCATCCCCGCGCCGGCCAGCCAGTGGGCCGGGCCGTCGTGGTGCTTACCGCAGACGGAGCAGGCGAGGTACGGGCCGCCGTCGGGGGCGCTGTACTTCTTCCAGTGGTGCCACCGCAGGACGCGGCAGCGGAACCGGCGACCGAGCGGCTGCCTCCCGGCCGCCGCCGGCAGGCGGCCGGCGCGGAGCGCGGCGCGCAGCGCCGGCGTGTGGGACAGCACGCCGGCGGCGTGCCGGAACTGGGCGGCCGGCGGGAGACCGTAGAGCTCCGCGGCGAACTCCGCCTGGTACCGACGGCGGTCGGCCGGGGTGGGCAGGAAGTGCGCGGCCACCTCGATGGCCAGCCGAGCGCCCGGCACCGGCCGGGCTGGCGCCGCCATGCCGCCGCCTACGGGATCCTGCGTCGAACGGTCATCGCGGGCTCCCCGGGTCGGGACGTCCTCGTCGTGCTCAGAACCAACCGGTGGGCGGCGCCGGCACGTGCTCGACGTACGGCGCCGTCGTCCGGCCGCACCTCCTGCACGTGCTCACGTACAGGCCGTCCCGCTCCGGGACGGCCGTCCAGGCGTGCAGGCCCAGCCGGCAGCGGAGGGCCGTGCGCGATCGGGTGGTGGGAGCCATGGCCGTCCTCCTCGCGAGGGCTGGGTCAGCCGGCGAAGTAGCCGGTGATGTTCTGGTCCACCCCGGCCCGGGCGGAGTGGTCCTTGCCGCACACGGCGCAGGCGACGTAGCGCTCGCCGTCCGGGGTGCTGGTCGGCTTCCAGGGGTGCCAGTGCACGAACCGGCAGCGGAACCGCTGCCCGGTGGTGGTGGACTGCATCGCAGCCTCCGGGGGTCAGGCGACGGTGAAGCCGTCGCGGGAGACCGTGTCGGTCGGGAACTTGCCGCAGATGGCGCAGGCGGAGTACCGCGCGCCGTCGGGCGTCCGGAAGACCCGCCACCGGTGCCACCGCAGCAGGCGGCAGACGACGACGCGGCGGATGGTGCTGGGCGGGGCGTCCAGGGGCAGGCCCGAGGGTCCGCCGCCGACGGCGGCACGCAGGGCGAGCGACTCGGCCAGGTAGCCGGCCACCTGCCGGCGCTGGGCCGAGGGGTCGAGCCCGTACAGCTCGGCGACGAACTCGCAGTAGTAGCGGTCGCGGTCGGCCCGGGCGGGCAACGGCCGCACCGCGATCGCGATCCCGAGACGCGCGCCGCGGACCAGGGCGCGCGAGCCGGTCACGTCTCCCCCACCTGCGGCCGGAGGCGGACGACGGACGGTCGGTACGCCTTCGCCAGCGCCGCCTGCGCGGCCAGCGCCCCCTCGGCGGTCAGCCGGTAGTACCGGCGCGGCGGACGGCCCTCGGCCTGCGGGTCGATCGCCTCCCACCGCGACGTCAGCCAGCCGACGCCCTCGAGACGGGCGAGGATCGGGTGCACGGTGCCGCTGCGCAGGTTCGCCAGCTCACCGATCTCCACCCCGTACAGCTCCCGCTCGGGATCGCCGAGCAGCGCCTCCAGCACCAGCTGGGTCGGGATGGTCATCCGGGGCTCTCCACCCATGCACGAACTCTACCTAGCCCCTAGGTAGAGAACAAGCATGGTTGCCCAGCGCACCGGGTGGCGCCTCAGAAGCCGAGACCGCCCGGCGGGACGTCCCGTGCGTCCAACCGAGTGGTCTCCCCCTCGTACCAGGGAAACGGACCGTCCTGGCGACCGCAGGCCCGGCAGGTGCGCATGCGCTGCCCGTCGCCCGCGCCGACCGTCGTCCACCGGTGCAGGGCCAGCCGGCACCGCACCCGCTGCAGCCGGGACGCGGCCATGCGGGGAACGGTCCGCGCCGCCGCGGTTGCCGGGCAACCACGGTCGGCCCGGGCGACTACCTCCGGCGGGGCAGGACGGCGGCGACGAGGTGCGGGCCGGGCTCGGCCAGCGCCCGGCGCAGCTGGTCGGCCAGCTCGTCGGCGGTCTCCGCGCGGGTGGCGGGCACGCCCATCCCGCCGGCCAGTGCGACGAAGTCGAGGTCCGGGGCGCCCAGGTCGAGCAGCTGCCCCGCCCGCTTGCCGTCGCCGGTCGCCCCCACCCGCGCCAGCTCGTGCTCGAGGATGGCGTACGAGCCGTTGTCGCACACGACCGTCGTGACGTCGAGCTGCTCGCGCACGTGGGTCCACAGCGCCGAGATCGTGTACATCGCGCTGCCGTCGGCCTGGAGCGCCAGCACCGGCCGGCCGGGGCAGGCGATCGCCGCCCCCGTCGCCATCGGCAGCCCGTCGCCGATGGCCCCGCCGGTCAGCGAGAGCCAGTCGTGCCGCGGCGCGCCGGAGGTCAGCTCGGCCAGCCCGACGCCCGAGGTCAGCGCCTCGTCGACGACGATCGCGTCCTCGGGCAGCAGCGCGCCGACGACCGCTGACAGCGAGCGCACGTCCAGCGCCCCGCTCGGCAGCTCGGGCCGGGCGGCCCCCAACAGCTGCGGCTCGGCGCCGTCGGCCACCTGGTCGGCGAGCGCCTCCAGCGCCGCCACGCCGTCCTCACCGGGTGCCGCGAGCACGTGCACGGTGCAGTCCTCCGGCACCGGGGACCCCGGGATCCCCGGGTAGCCGAAGAAGTGCACGGGCGCCGTGGCGCCGACGACGACCAGGTGCCGGGTGCGCGAGAGCGCCGCCATCGCCATCTCCGGCGGGTACGGCAGCTTCGGCAGGTCGGGCAGCCCCGCCCCGCGCGGCATGCGCGCCGGGAAGGTCTCGCCCATCAGCCGGGCACCGGTCGCCGCGGCGATCCGCGAGGCCAGCAGCTGCCCGGCCTCCCGCACCGCGTCGCCGCCGAGGAACAGCACGACCGGCTCCCCGGAGGTCAGCGCGGCGACCACCCCCTCCACCGCGTCGGGACCGGGTCGCGGCGCGGGCCGCGCCGGCACCGGCGCCGCCACCTCCGCGCCGTCGGACCACGAGACGTCCGCCGGCAGCACCAGCGTGGCCACGCCCCCCGCGGAGGCCGCGGCCACCGCGTCGGCGGCGTCCACCCCGACCTCGGCCGGCGTCAGCGACCGCCGCACCCAGGTCGAGACGGTGCCGGCGAGGGCGTCGATGTCCCACTCCAGCGGCGCGTCCAGCCGCTTGTGCGGGCGGGCGTGGTCGCCGACGACGTTCACGACCGGCGTGCGGCCGCGCCGGGCGTTGTGCAGGTTGGCCAGCCCGTTGCCCAGCCCCGGCCCCAGGTGCAGCAGGGTCGCGGCGGGCCGGCCGGCCATCCGGGCGTACCCGTCGGCCGCGCCGGTGGCCACGCCCTCGAACAGGGTGAGGACGCCGCGCATCTGCGGGACGTCGTCCAGCGCCGCGACGAAGTGCATCTCGGAGGTGCCCGGGTTGGCGAAGCAGACGTCGACCCCCGAGCCGACCAGCGTGCGGATCAGCGCCTGCGCCCCGTTCACGGCATCTCCGGGATGCCGGCGATCGGCTCGTGCACGTCGAAGTGGACCAGCGTCGCCCCGCCCGTGGCGAAGTTGGCGATGTCGGCCCCGGCGGCCCGCCCCTCGTTGGACGCCAGTGCCCGGCCCATCGCCTCCTCCGACTCGAAGTCCAGCTCGGCCACCAGGTAGGGCCCGGGCTGCGACGGGTCGAGCGGCTTCGGATGACCGATGGCCAACCGGACCAGGCCCGGCATCTCCATCGCCAGCGGCGTGTGGGTGTCGCGGTAGTAGTCGTCGAACGCCCCGGGGTCGGCGGGCTGGCCGTAGCTGACGAGGAGTCGGTGCACCATGCCGGTCAGCCAATCAGCGTCAGAAGGTGAGCACCAGCCGACCGCGGACCCCGCCCCCGGCGAGCAGCCGGTGCGCCTCGGCGGCGTCCTCGGCCGGGAGCGCGCGGTCGACCCGCAGCGAGAGGACGCCGTCCTCGGCCTGCTGCCGCAGCCGGTCGAGCGCGGCGCGGTCCCGCGCGACGCGGCGGACCAGGGTCGGGAAGAACCGCAGCCCGCGCTCGCCGCCGCCCGGCCCGCGGTAGCCGCGGACGGTCGCCACCGCTCCCCCGTCGCGCACCGCCGGCAGCACCCGCTCGTCCTGCACCGCGCCGTCGGCCTTGGCCAGCTGGACGACGTAGCCGCCGTGAGCGCCGGCCGCCCCGGTGACCGCGAGCACCTGCCCCGGCCGCAGGCCCACGAGGTGGAGGGTGGACCGCGCGGTCAGCGCGTTCATCGGCAGCGTCGACGCCGCGACGTCGGTCGCGGTCGCCGGCGCCCGCACCACCGAGTCGGCGGGCAGCACCAGGTCCTCCCGGTACCCGCCGTGCGACCCGGTCGGGACGACGACGCCCGTGACCCGGGCGCCGACCTCGAGCTCGGGCCGGTCGACGCCGTCGCTGAGCTCCTCGTCTCTACCCCGTCACTCGCTGTGGATCAGCTGTCACAGGGGACCTCCAGCCACTCCCCGGCTCCGCGCCAGCTCCGCACCTGACGGTGATCGCCATGCCACCCCTGCTGCAGGGCGCCGACGCGCGCGCTGGAGAGTCCCGACCCGCCCCGCCGGTCCTCGACGTCGTCGTGCCGGTGCACGACGAGGAGACCGACCTCGAGCCGTGCCTGCGCCGGCTGCACGCGGCCCTGTCGGAGCTGCCGTGGAGCTCCCGGATCACCGTCGCGGAGAACGCCAGCACCGACGGCACGCTCGCCGTCGCCCAGCGGGTCGCCGCCGAGCTGCCCGGCGTCGAGGTGCGGGTGCTCCTCGAGCCGGGCCGCGGCCGCGCGCTGCGCGAGGTCTGGCTGGCCTCCGACGCCCCGGTCCTCGTCTACACGGACGTCGACCTGTCCACCGACCTCGCCGCGCTGCTGCCCCTCGTCGCGCCGCTGATCAGCGGCCACTCCGACCTGGCGATCGGCAGCCGCCTCTCCCGCTCGTCGCGGGTGGTGCGCGGGCTCAAGCGCGAGGTCATCAGCCGCGGCTACAACCTGCTGCTGCGCGGCACGCTGGCCACCTCGCTGTCCGACGCGCAGTGCGGCTTCAAGGCCGTCCGCGCCGACGTGGCGCGGCGGCTGCTGCCCCTGGTGGAGGACACCGGCTGGTTCTTCGACACCGAGCTGCTCGTGCTCGCCGAGCGGTCGGGACTGCGCATCCACGAGGTGCCGGTCGACTGGGTCGACGACCCCGACAGCCGCGTCGACATCGTGCGGACGGCGAAGGCCGACCTCGCCGGCATCGCGCGGATGCTGCGCGCCTTCGCCACCGGCCGCCTGCCGGTCGCCGAGCTGCGCGCGCAGATCGGCCGCCGCCCGCTGCCCGACCCGGTGCCCGGGGTGCCGCCGGGCCTGGTGACCCAGCTGCTGCGGTTCGCCGCCATCGGCGTGCTGTCGACGCTGGCCTACCTGCTGGTGTTCGTGCTGCTGCGCGGGGTGGTGGGCGCCCAGGCGGCCAACCTCACCGCGCTGTTGCTCACCGCGGTCGCCAACACCGCGGCCAACCGGCGCTTCACCTTCGGCATCCGCGGTGGGGCGGGCGCCGGCGTCCACCACGCCCAGGGGCTGGTCGTCTTCGGCCTCGGCCTGGCGCTGACCAGCGGCTCGCTCGCCGTCCTGCACGCCGTCGCGCCGGGGGCCTCCCGCGCGGCGGAGCTCCTCCTGCTCGTCGCCGCCAACGCCGTCGCGACGCTGCTGCGCTTCGTCCTCTTCCGCGGCTGGGTCTTCCGGCCCGCCGCGGCTGCCCCTGCCGACGGCAGGACTGCCGTCCTCGAGATGGAGACCGCCCGATGACCACGACCCTGCCCGCCGCGCCGGGGTGGACCGCGCCGCCCGCTCCCCCGGCGCGGCCGTCGCGCCTCCGGCGCCTCGTCCGCGGGAGGGACGGCGACCCGCGCTGGGTGCGCCCGTCCCTGCTGGGCCTGCTGCTCGCCACCGGCGTCCTCTACGTCTGGGACCTGGCCGCCTCCGGTTGGGCGAACGCCTTCTACTCCGCCGCGGTGCAGGCCGGGTCGCAGAGCTGGGAGGCGTTCTTCTACGGCTCCTCCGACGCGGCCGGCTCGATCACCGTCGACAAGCCGCCGGCCTCGCTGTGGGTCATGGCGCTGTCGGTGCGGCTGTTCGGGCTGTCGTCCTGGTCGATCCTGGTGCCGCAGGCGCTCATGGGGGTGGCCACGGTCGGCGTGCTCTACCTCGCCGTCCGCCGGGTGGCCGGGTACCGCCCCGCGCTGCTGGCCGGCGCCGCCATGGCGCTGACCCCGGTCGCGGTGCTGATGTTCCGGTTCAACAACCCCGACGCGCTGCTGGTCCTGCTCATGACGATCGCCGCCTACGCGCTCACCCGGGCGGTCGAGAAGGCGAGCCTGCGCCGGCTGGTCGCCGTCGGGGCGCTGATCGGCCTGGCGTTCCTCACCAAGACGCTGCAGGCGGTGCTCGTCGTCCCCGGCTTCGCGCTGGTCTACCTGGTCGCCGCGCCGACGACGCTCGGCAAGCGCATCGGGCACCTGCTCGCGGCCGGCGCCGCCCTGGTGGTCACCGGCGGCTGGTGGGTGGCCGTCGTGGAGCTCGTCCCCGCCTCCATGCGCCCCTACATCGGCGGCTCGCAGACCGACTCCGTCTGGGAGCTGATCTGGGGCTACAACGGCCTCGGCCGGCTCACCGGGGACGAGACGGGCAGCGTGGGCGGCGTCACGGGCTGGGGCGAGACCGGCCTCGGGCGGCTGTTCGACTCGGAGATCGGCGGGCAGATCGCCTGGCTGCTGCCGGCGGCGCTGCTGCTGCTCGTCGCCGGTCTGGTCGCGGTCGGCCGCGCGCCGCGCACCGACCTCCGCCGCGCCGGGCTGCTCACCTGGGGCAGCTGGCTGCTGGTCACCGGCCTGACGTTCAGCCTGATGGCCGGCATCTTCCACGCGTACTACACCGTGGCCCTGGCCCCGGCGGTCGCCGCGCTCGTCGGCATCGGCGGCGGGCTGCTGTGGCGGCACCGGGGCGAGTTCTGGGCGCGGGCCGTGCTGGCCGTCGTCCTGGCCGCCACCGCGGCCTGGTCGTTCGCGCTGCTGGCCCGCTCGGCCGAGTTCGTCCCCTGGCTCAGGTGGGTCGTGCTCGCCGCCGGCGCCGTCGGGGCGCTCGGGCTGCTGGCGGTCCACCGGCTGCGCCGGGCGGTCGTCGTCGGCGTGCTGGCCGCGGCGGTCGTCGCCGGGCTCGGCGGCCCGGCGGCCTACGCCGTCCAGACGGCGGGGACGGCGCACACCGGGTCGATCCCGAGCGCCGGCCCGACCGTGACCGACGGCATGGGCGGTGGCTTCCCGGGCGGCGGCGCCCGTCCGGCCGGCGTCCCGGGTGGCGGCGCGAACGGCACGATGCCCGCCCCGCCCGGTGGCGGCACCGGCACGATGCCGGGCGGCGGGGCCACGGGTGCCCGGGGCGGCCCCGGCGGCGGCCTGGGGGGTCTGCTCGACGCGGGCGAGGTCAGCGACGAGCTGGCCGCCGTCCTCGCCGAGGACGCCGACGCCTACACCTGGGCCGCCGCGACGGTCGGCGCCAACAACGCCGCCGGCTACCAGCTGGCGACCGGGCTGCCGGTCATGCCGATCGGCGGGTTCAACGGCACCGACCCCTCGCCGACGCTGGCGGAGTTCCAGGCGCTCGTCGAGGACGGCCGGATCCACTGGTTCGTGTCCGGCAGGGTCGGGATGGGCGGGGACGGCGGGAGCAGCGCCTCGGCCGAGATCACCAGCTGGGTCGAGGAGAACTTCACCGCCACGACGGTGGACGGCGGAACGCTCTACGACCTCACCCAGCCGAACTGACAACCCTGTCCCACGATGCTTGTGCTCTGCCCACCACGGTGGGCAGAGCACAAGCGTCGGCGGAGGAGGTGTCAGCGCTTGAGGGCGTACTCCTTGAGCAGGCCGCGGCTGATGATCGTCTTCTGGATCTCGCTGGTGCCCTCGCCGATGAGCAGGAACGGCGCCTCGCGCATCAGCCGCTCGATCTCGTACTCCTTGGAGTAGCCGTAGCCGCCGTGGATGCGGAACGACTCCTGGGTCACCTCGGCGGCGAACTCGCTGGCCAGCAGCTTGGCCATGCCGGCCTCGACGTCGTTGCGGGCGCCGGCGTCCTTGAGCCGGGCGGCGCGGACCATCATCGCGTGCGCCGCCTCCACCTTGGTGGCCATCTCGGCCAGCTTGAACGCGATCGCCTGGTGCCCGGCGATCGGCTTGCCGAACGTCTCCCGCTGCTGGGCGTAGGCGATGGCCAGCTCGAACGCGCGGATCGCGATGCCGCAGCCGCGCGCGGCGACGTTGACCCGGCCGACCTCGACGCCGTCCATCATCTGGGCGAAGCCGCGGCCGGGCAGCCCGCCGAGGACGTCGTCGGCGGAGACGGCGAAGCCGTCGAACACCAGCTCGGTGGTGTCGACGCCCTTGTAGCCCATCTTGTCGATCTTGCCGGGGATGCTCAGGCCCGGGAGCACCTCGCCGAATCCGGCCGGCTTCTCGATCAGGAACGTGGTCAGGTTCTGGTGCGCCTTCTCGGCGCCCTCGTCGGTGCGCACCAGCGCGGCCACCAGGGTGGAGGAGCCGCCGTTGGTCAGCCACATCTTCTGGCCGTCGATGACGTAGGAGCCGTCGTCCTTCTTCACGGCCCTGGTGCGGATGCCGGCGACGTCGGAGCCCAGCCCCGGCTCGGACATGGAGAACGCGCCGCGCACCTCGCCGGCCGCCATCCGCGGCAGCAGGCGCTCCTTCTGCTCCGGGGTGCCGTGCTGCATGACCATGTAGGCGACGATGAAGTGGGTGTTGATCACGCCCGAGACGCTCATCCAGCCGCGCGCGATCTCCTCGACCACCAGGGCGTAGGTGAGCAGCGACTCGCCCAGGCCGCCGTACTCCTCGGGGATGGTCAGCCCGAAGATCCCGAGCTCCTTGAGCCCGTCGACGATCTCCTGCGGGTACTCGTCGGCGTGCTCGAGCCGCTGCGCGTTCGGGATGATCTCCTTGTCCACGAAGCTGCGGACCGTCGCCAGGATCTCGGTCTGGACGTCGGTCAGGTCGGCGGTCTGCGCCAGGCGGGTCATTCGCACGCACCTCTCGGGACTGCGGTGTCCGTTGGTTACCGGTGAGTATGGGCCACCCCCGCGGGACGACGAGGGTGTGCCTGGTCACTGCGTACCGTCGGCCCGGTGAGGAGCCGACTGCTCGCCCCCGTGGCCGCCGTGCTGCTGCTGGCCGGCTGCGGGAGCGACCCGTCGGCGTCGACCGAACGCGGCGAACCGGCGCCGGCCCAGGCCGAGGCGTCGGCCCAGGCCTCGGCCGACCCCGCCGCGGCCACCGACCCGGCGAGCGCGGCACAGGCGGTGGCGCTGCGCGCGGCCGACCTGCCGGAGGGCTGGAGCGTGCAGGCCAACCCGGTCCCCGACGGCGACCTCGGCGACGACCCGAGCCTCGCGGGGATCTGCGGGTTCGCCTTCGCCTCCGAGGCGCACCGGGTGGCCAAGGCGCCGGTCATCGGGCTCGACTCCACCGGCACCGCGCAGCTGTCCTCCGAGGCGATCGCCTACGACGGCCCGGAGGCCGCGACCACGGCGGTGCAGGAGCTGGTGCAGGCCTTCAGCAGCTGCCCGCCGGACGAGTACACGTTCGTCCCGGCACCGAGCGCGGAGGGGCTGGCCGACAACAGCGTCGTCTTCCAGTACCAGCTCGCCGGCGACGGGACGCAGGTCGTGGTCGCGCAGGCCCGCGGCGCCGTCCTCTCCGTCCTGATCGGCGACGACCCGGCGACGGCGACGGCCGCGGCGCGCTCGGTCGCCACCCGACTCGCCGCGCTGCCTCCAGCGGCGATCGGGCTCTGAGGCCGCACACTGCCCGGGTGAGCGACCCCGGCCAGCACTCCCCCGCCCCCTGGCCGCCGCCCGGCTACGGCCCACCCCCGGGGTACGGCTACCCGCAGCCGTACCCGGTGTACGGCGCACCGACGAACTCGCTGGCGATCGCCGCCCTGGTCTGCGCGCTCACCGTCGCCCCGGTCGGGCTGGGGCTCGGCATCGCGGCGCGCAAGCAGATCCGCCGCACCGGCGAGCAGGGCGACGGCTTGGCGCTGGCCGCGGTGATCATCGGCGGCATCGTCACCGGCATCTGGCTGCTGGCGATCATCGTGCTGGTCATCAGCTGGGTCGCCCTGGTCAACACCGGCTTCGGCCCGTAGCCCTCACCGCTCCCCGGTCAGGGCCAGCCCCAGGTTCAGGACCAACCGTGGGACGACGGCGTGGTCCAGGCCCGCGCAGCGGATGCTGGCCGTGTCGCTCTCCGGGTCCCAGACGATCTGAACGATCGGCTTGCCGCCGGAGACGTGCAACAGGGCCCGTGCCTCCTGCTCGGCCGACCGTGTGGTGGTGTCCCGATCCATGGCGCACCTCCGTCCTCCCCCGCGCCGGGAGTGACCATGCGCGCCCCTCCCCCATCCGGAACAGGGGCGTCCTCCTCTGGTCCTGCGCGGCGGCCCGGGAAAGGATGGGAGGTGTCCGCGCGGGGTCAGTCCTCCGGCGGCGTGAAGGACGACGTGCGCTGCATGCCGGCGGCGCGGCCCTTGCCGGCGACGACCAGCGCCATCTTGCGGCTGGCCTCGTCGATCATCTCGTCGCCGAGCATCGCCGAGCCCTTCTTCCCGCCGGCCTCGGACGTGTAGTACTCGTACGCGTCGAGGATCAGCTCGGCGTGGTCGTAGTCCTCCTGCGACGGCGCGTAGATCTCGTTGGCCGCGTCGATCTGGCCCGGGTGCAGCACCCACTTGCCGTCGAAGCCGAGCACCGCCGAGCGCTTGGCCACCTCGCGGAACGCGTCGACGTCGCGCACCTGCAGGAACGGCCCGTCGATGGCCTGCACGCCGCGGGCGCGGGCGGCCATGAGGATCTGCATGAGGATGTAGTGGAACGGGTCGCCCGGGTAGTCGGGGTGCAGGGCGCCGACGACGAGGGACTTCATGTTGATCGACGCCATGAAGTCGGCCGGGCCGAAGATGATCGTCTCGATCCGCGGGCTGGCGAAGGCGATGTCGTTGACGTTGATCAGGCCCTGCGCGGTCTCGATCTGCGCCTCGATGCCGATCCGGCCGACCTCGAGGCCGTTGGCCTTCTCGATCTGGGTGAGCAGGAAGTCCAGCGCCCGCACCTGGGCGGCGTCGGCCACCTTGGGCAGCATGATGCAGTCGAGGTTCGCCCCGGCGCCCTCGACGACCTCGATCACGTCGCGGTAGGTCCACTCCGTCGTCCAGTCGTTGACCCGGACGACGCGGATCTTCTCGCCCCAGCCGCCCTCGTTCAGGGCCGCCACGATGTTCTTGCGGGCACCGGGCTTGGCCAGCGGCGCGCACGCGTCCTCGAGGTCGAGGAACACCTGGTCGGCGTCCAGCCCCTTCGCCTTCTCCAGGAAGCGCGGGTTGCTGCCCGGGACGGCGAGGTTGGAACGGCGGGATCGGAGCTCGGCCACGGTGCCTCCGCTTCGGGTCTGGACGTCGTTACCGGAGAGTAGCGACGGCGCCCGGCGACCGCGCCGCGGAGTGAGCAACGCCTCAGGGCACCAGGTCGGTCTCCACCTCGTAGACGCGGTCGACCGGCAGACCGGCGTCGGCCGCGTGCTGCCGCAGGGTGTCGGGGTCGGGCGACTCGTACACGCAGAACGTCTTCAGCCCCTCCGCCGTCGCCACCACGTGGGTGTGCTCCCAGGTGAGGGTCGGGTAGCGCGCCTCCCGGACCTCGGTGGACCGCTCGGCGGCGGCGTCCACCTCCGCGCGGGAGACGTCGCCGAGTGTGCGCTCGACGAGGTACCTCGGCATGGGGCGCAGTCTGCCGTCAGGTCGCCGGCTCCACCAGGGTCGTGGGCCGGCTGGCCCGGACGACGAGCGCCACGCCGGCCACGACGGCGGCCATGCCCGGCAGCGCGAGCAGCGGCGGCACCTGCCCCAGCAGCACGAAGGCGACGACCAGCGAGCCGGGCACCTCGAGCAGGACGGCGAGGCTGACCACCGTCGGCCCCACCGAGGAGAGCACCAGGTTGAGCAGGGTGTGCCCGAACAGCTGCGCGCACACGGTGATCGCCGCGATGAGCAGCCAGTCACGCAGCGGGAAGCCGGCCAGCGGCGAGCCGGCGACCAGCGCGACGACCGCGGTGGCCGCGGCGCAGACCGAGTAGCAGACGATCGTGTAGGCCGACGTGGCCAGCCGCTGCCGGGCCCGCGCACCGGCCAGCACGTACCCGCCGGCGCAGAGCGCGCCCAGCAGCGCCAGGCCGTCGCCGGCCAGCGCCTCGAGGCTCACCGTGACGTCGACACCGGCGATCAGCGCCGCGCCGACGACGGCGAGCACGAGGCCCCACCAGACCGCCGCCGGCAGCTCCACGCCGCTGATCCGCGCCACCAGCGCCGTCCAGATCGGCGTCGTCGTGACCAGCGCGACCGAGGCGCCGACCGACGTCATCGACAGGCTCGGCAGCCAGGCGGCGAAGTGCCCGGCCAGGAACAGCCCGGCGACCACCGAGCTGCCCAGGTGGCGCGGCCGCAGCCCGTGCAGGGTCGACCGCTCACGGGTGAGCAGCACCGGCAGCAGCGCGGCGGCGCCGGCGGCGTTGCGCCAGAAGGCGATGGCCAGGAACGGCGCGGCGACCAGCGCGGTCAGCGGCCCGGACATCGAGACGCCGACCACGGCCAGCCCCATGAGCCCGAACTCGCGGCCGGTCGGCCGGTGCACCGCCCAGGCCGCGGCCTGGGACCCCGTCACGGCACCCGGATCCGGCCACTGGCCACCGGCACGACGGCACCGGCGACCGTCGCCAGCGTCGCCCGGCCCCCGGCGGAGGTGACGGTGCAGGTCATCAGCGAGGGCCGGCCCACGCGCTCGCCCTGGCGGACGACGTAGGACGCCGTCCCCTCCCCCGGCAGCAGGCCGGCGGCGACCAGCCAGACGCCGGTGCCGAGCGCGGCCGAGCCGGTGGCGGGGTCCTCGCCCCAGCTCAGGTCGGCGGCGAACACCCGGGCGTGGACGGTGGAGGCGGCGGGGTCCCAGGAGAGGACCGAGACCCCCTCCCCCACGCCGAAGCGGCCGAGCGCGGTCGGGTCGGGCCGCGCCCCGTCGACCACCTCGGGCCGCACCGCCAGGAAGGCGAATGGCAGCCCGCAGCCGGCGACGTGCGCCGGCAGGCCGACGGCGTCGGCGGCCGACAGGCCCACCGCCTCGGCCAGCTCGGCCGGGTCCGGCCCGTCCTCGAGGGTCGGCCGGCCGCCGGTGAGCGTGGCGCCGTCGTCGGTCACGTCGACGGGCAGCACGCCCGCGCCGCACTCCTGGTGCAGGGTGCCGGCCGGCAGCCGCCCGGTGCGCACGAGCGTGTGCGCGGCGCCGACGCTCGGGTGCCCGGCGAAGGGCAGCTCGGCGTAGGGCGTGAAGATGCGCACCTTGTAGCTGGCGCCGGGCTCGCTGGGCGCCATGAGGAACGACGTCTCCGACAGGTGGAACTCCGACGCCAGGGCCTGGCACTGCTCGGTGGACAGGTCGTCGGCGTCGAACACCACGGCCAGCGGGTTGCCCGCGAACGCCCGCGGCGCGAAGACGTCGACGACCTCGTACTCCACGGAACCCGGGCGCGACACGGCCCGACGGTAGCCTTCCGAGCCGTGACGACGGCGACCCGGGCATATGCCTCGCGACTGGCCGGGCTGACCGTCTTCGACCCCAACGGCGACCGGGTCGGCAAGGTGCGCGACGTGGTCGCCGCGCTGCGGGTGGGCACCGCCCCGCCGCGCGTGCTCGGCCTGGTCGTCGAGGTGGTCGCCCGCCGCCGCATCTTCGTGCCGGTGGGCCGGGTGACCGGGATCGACCCGAGCTCGGTGATGCTCGCCTCGGGCACGATCAACCTCAAGCGCTTCGAGCAGCGCCGCGGCGAGACGCTGGTGCTCGGCGAGCTGCTCGACCGGACGGTCACCATCCGGGAGTCGGGCCGCCGGGCCACCGTCGTCGACGCCGGCATGGAGCAGACCCGCACCGGCGACTGGCTGATCACCCGCCTCGCGGTGCAGGAGCCGGGCCGGCTGGGCCGCCGCGGCCAGCTGCACCAGCTGGCCTGGGACGAGGTGGTCGGGCTCGCGCTGCCGCAGGGCGACCAGGGCGCCGAGACGCTGCTCGCCACCTACCGGGAGCTCAACGCCGCCGACCTCGCGCACGCGCTGCAGGAGCTGCCGATCAAGCGCCGGCACGAGGTCGCCGAGGCGCTGGACGACGAGCGGCTGGCCGACGTGCTCGGCGAGCTGCCCGAGGCCGACCAGATCACCATCCTCGGCACCCTCGACGAGGCCCGGGCGGCCGACGTCCTCGAGGAGATGGACCCCGACGACGCCGCCGACCTGCTCGCCGAGCTGTCCAACGTCGACCGCGACCGGCTGCTCGAGCTCATGGAGCCCGACGAGGCCGAGCCGGTGCGCCAGCTGCTCGCCTACTCCGAGGACACCGCCGGCGGCATCATGACCAGCGAGCCGGTGATCCTCACCCCGGACGCCACCATCGCCGAGGCCCTGGCCCGGGTGCGCGACCCCGAGCTCACCCCGGCGCTGGCCAGCCAGGTGTACGTCTGCCGGCCGCCGTCGGCCACGCCGACCGGCCGCTACGTCGGGCTGGCGCACATCCAGCGGCTGCTGCGCGAACCGCCGTCCACCCTGGTCAGCGGGGCGCTCGACGACCTGGAGCCGCTGCGGCCGGAGGCGCCGCTGGCCGAGGTGACCCGCTACTTCGCCACCTACAACCTGGTGGCCGCGCCCGTGGTCGACCCGCAGGGCCGGCTCGTCGGCGCGGTGAGCGTGGACGACGTCCTCGACCACCTGCTGCCCGACGACTGGCGCGAGCGGGCCCGCCGTGGCTGACGGCCGCCGGCTCGACGTCCCGCGGGGTCACGCCCGCACGTTCGGCAACTTCCTGCGGCTGAACCCCGACGCCGTCGGCCGGTTCGCCGAGGGGATCGCCCGCTTCCTCGGCACCGGCAGCTTCCTCGCCGTCCAGACGATCATCGTGATCGCCTGGATCTGCCTGAACGTCTTCGCGATCCAGCTGCAGTGGGACCCCTACCCGTTCATCCTGCTCAACCTGGCCTTCTCCACCCAGGCCGCCTACGCCGCGCCGCTGATCCTGCTGGCGCAGAACCGGCAGGCCGACCGCGACCGCGTGCAGGCCGAGGAGGACCGCGCGCGGGCGGCGCAGACGCGCGCCGACACCGAGTACCTCGCCCGCGAGCTGGCCGCGCTGCGCGTCGCGATCGGCGAGCTGGCCACCCGCGACTTCATCCGTGGCGAGCTGTCCCGGCTGGCCGAGGACCAGCCCGAGGAGCGGGAGAAGAAGGGCAAGAAGAAGAAGCAGCAGGACGCCGCTCACCCTGCACCCGACCCGATCGCGTAGCGCACCTCAGCCCGCCCGGACGGCGATCTCCGGGTACTCCAGCGCGAGGCCGGCGGCGTCGTAGACGATCCGGACGGCGAAGTCCTCGGACGGGGCGTCGTAGTCGAAGCGCCGCTCGCCGAGCGCGACGTAGTCCTGGTCGAGCCGCTCGACCGACAGGTCACCGGCCCGCACCCAGGCCGCGGCGCTGGTGCCGCGCTCCCCCGGGCGCAGCGCCAGCCGGTGCACCGGGAGCGTGTTGGTCATCGCCGAGCTCTCCAGGTCGACGTCGAGGCAGCCATCGAGGTGCGGCGCCGGTGCGCCGTCGACCTGCCAGCGGCCGGCGCCGTCGGTGGTCAGCACGACCGAGCGCACGCCGTCGCCGGTGCGGCCGCGGACGCGGGCCTCGCGCGTGCGCCACTCGCCGTCGACCCGGATCTCGTACTCGACCGCCCAGGTGCGGCCCTCCTCCAGCCCGGTGGTGCAGCCGGTGAGGACGGCGCCGTCGAACCAGGACACCTCGAAGCCGTCGCGCGCCCCGCGGTGGGTCCAGGCCGCGGTCGACGGGAGCAGGTCCCACGTCATGCGCGCATCCTGTCGGTCCCCTCCGACAGGATGCGGGGCATGGGCCGGACGCACACCGTCGTGCCGTCGCCGATCGGACCGCTCGTCGTCGTCCGGGACGGCGACGTGCTGGTCCGGCTGCACCTCGAGCCGCCCGGCGCGACCGCCGACCTCGGGCCCCGCGACGACGGCGGCGACGTGGCCGCCCAGCTCGGCGAGTACTTCGCCGGCGAGCGCACCGCCTTCGACCTGCCGCTGCGGCCGGCCGGCAGCGCCTTCGAGCTGGCCGTGTGGGAGCAGCTGGCCGCCATCCCCTACGGCGGGACGCGCAGCTACGGCGCGGTGGCCGCCGCCGTCGGCGAGCCCGGCGGGGCGCAGGCGGTCGGGCTGGCGTGCGGGCGCAACCCGCTGGCGATCGTCGTCCCGTGCCACCGGGTGGTCGGCGCCGACGGCAGCCTGGTCGGCTTCGGTGGCGGGCTGCCGCGCAAGCGCTTCCTGCTCGACCTCGAGCAGCGCGACACCCGGCTGTTCTGACTCACACCCCCCAGAGGACGTGCGCGAGCGCACCGGCGCCGCCGGCCAGCAGCAGGACGACGATGAACGGCGCCCGCAGCGCCAGCGCCAGCGCGGCGACGGCGAGCCCGACCAGGCGGCCGTCGAGCTCGAGCTCCCGGCCCGACGCCGTCGCCTGGACCACGACGAGCGCGGCCAGCAGCGCGGCCGGGACGAAGTCGACCACCCGCGTGACCCACGGCTGCTCGACCCAGCGCGCCGGCACCGAGACCCCGGCGAGCTTGAGCAGGTAGCAGCCCAGGGAGCCGGCCAGGACGACGGCCCAGAGCGTCCCCTCGCTCACGCGGCCCGCTCCCGGGGCGGGCCGGCGAGCGCCACCGCGACGACGGCGGCGATCACCTGCACACCCGGCGGCACGAACGGGGTGAGGGCCAGCCCGACGACGGCGCCGCCGAGCGCCACCCGGCGCTGCACCGCCGCCTCGGGGAACGGGCGGCGCAGCCGCGGCCACAGCAGGGCCAGGAACGCCGCCGGGACGACGGCGTCCAGCGCCGCGCGGGCGGTGCCGCCGAGCGCCGCGGCGCCGAAGGCACCGACCAGCGTGGTGGCGTTCCAGAACGTGAAGATGGTGGCGCCGCCGACGAGGAAGCCCAGCCGGGCGAGGTCCCGGTCCGGGGCGCTCACCGCCAGCGCCGTCGTCTCGTCGATCACCCAGTGCGCGGCGCCGAACCGGCGCGGCCCCTGCAGCTTCAGCAACGGGACCAGCCGGACGCCGTAGACGGTGTTGCGGGTGCCCAGCAGCAGGGCGCTGCCGACCGCCGCGAGCGCGCTGCCGCCGGCCCCGAGGACGCCGACGAGGGCGAACTGCGAGGCGCCGGTGAACATGAGCAGCGACATCGCCGCCGCCTGCCACTCGGACAGCCCGGCCGAGACGGCGGCCGCGCCGAAGGCCGCGCCGTAGAGGCCGACCGCGACGCCGAGCCCCACCGCGTCCCGCACGGTCTCGGAGCGGGTGGGGGCCGGCACGCGGCCGACCCTAGGCGACCGCCCGGTCAGCGCTGCCGACCGCGCCAGGTGCGGCGGGTGCGCCGGGGACGGCGGTCGCTGCGGTCCGGGTCCTCGAGCAGCAGGGCGTGGAGCAGGGGGGCCATCTCGTGGGGTGTCATGACGACGACCGTCGTCCTGAGGCACCCGTGCCGGCATCGGTCGACCGCGCAGATCCGCACGTCGGCGGCGGGTAAGGGGCCTCAGGCCGCACTGAGCAGCAGATCACCCCGGGGACGGCGGGCGGCGCCTGCTGCCCGCCGTACAGTGGCGGGAGATCCGGATGCGCCGGTCCCCGCGGGCTCGCGGCGGGCGCAGACCGGTCCTTCGCCGAAGGAGACGAACGAGAACGATGTCGGACACGATGACCGGCTCGCCGGCGCTCGACGCCGTGAACGCGGCCCTGGCCACCGTCCAGGACCCCGAGATCAACCGGCCGCTGACCGAGCTCGGCATGGTCAAGGACGTGCAGATCGGCGCCGACGGCAGCGTGCGCGTCGAGGTCTACCTGACCGTCGCCGGCTGCCCCATGCGCGAGACCATCACCAACCGGGTCACGCAGGCCGTCTCCGCCGTCGCCGGGGTGACCTCGGTGCAGGTCGCCCTCGACGTGATGAGCGACGAGCAGCGCTCGGAGCTGCGGCGCACGGTGCGCGGCGACGCCACCGACCCGGTGATCCCCTTCGCCCAGCCCGGCTCGCTGACCCGCGTGTACGCGGTCGCGTCGGGCAAGGGCGGCGTCGGCAAGTCCAGCGTCACGGTCAACCTCGCCGCCGCGCTGGCCAAGCGGGGGCTGTCGGTGGGCGTGGTGGACGCCGACATCTACGGCCACTCGGTGCCGCGGATGCTAGGCGTCGACGACAAGCCCACCCAGGTCGACAACATGATCATGCCGCCGCAGTCCTACGGCGTGAAGGTCATCTCGATCGGCATGTTCACCCCCGGCAACACCCCGGTGGTGTGGCGCGGGCCGATGCTGCACCGCGCGCTGCAGCAGTTCCTCGCCGACGTCTGGTGGGGCGACCTCGACGTCCTCCTGCTCGACCTGCCGCCCGGCACCGGCGACGTGGCGATCTCCATCGCCCAGCTGCTGCCCAACGCCGAGATCCTCGTCGTCACCACGCCGCAGACGGCGGCCGCCGAGGTCGCCGAGCGGGCCGGGGCGATCGCCACGCAGACCCACCAGCAGGTGGTCGGCGTCATCGAGAACATGTCGTGGCTCGACCTGCCCGACGGCAGCCGCATGGAGGTCTTCGGCTCCGGCGGCGGCCAGGCGGTGAGCGATGCGCTGACCCGCACCCTCGGCGCCCGCGTCCCGCTGCTGGGTCAGATCCCGCTCGACACCCGCCTGCGCGAGGCCGGCGACGCCGGCGCGCCGATCGTGCTCGCCGACCCGGAGTCGGCCGCCGCCCAGGCGCTGGCCAGGGTCGCCGACGGCCTGGCCACCCGCCAGCGCGGCCTGTCGGGCATGAGCCTGGGCCTCACGCCCGTCCGCCGCTAGGCGCCCGCGCGCATCTGCGTCCGTCCTACGTCGCGTCGACGTCGAACGGCGGCGGGGTCGCGGCGTTGCGCGGCTTCGCCGCCGGCGCGGCGGGCGCGGACGACGCCGCGCTCCTCCGGCGCACCGGCGGGGTGTCGTCGCCGAGCAGGTTGTCGCGGATGAACGTCTTCGGGTGGTACTTGCGCAGGTCGAGGTCGCGCAGGTCGGAGAGCTCGTCGCCCATCGACTCGTGCACCTGGGCGCGGACGCCGGTGACCGCCTCGCGGACCTTGCGCAACCCCTGCGCGGCGTCGCGGGCCAGGGTCGGCAGGCGCTCGGGGCCGAAGATGAACAGCGCGGCCAGCGCGAGGACGACGATCTCGCCCCAGCCGATCGAGTCGAACACCGCCGCTCCCGTCCGGTCCCCGCGCCGTCCGCCGGACCGCCGTCCAGGGTAGCCGCGGCCCCTGTCGACGGGCCGTGCTCCGGCTGCGCCTCGTCTTCCCGGCTACGCCTCGTCGAGCGTCGCCTGCACGGTGGTCGACGACCCGTTGCGCACCAGCTCGATGGTCACCGTGTCGCCGGGGGCGTGGGCGTCGACGGCGACGACGAGCTCCTCGGAGCTGCCCACCTGCTGGTCGTCGACGCCGATGATGACGTCCTGCTCCTGGATGCCCGCGCGGGCCGCGCCGCTGTCGGGCTCGACGTTGAGCACCAGCGCGCCGTCGCGCGTGCCGTCGGTGACCGAGCGCGTGTTGACCCCGAGCGAGGCGTGCACCGCCGAGCCGGAGGAGATGAGCTGCTCGGCGATGTCGCGCGCGGTGTCGATGGGGATGGCGAAGCCGAGGCCGATCGAGCCTCCGCCGGCCCCGCCGCCGAGCGAGGCGATCGCGGTGTTGATGCCGATCACCGCGCCGGTCGCGTCGACCAGCGCGCCACCGGAGTTGCCGGGGTTGATCGGCGCGTCGGTCTGGATGGCGCTGATCACGGCGTTGGTGTCGCTGCCCTCGCCGGAGAGCCGCACCGGGCGGTCGAGCGCGCTGACGATGCCGCTGGTGACCGTGCCGGCCAGGCCGAGCGGCGAGCCGATGGCCACGACCGGGTCGCCCACCAGCACCGCCTCGGAGTCGCCGAGCGACGCGCCCACCAGACCCGGCTTCTCGACCTTGATCACGGCGATGTCGCTGGCCGGGTCGCGCCCGACGATCCGCGCCTCCGAGCCGCTGCCGTCGGAGAAGACGGCGCGGATCTCGGCGTCCTCGTTGCCGTCGGCCCCGGAGATGACGTGGTTGTTGGTGACGATGTAGCCGTTCTCGCCGTCGACGACCACGCCGGAGCCGGTGGCGCCGGCGTTGCCGAACCGCACCTCGATCGAGACGACGGCGGGGGTGACCCGCTCGGCGATGTCGGCGACCGAGCCGGGCTCGCGGGCGATGCCCTCGTCGGTCTCCGACAGCTGGGTGTCGGGGGCGAGCAGCGGCGTCTCGGCGGCCTCGCGGGTGAGGAACCAGCCGACGCCACCGCCGATGGCGCCCACCAGCAGGACGGCGAGCAGCACCAGCGCCGAGACACGGACGGAGATGTCGCGCAGCCGGACCTTCTTGCGACCCCTGGCGTCGACGACGACCGGGCCCTCCTGCTCGTCCTCGTCGTAGACGGCGGGGGCGCCCAGGCCGGCGGGGGCGTGCGGGTCGCGCCACGGGTCGGAGGCGGCGTCGGGCTTCCACCACGGCCCGGCCGACGTGCGCCGCCGGCCGGGGCGGCCGCCGGGCGGCTCCTGCAGGCCGGTGCGGCCGGGCCCGGACGGCGCGAAGGCGCGCAGCACCGCCTCGGGGGGCGGCGGGGGGAGCCGGCGCGGCGGGGGCACCGGCCGGTCGCCGGCGAAGCTGCCGTCGACGCTGGTCGGCCGCCCGAACGCCGCCTGCTGGGCCGGCGAGGTGGCGGGGACGGCGGTGGCGCGCGGGGTCAGCCGCTCACCGGGGGCGGCGAAGGAACCGGTCGCGCCCGCGGGTCGGGCGAAGGCCCCGTCGGCGGGGTTGGGCTGCTGCTCCGCCGCGGGGCGGCGGTCGTCGGTGTCGCTCAGGGGGTCCCGCCCGGAGCGGCGGCGGGCACGGTCGCGGTTCCCCCGGTGAGGGTGCGGACGACGGGCGGCACGCCCTCAGTCTGCTCCTCCGGCAGGGACGGGCGCGCGACGGGGCCCGACGGCGTGCCGCGTTCGAGCTCCCCCGCGGCGGGCAGGCTCAGCGCGAGGGCGGCGACGCCGATGCCGAGACCGGCGAGCGTGCCGGTGACACCGCGGCGCAGCCAGCGCGCGGTGGAGTCGGAGCGGCCCGGCCGGTGCGGGCGCAGCGACACCGCCCACGACCCCGTGGCCCCCGAGACGGTGAGCGAGTCCGGTCCCGCGGCCAGCGTCCCGGGGCCTCCGCTCCCCGGCACGTCGGTGGTGAAGGGGATCGCGCACAGCCGCGAGAGCAGGTCACCGGGGACGGCGACCTCCTGCGAACGGTGCAGCGCCTCCTTCGCCTCGCGCTGCGCCTGCACGGCCATGCGGCACTGCGCGCAGCCGGTGAGGTGCGCCGCCGCGCGCCGGGCGGGGCCCGCGGTCAGCTCGCCGTCGACCAGCGCGGCGATCGCCTCCTGGGCGAGGTGGCTCTCGGGGATGCTCATGCCTGCCCTCCTCCCGCGACGGCCGCACGGCGCGGCGCGAGGTGGGCGAGCGCCTCGCGCAGCTGGACGCGGCCGCGGTGGATGCGGCTGCGCACCGTCCCCAGCTTGATGCCCAGGGTCGCCGCGATCTCCTCGTAGGTCAGCCCCTCGATGTCGCACAGCACCACCGCCACCCGGAACTCCGGCGACAGCGCGTCCAGCGCCGCCTGGATCTGCGGGTCCAGGTGCGTGTCGGCGTACACCTGCTCCGGGCTCGGCGCCGAGCCGGGCAGCCGCTCGGTGTCCTCGGGCAGGGCGTCGAACCGGATCCGCTGCCGGCGCCGGACCATGTCCAGGAACAGGTTCGTGGTGATCCGGTGCAGCCAGCCCTCGAACGTGCCGGGCTCGAAGTTCGCCAGCGACCGGAACACCCGGACGAACGTCTCCTGGGTGAGGTCCTCCGCGTCCTGGGCGTTGCCCGAGAGGCGGTAGGCCAGCCGGTAGACGCGCGCCGAGTGCTCGCGCACGACCTGCTCCCAGCTCGGCGCGACCCATCCCTCGGCGACGACGGGCCCGGTCACGGGCTCAGCATCCCGCACGGGCGCCACCGCGACCTCGTCGGCGGGCGCGGGGTCGGCGGACGGTGCTCGCTTCAGGCGCACGACGGTGTCAACGGACGAGCCCCGGAGGGGTGTTCCCGCCCACAGGGAACTCCCAGGCGGGCACACCGGCCACTCGCCTCGCCGCTGGTGGCGGGGGTCGGCCACTACCCTCGGCCGGTGATGAGCGCCGGTGGATCGTCGTGGGCCGAGGCCCAGCTCCAGGCGCACGCCTACGCCGACCGCTTCGCTCCCGAGTCCGCCGCGCTGGTCGCTGCCCGGGCCCGGCTGGCGCACCGCGTGGACGCGGTGCCGGTCGAGCCCGCCGCCGGCGCCGCCCTCGCCGTCCTGGCCGCCCAGGGCCGCGCCCGCTCGGTGGTCTCGATCGGCGGCGGCGGCATCTCGGGGCTGTGGCTGCTGCGCGGGATGCGCCCCGACGGCGTCCTCACCGCCCTGGACGGCGACCCGGAGCAGCTGCGCGCCGCCCGCAAGGCGTTCCTCGAGGCGGGCGTGCCGCAGGGCCGCACCCGGCTGATCTTCGGCACCCCGGCGGAGGTGCTCCCCCGGCTCTCCCCGGGCGCCTACGACCTGGTCAGCTGCGCCGGGCCGCCGCGCGAGTACAGCGCCCAGCTGGCCGCGCTGCTCGACCTCGTCCGCCCCGGCGGCGCGCTGGTCTGCCACGGGTTGCTGGCCGGCGGCCGGGTGGCCGACCGCACCGCCCGCGACCCGCAGACGGTGGCCTGGCGCGAGCTCGCACGGGCGGTGCGCGAGGACGAGGGGCTGCTCTCCGCCGTCCTGCCGGTCGGGAGCGGTCTGCTGGTCGCGACCAAGCCCGCCGGGTCCTGACCGCGGCTCAGACGGAGGCGACGGCGCCCTTGCCGAGCACGGTCACGCCGCCGTCGGAGACGTGGTACCGCTGGCGGTCGGCGTCGTGGTCGACGCCGATCCGCGCCCACGCGGGGACGACGACGTTCTTGTCGAGGATCGCGCGGCGGACGTAGGCGCCCTCGCCGATCTGCACGCCGTCCATGAGCACGCTGTCCTCGACCCGCGCGCCGCGCTCGACCCGCACCCCCGGCGAGATGACCGAGTGGTGCACCGAGCCGCCGCCGATGATGGTGCCGGCGCTGACCATCGACTCCTCGGCCCGCCCGCCGAGGACGAACTTCGCCGGCGGCAGCTGCGGCGGCAGGGTGAGGATCGGCCAGCGGTCGTTGTAGAGGTTGAAGATCGGCGTGACCGACACCAGGTCCATGTGCGCGTCGAAGTACGAGTCGATCGTCCCGACGTCGCGCCAGTAGCCGTGGTCGCGCTCGGTGGCCCCGGGGACGATGTTGGTGGAGAAGTCGTAGACCCACGCCTCGCCCTGCTCGGCGAGCATCGGCATGATCGAGCCGCCCATGTCGTGGGCCGAGGACTCGTCGGTCGCGTCCGCGCGCAGCGCCTCGATCAGCGCGTCGGTGGTGAAGCAGTAGTTGCCCATCGAGGCGAAGCTCTCGTCGGGCGAGTCCGGCAGCCCGGGCGGGTCGGCCGGCTTCTCCAGGAAGCCGCGCACCCGGCCCTCGGCGTCGGCGTCGATGACGCCGAAGCCGGTGGCCTCCGCCCGCGGCACCCGCAGCCCGGCGATGGTCACCCCGGCACCGGTCTGCAGGTGCTGGTCGACCATCTGCCCCGGGTCCATCCGGTAGACGTGGTCGGCGCCGAAGACCAGCACGATGTCGGGCCGCGCGTCGTAGACCAGGTTGAGGCTCTGGAGGATCGCGTCGGCGCTGCCGGTGTACCAGCGCGGGCCGAGCCGCTGCTGCGCCGGCACCGGGGTGATGTAGTTGCCGAGCAGCTGCGAGAGCCGCCACGTCGTGGTGATGTGCCGGTCGAGGCTGTGGCTCTTGTACTGGGTGAGGACGGCGATCTGCCGGACCTCGGCGTTCACCAGGTTCGACAGCACGAAGTCGATCAGCCGGTAGTTGCCGCCGAAGGGCACCGCCGGCTTGGCCCTGTCCTGGGTGAGGGGGGCCAGCCGCTTGCCCTCACCGCCCGCCAGGACGATGCCGAGCACCCGTGGACCGCCGCGCATGCTCGCAACGTAGCCGCTCGGCGCGTGGTCCGCGCCACCTGGTCCGCCGGTTCCGCCCCCTAGGGTGACGCCGTGCGCATCGGGATCGTCACCAGGGAGTGGCCGCCGGACGTCTACGGCGGCGCGGGCGTCCACGTCGAACACCTCGTGGCCGCGCTGCGGTCGCTGCCGGCGGGGCCGGAGCTCGACGTCCACTGCTTCGGCGGTGAGCGGCCGGACGCGGTCGGGCACGGCGTCCCGGCCGGGCTGGCGCAGGCCAACGGGGCGCTGCAGGCGCTCGGCGTGGACGTCGAGATCGCCGGCGCGCTGGCCGGCGCCGACCTGGTGCACAGCCACACCTGGTACGCCAACGCCGCCGGCATGTTCGCCCAGCTGGTGCACGGGCTGCCGCACGTCGTCACCGCGCACTCCCTCGAGCCGCGCCGGCCGTGGAAGGCCGACCAGCTCGGCGGCGGCTACCGGCTCTCCTCGTGGGTCGAGCGGACCGCCTACCTGTCCGCCGACGCGGTGATCGCGGTCAGCCGTGGCATGCGCGACGACGTCCTCGCCGTCTACCCTGAGCTCGACCCGGCGCGGGTGCACGTGGTGCACAACGGCGTCGACGCCGAGGCCTACAAGCCGACCCCGGCACCCGACGTCGTCCGCTCGCTCGGGGTCGACCCCGACCGGCCGTACGCGCTGTTCGTCGGCCGGATCACCCGGCAGAAGGGGCTGACCCACCTGCTGGCCGCCGCCGAGCAGTTGCCGCCGGAGGCCGGGCAGCTGGTGCTGTGCGCCGGCGCCGCCGACACCCCGGCCGAGCGGCAGCAGGTGGCCGACGCGGTGGCGGCGCTGCAGGCCCGCCGGGGCGGGGTGGTGTGGATCGAGGCGATGCTGCCGCGCGAGCACCTGGTCCCGCTGATCTCCGGCGCCACGGTCTTCGTCTGCCCGTCGGTGTACGAGCCGCTGGGCATCGTCAACCTCGAGGCCGCCGCGTGCGGCACCGCCGTGGTGGCCAGCGCGGTGGGCGGCATCCCCGAGGTCGTCGCCGATGGCGCGACCGGCCTGCTCGTGCCCTACGACCCGGCCGACGCCGCCGCGTTCGAGGCCGGCCTCGCCGCGGGGATCGCCGAGCTGCTGGGCGACCCGGTGCGCTCGGCGCAGATGGGCGCCGCCGGCCGCGAGCGCGTGCTCACCGAGTTCGGCTGGCCGGCCATCGCGCAGGAGACGGTCGGGCTCTACACCGAGATCCTCAACGGGCGGGCCTGAACCGCACCACGTCCCCCGGGCGGAGCTGGGCGGCGGCGGGCAGCCCGGCGGTGGTGACGACGGCGAGCACCGGGTAGCCCCCGGTCACCGGGTGGTCGGCGAGGAAGAGCACCGGGGCGCCGTCGGGCGGCACCTGGACGGCGCCGGGCACCAGGCCCTCGCTGGGCAGCTCGCCGTCCCGGGCGCGCTCCAGCCGCGGGCCGCCCAGCCGCAGCCCGACCCGGTCGCTGTCGGCGCTGACCGTCCACTCCGCGCCGACCAGCCGGGTCCACGCCTCGTCGGTCAGCCAGTCGCGGCGCGGCCCGGGCAGCACCGGCAGCACGGGGCGGGCCGACGGCGCGGCCACCGGCGCGACGTCGACGACGGGCTCCTCCCCGGCGTCACGGCCCACCGGCAGGAGGTCGCCGGCCCGCAGCGGTTCCGGGCCGAGGCCGCTGAGCCGGTCGGTGCTGCGCGAGCCGAGGACCGGCGGCACGTCCACGCCGCCGCGCACCGCCAGGTAGGAGCGCAGCCCGACCGGCGGGACGCCGAGGGCCAGCTCGGCGCCGGCGGGCAGGGTCAGCGGCGCGTTGCCAGCGGCAGGGCGGCCGTCGACGGTCAGCGGGGCCGGGGCACCGGTGACCGCCACCAGCAGCGCGCGCTCGGCGCGAACCCGCAGCCCCCCGGCGGTGACCTCCACGGTGGCCGCGCCCGGCCGGTTGCCGACCAGCCGGTTGGCCAGGTCGTGCGCGGCGCGGTCGGCGGCGCCCGACCGCGGCACCCCGATCCCGGCCCAGCCGGTCCGCCCGGCGTCCTGCACGGTGGCGAGCGGGCCGGGCGCGACGACGCGGAGCACCTCAGCCGACCTCGGTGAGCCGGACGCGCGTGCCGGGGGCGAGCAGCGCCGGCGGGTCGCGGTCGACGTCGAACAGGACGGCGTCGGTGCGGCCCACCAGCTGCCAGCCGCCGGGCGAGGCGCGCGGGTAGGCGCCGGCGAACGGCCCGGCGAGGCCGACCGCGCCCGCCGGCACCCGCGTGCGGGGCGTGCTCCGGCGGGGCACGTGCAGGTGCTCGGGCAGCCCGGTGAGGTAGCCGAAGCCGGGCGCGAAGCCGCCGAAGGCGACGGTCAGCTCGGCGGCCGTCAGCTCCTCGACCAGCCGCCGCACCGGCCGGCCGGTCAGCTCGGCGACGTCGTCGAGGTCGGGGCCGTCGAAGACCACGGGCAGCTCGACCTCCCGTCCCGCCGCGGCGCCGGCGTCCCCGGTCAGCGGCAGCCGGCGCAGCCGGGCGGCGTCGGTGTCGGCGGGCGCGCGGTCGAGCAGCACGAGCACGGTGCGGGCGGCGGGCACGAGGTCGACCTGCCCCGGCAGCGGCTCGGCGGCCAGCGCCCTCCGGACGGCGGTGACCTCCGCCGCCCCCGCGACCTCGACCAGCAGCGCCCGGTCGCCGCAGGGCAGCACGGTGATGCCGTCGCTCACCCCTCCATGATCGGGCACGATCCCTCGTATGCAGCGGCTGCGGACCTACGCGCGCCTCTTCGTCGCCTGCGGCGTGCCCTTCGGCATCGTCACGGGGCTGCTCAGCCTGCCGTTCCTCGACGCGGGCGGTGGCGTCGCGGCCGGCGCGTCGGCCGGTGTGCTCTTCGGGGGCGGCATGGCGCTGCTGCTGGGGACGACCGACGCCGTCGCCGACCGCGGGGCCCGGCCCGGCGCACCGCACGGCCCGCGGCAGTCGGCGACCTTGGCCGTGCACCCGAGCCCGGACCTGCCGCAGCGCGTCGTCGACGCGCTGGCCGCCCTGCCCGCGACCGTCGCCACGGCGGATCCCGTCACCGGCCGGTTCACCGCCACCACGCGCACGACGTGGAAGAGCTGGGGCGAGGAGGTGACGGTGCAGCTGTCGGGTGATCCGGCAGCGCCGACGGCCACGGTGAGCAGCCGACCGCGGGTGCGCACCTCGCTCGTCGACTACGGCAGGGGCCGGTCGAACGTCGCCGCCGTCGTGGCCGCACTGCGGGCGCCGGCCGACGCGTGGGGCGGACCCGGGCGGGGCACCGTAGGGGGATGACCATCGCCGGCCGGTTCGAGGACGCGCTGGACTCGGTCAGCGAGCCGGGCTTCCAGGGGCCCGAGCTCCTGCCGGTCCGGCTCGCCCGTGCCTGTGCCCGGATGCTGCCCGTCGACGGCGCCGGGATCAGCCTGGCGGACCGGGGTGGGCAGCGGATCCCGCTCGGCGCCAGCTCCGAGGAGGCCGCCGTCGCCGAGCGGCTGCAGTTCACCGTCGGCGAGGGCCCGTGCACGACCGCCCAGGAGTCCCGGGAACCGGTCTTCGCGCTGCACGAGGACCTGCGCCGCCGCTGGCCGACGTTCACCGACCTGCTGGAGGAGCGCACCCCCTACTGCGCGGTGGTCGCCCTCCCCCTGCGCGAGGCGATCTCCGGGCTGGGCGCGATCGACCTGTACCTGGCGCGGGAGGACGGCGTCGCGGAGATCGACGTCTTCGAGGCCATGGCGGTCGGCGACCTGGTCACCTCGGCGCTGTCGGAGACCGCCGTCTGGTCGACCTGGGAGCCCAGCCGCGGCCCGGACTGGCTGCACGGCCCGTCGGCCGAGCGCCGGTCGCTGGTCTGGGAGGCCATGGGCGCGGTGGCGCTCGCCCTCGAGGTCACCCCGGAGGTCGCGCTCGACCTGCTGCGCGGGGCGGCCTACGCGTCCGGTTGCACCGTGGACGACGTGGCCGCCGACGTGGTCGCCGAGAAGCTGGACCCGCAGGAGCTGCGCCCCCCGGAGGACTGACGCTCAGCCGGCGAACGGCGCGATCGTCAGCCCGGCCCCGGTCAGCGCCGCCCGCACGCCGCGCGCCAGCTCCACCGCGCCGGGGGTGTCGCCGTGCACGCAGACGGAGTCGACCGCCACGTCCACCGTCGTCCCGTCGACGGCGACGACCACGCCCTCGGCGGCCATGCGGACCGCCCGCTCGGCGACCGCCCGGGGGTCCTCGACCAGCGCCCCCGGCGAGCGGCGCGGCACGAGGGTGCCCTCCGGGGTGTAGCCGCGGTCGGCGAAGCCCTCGGCGACGGTGCGCAGGCCCGCGGCCCCGGCGGTGCGCAGCAGCACCGAGCCGGGCAGCCCGAGCACCGGCAGCGCGGGGTCGTAGGCGGTGACCGCCTCGACCACCGCCCGGGCCTGCGCCTCGTGGGTGACGACGGCGTTGTAGAGCGCGCCGTGCGGCTTGAGGTAGGCCACCCGCCCGCCGCCGGCCCGGGCGATCCCGTCGAGCGCGGCCAGCTGGTACAGGACGTCGTCGGTGAGCTCGGCGGGGGCGACGTCGACGAACCGGCGGCCGAAGCCGGCGAGGTCGCGGTAGGAGACCTGCGCGCCGATGGCCACCCCGGCGGCGACGGCGCCGGCGCAGACCCGGCGCATCGTCGAGGGGTCGCCGGCGTGGAACCCGCAGGCGACGTTGGCGCTGCTGACGACGCCGAGCAGCGCCTCGTCGTCCCCGAGCGTCCAGACGCCGAAGCCCTCGCCGAGGTCGGCGTTGAGGTCGATCGCCGGCACGGTCAGACCGCCGCCGTCCCGATCAGGCCCTTGCGGGTGACCAGGCCGGCCAGCTCCTCCTCGCCGAGCCCGTCGGTGCCCGCCGGGCGGCGCGGCACGACCATGTACCGCGACTCGGCGCTGGCGTCCCAGACCGCGATCGAGGTCGAGGCCGGCAGCTCGAGGCCGAACTCGCGCAGCACACCGCGCGGGTCGCGGACCACCCGCGAGCGGTAGGCCTCGCTCTTGTACCAGCTCGGCGACGGCCCGAGCAGCGCGATCGGGTAGCAGGAGCACAGCGTGCAGACGACGACGTTGTGCTCGTCGGCGGTGTTGGCGACGACCTTCAGCCGCTGCTCCTGCAGGCCGCCGGACATCGACAACCCGACCTCGCGGATCGCGGTGTTGGCGTCGGCGAGCAGCCGCTCGGCGAAGCCGGGGTCCACCCACGCCCGGGCCACGATCCGCGCGCCGTTGGCCGGCGAGCCGCCGGCCAGGAACTCGTCGATGCGGGTGTCGATCTCGCCGGGGGCGAGCAGGCCGCGGTCCTCGAGGAGGGCCTCCACGTGCCGCACCTCCGCGGAGACCGCCGCGCTCGCGTGCTCGCCGCTCATCGCCCCTCCACCGGTTCCAGGTACTGCTCCCACAGCTCGACGGTCACCGAGTGGTCGCCGTCGCCGAACAGGTCGCGGGCCGCGAACCGCACGTGGTAGACGCCCTGCGGCTCCGGGCTCAGCCCGCGCGCCCGGTCGTCGGCCAGCGGGTGCCGCCCGGCCGGCTCCACCACCACGCCGACGGCCCCCCGGGCGTACCGCGGCAGCCGGGTGTGGCCGGGCGGGTCGACCGCGCGGGTGCGCACCCGGTCGCCGGGCGCGAACCGGTCAGGCACCGGAGAGCTCCTCCGCCGTCGCCACGCCCTTCTCGACCAGCAGCGTGCGGATCGCGGCGAACCACCGCTCGTAGTACGACGCCGCCAGGTAGTCGGCCGGCGGCATCCGCTCGATCGCGTCGCGGAACTCGTCGAGGTTGTAGACCCCCCGCTTGATCAGCGCGCCGTTGAGCGCGAAGACGTGCGCCTCCCAGTCGCTGTGGAACGGGGGCTCGTCGGGCTCCTCGGCGATCGCGGCGAAGCCGGACATCCCGCCGACGTCGTTGATGCGTGCCACCCGTTGTTCCTACCGCACCCGTGGGTACCCACGGGCCCATGACCGCTTCCCCGCGGAGCCCGCGCAAGGTCATCGTCGCGAGCCTGATCGGCACGTCGCTGGAGTGGTACGACTTCTTCCTCTACTCCACCGCCGCGGCCGTCGTCTTCAACAAGCTGTTCTTCCCCGACGTCTCGCCGGTGACCGGCACGCTGCTGGCGTTCACCACCGCGGCCGTCGGCTTCGTCGCCCGCCCGCTCGGCGGCATCGTCTTCGGCCACCTCGGCGACCGCCGCGGCCGCAAGCAGGTGCTGGTGATCACCCTGCTGATGATGGGCATCGCGACGGTGCTCATCGGCGCGCTGCCCACGTACGCCTCGATCGGCATCGCGGCGCCCGTGCTGCTGGCGGCGCTGCGCTTCGTGCAGGGCCTGGGCCTGGGCGGCGAGTGGGGCGGCGCGGTGCTGATGACGTTGGAGCACGGCGCTCCCGAGCGGCGCGGGCTGAACACCAGCTGGCCCCAGGTCGGCGTCCCCATGGGCAACCTGCTCGCCGCCGGCGCGCTGGGCGTGCTCGGCGCGGTGCTGAGCGAGGACGCGTTCCTCTCCTGGGGCTGGCGCATCCCGTTCTTCCTCTCCGGCGCGCTGGTGCTGGCCGGCCTCTGGATCCGGCTGTCGGTGGCCGAGAGCCCGCTGTTCGCCGAGGTGGAGCAGCGCGGCGCGAAGGTCGAGATGCCGCTGGTGGAGGTCGTGAAGCGGCACCCGCGGCAGCTGCTGGTCGCGATGGCGGCGCGGATCGGCACCGATGTCGCCTTCTACACCTTCACCGTCTACAGCCTGGTCTACGTCACCGAGGTCGCCGGCCGGGAGCGCAGCGTCGGGCTGACGGCGGTGCTCGTCGGCTCGGCGTTCCAGCTGGTGCTCATCCCGCTGTTCGGCGGGTTGTCCGACCGCCTCGGCCGGCGGCCGGTCTACGCCGCCGGGGCGGTGGCCGCGGCCGCGTGGGCGTTCGCCTTCTTCCCGCTGCTGGGCACCGGGTCGACGGCGGTCATCGTGTTCGCGGTCTCGGTCGCGCTGCTCACGCACGCGGCCATGTACGGCCCGCAGGCGGCGTTCATCGCGGAGCTGTTCTCCACCGAGCTGCGCTACAGCGGCGCCTCGATGGGCTACCAGTTGGCCGGCGTCCTGGGCGGCGCGATCGCGCCGATCGTGGCGATCGCGCTGGTCGAGGCCACCGGCACGTCGTTCGCGGTCTCGGCGTACGTGCTCGCCATGGTGCTGCTGACCCTGGTCGCGCTGAAGTTCGCGCCGGAGACCGCCGAGCGCCCGCTGCGGCGGGGCTCGCGGGTGGTGTCGACCGCCACGCGCTGACCCGAAATCCCTGGTCGGCGCCCGGCGCTGCACAGGACGTGCCCGCCGCACCCGCCCTCCTCCAGGTCCGCACGGTCTACGCCGAACCCGCCGCGCTCGCCTCCCCCCGCGGCCGCGACGTCCTCGACCGCTTCCCCGGCGCCGAGGTGGTCGAGATCGACTCGCACTGGAAGATCCCCGAGCTGCACGGCAACCAGGGCAACGTCGAGCGCTGGGTGCGGGTGAAGACCGAGACCCTCGTGCTGGGCGTGAAGAAGTCGCTGACCGCGCGGCCCAACGGCCGCTCGGCGAACTGGATCGCCCCCTCGACCGCCAACGGGTGCGCCATGGCGTGCGCCTACTGCTACGTGCCGCGGCAGAAGGGCTACGCCAACCCGATCACCGTCTTCACCAACATCGAGCAGATCACCGGCTACCTGCGCCGCCACGTGGGCCGGCAGGGCGTCAAGACCGAGCCGGACCAGTGCGACCCGGAGAGCTGGGTCTACGACATCGGCGAGAACAGCGACTGCTCGGTCGACGCCCTGGTCAGCGACAACGTCGCCGACCTGGTCGCCACCTTCCGCGACCTGCCCACGGCCAAGGCGTCGTTCGCGACCAAGTACGTCAACCGGCAGCTGCTGGAACTCGACCCGCGGGGCCGCACCCGGGTGCGGTTCTCCCTCATGCCGGACGACGACGCCCGCGTGGTCGACGTGCGCACCAGCCGGATCGCCGAGCGGATCGCCGCCGTCGACGACTTCGTCGAGGCCGGGTACGAGGTCCACCTCAACCTGTCGCCGGTGATCCTCCGCGACGGCTGGGAGGCCGACTGGGCGGCGCTGCTCGACCGGCTGGACGACGAGCTGTCGCCGCGGGCCAAGGCGCAGGCGGCGGCCGAGGTCATCCTGCTGACGCACAACCGCGACCTGCACCAGGTCAACCTCGGCTGGCACCCCAAGGCCGAGGAGCTGCTGTGGCGGCCCGATCTGCAGCAGCCCAAGCGAAGCCAGAACGGCCAGTGGAACGTCCGCTACCGCAACGACGTCAAGCGCACCGGCGTGGAGCGGCTGCGCGACCTCGTCGCCGCGCGCGCCCCCTGGCTGACGATCCGCTACGCCTTCTAGGAGGACCCCGCTGCCCCCACGCCTCGCAGGCCCGGCGCGGGCCCCTGCAGCGAGGCCGTTCCATCAGCCCGACTGGCCGGTGTCGGCGTGCGCGACGCCGACCGGCTTGGACTCCGGCGACCCGCGCTGGCGCAGGTAGACGGCGAAGATCGCCATGGAGCCGACGGCGAGCATCTCCGACTGCCAGTTCTGGAAGGAGCGGTTCCAGAAGTCGGCCTCGCCGAGGTAGCCGAGGAGGCTCACCGGGTCCTGCCGCTGGCCGAGCTGCTCGCTGTTGAACGCCGCCCAGCCGGTCACGGCCGAGGCCACCCAGGTGAGCAGGAACAGCGCGCCCATCAGCAGGCCCAGCGAGCGGGAGAACAGCGCCGTCCGCCAGCCACCGACCCGCGCCCACGCCGGGGAGTCCTCGTCCGCGTGCCGGCCGACCTTCTGCTCCTCGTCGCTCTCCGGGCCCTCCTGGCCCGGCTCCTTCGACTCCGTCGAGCCCTTCTGCACGAACCAGACGGTCGCGAAGATGAACAGGAAGAACTGCAGGTACTCCGACTGCCAGTTCTCCATGACGTCGACCATGAACGACGACGACGTCACGTAGTCGAGCAACCCGACCGGCTCCAGGCCGTCGGCCAGCTGCTGGGCGTTGAAGTCGGCCGTGCCCGAGATCGCCTGGCCGACGAGGGTGACGAGGAACAGCACGCCGAAGGCGAGGCTGAGCGCGTTGTTGCGCAGGAATCCGTAGCTCGGCTCCTCGACCGTCATCGCCCGATCGCCCCCAGCACGAACGCGTAGGCGATGCCCAGCGCGATCACGACCAGGTAGGTCAGGAAGACCGCCCGCACACCGTTCACGGCCCCTCCACCTCGCACTCGTAGGGCGCGTCGCCCTGCGGCTCGCAGCCCGCCGCGGTCACCTTCCAGCCGGCGTCGGTCTCGGTCAGGAAGACCGTCTCGCCGCCGAGCCGCACCTGGGCGTCGCCGCCCCACACCTCCACCGCCGTCACGTCGCCGCCCGGCAGCGGCACGTCGCCGATCGCCTCGGGGCAGGAGGCGGACTCCTCGGACTCGAACGTCGCCAGCGTGGCCGGCGCCAGCAGGTCGCAGCGGGCCTGCGGGTCGGCGGCCGGGTCCTCGAACGCGGTGGCCACGCCGCCCACGTCGGGCTCGGCCGCGCTCGCGCAGCCGGTGAGCAGCGCCAGGGCCCCTGCCCCGGCGAGAAGAGCGGAGAGCCTGCGCATCCGTCCTCCTGCAGCAGCAGCGCTCCGGCCGTCGTCTCGACCGAGCCCTCGTCCGCTACCCGGGGTTGCTCCACGGCCAAACGATCTTCACCCGGCCAGGCGACGGCCTCCGGTTACCGTGGTCGCCGTGGCGCGGGTGGCGGTCGTTGGCGCCGGGCTCGGTGGGCTGGCCGCCGCGGCTCGGCTGGCCGCGCTCGGGCACGCCGTCACCGTGCTGGAGCAGGCCCCGGAGGTCGGCGGCAAGCTCGGCTGGGTCGCCCGCGACGGCCACGGGTTCGACACCGGCCCCAGCCTGGTCACGCTGCCGCACCTCTACCGCGACCTGTTCGCCGCGACCGGCGCACCGCTGGACGACGTCCTCGACCTGGTGCCGCTCGACCCGGCGGCCGAGCTGCGCTTCGCCGACGGCACCCGGCTGACCGTGCCCGGCCGGGCGGCGGCCGTGCCCGACGCGCTGGACGACGCCCTGGGCGACGGCGCCGGCGGGCAGTGGACGGCGCTGATGGAGCGGGCCGGGCAGATGTGGCGGGTGTCGGAGCAGCCGTTCCTGCGCTCCCCGCTGGCCGGTGCGGCGACGCTGGCCCGGCTGGCCCGCCGGCCGGCCGACGTCGCGACCGTCGCCCCTTGGGAGACGCTGCGCGGCCTGGGCGGGCGCTACCTGCGGCACCCGCACCTGCGCACGCTGCTCGACCGCTACGCCACCTACTCGGGCTCCGACCCGCGGCGGGCGCCGGCGGTGCTCGCCACCGTCCCGTACGCGGAGCAGCGCTTCGGCTCCTGGTACGTGCGCGGCGGGCTGCGCCGGCTCGGTCTCGCCGTCGCCGAGCGGGCGGTGGAGCGGGGCGCCGAGCTGCGGACGTCGTCGCCGGTGGCCTCGGTCGTCGTCGAGGGCGGCCGTGCGCGCGGGGTGCGGCTGTCCACCGGCGAGGTCGTCCCCGCCGACGTCGTCGTCTCGGCCGGCGACGCGGCCGCGCTCTACCGCGACCTGCTGCCGGCCGACCGGCGCACCCGGCCGGTGCGCGCGGGGCTGGCCCGCGCCACGCCGTCGCTGTCCGGGTTCGTGCTGCTGCTCGCGCTGCGCGGGCGGACCCCGGGGCTGGCGCACCACACGGTCCTGTTCCCCGAGGACTACGACGCCGAGTTCGACGCGGTCTTCGGGATCGGCGGCGCGCCGCGGCCGGTACCCGACCCGACCGTCTACGTCAGCGCGCCGGACGACCCGGCGACCCGGCCGGACGGCGACAGCGAGTCGTGGTTCGTGCTGGTCAACGCTCCCCGCCACGACCCGGCGGCCGGGGTGGACTGGACCGCACCCGGGCTCGCCGACGCCCACGCGGCGCGGGTGCTGGAGACGATGGCCCGCCGCGGGTTGGACGTGCGCGACCGCGTGAAGTGGTGCGTCGTGCGCACCCCGGCCGACCTCGAGCGCGACACCGGCAGCGTCGGCGGCTCGATCTACGGGACGTCGAGCAACGGCACGCGGGCGGCGTTCCTGCGGCCGGCCAACGCCTCGCCGGTGCCGGGCCTGTTCCTCGTGGGCGGCTCGGCGCACCCCGGCGGCGGCCTGCCGCTGGTGGCGCTCTCGGCGGAGATCGTGGCGGGCCTGGTCGGCCCCGCCTGACAGACTCGGCGGCGTGCAGGTCGCATACCTGGGGCCGCTCGAGGTCCGCGACGGCGGGCGGATCGTCCCGGTGCCCGGCGCCCGCCTGCAGCAGCTGCTGACCGCGCTGGCGCTGCAGCCCGGCCGCTGGGTCTCCGCGGGCGCGCTCGCCGAGGCGGTGTGGGGCGGGGACTCCCCCGCCGACCCGGCCAACAGCCTGCAGTCGCTGGTCTCCCGGCTGCGCCGGGCCCTGGGCCGGCCGGAGCTCGTCGAGCAGTCCGCCGCCGGGTACCGGCTGGCGGTCGCGCCGGAGGACGTCGACGCCGTCCGGTTCGAGCGGCTGGTCGCCGAGAGCCGCCGGCTGCGGGCCGCCGGGAACGCGGCCGCGACGGCCGCCGTGCTGGCGGAGGCGGCCGCGCTGTGGCGCGGCACCCCGCTGCCGGGCGACGACTCCCCGGAGGCGGCCGGCCGGCGGGCGGCGCTGGACGACCTGCGGCTGGAGGTGGTGCTCGAGCAGGCCCGCCTCGCGCGGGGCGACGGTCGCGCCGCCGAGGTGGTGCCGCTGCTGGAGGAGCTGGCGGCCGCCCACCCGCTGCGCGAGGACCTCGCCGGCGCGCTGGTCGACGCCCTCGCCGCCGCCGGCCGGCCGGCCGAGGCGCTGGCGGTGTACGAGCGGGTGCGCGCCACGCTGGCCGACGCGCTCGGCACCGACCCGTCGCCGGCGCTGCGCGCCCGGCACCTGGAGCTGCTGCGGGCGGCCGACCGGCCCGCGGAGGTGCCCACGAACCTGCGGGCCGCGGTCACCAGCTTCGTCGGCCGGGAGGACGACGTCCGCGCGGTGCGGGAGCGGCTGGCCGCCGGGCGGCTGGTGACCGTGGTCGGCACGGGCGGCTCCGGCAAGACCCGCCTGGCCGGCGAGGTCGCCGCGCGGGTGGCCGCCGCCCCGGAGGTGCCCACGCCCGACGGCGTGTGGCTGGTCGAGCTGGCGCCGGTCACCGAGCCGAGCGGCGTCTGGCAGGCGGTGCTCGACGGCCTCGGCGTGCGCGAGATCGTCCTCCCCGACCCGGTGACGGAGTACCAGCGGCGCGACCCCCGCGAGCGGCTGCTGGAGCGGCTGTGGACGGCGACGTGCCTGCTGGTCGTCGACAACTGCGAGCACCTCGTGGACGCCGCCGCCGAGGTGGTCGCGGAGGTCCTCGGCCGCTGCCCCGGTGTGCGGGTGCTGGCCACCAGCCGCGAGCCGCTGGCGATCGAGGGCGAGCTGCTCCACCCGCTCGGGCCGCTGGCCGTGCCGCCCGAGGGCGCGCCCGCCGCCGAGGCGGGGGCCAGCCCGGCGGTGCGCCTGCTGCTGGACCGGGCGCGGGCGGTCGACCCCGGCGTCGGGCTGGACGACGCCGTGGTGGAGATCGTGCGCCGGCTCGACGGGCTGCCGCTGGCCATCGAGCTGGCCGCCGCCCGGCTGCGGGTCCTCTCCCCCGCCGAGGTGGCCGAGCGGCTGGCCGACCGGTTCCGGCTGCTCACCGGCGGACGGCGCACCGCGACCCCGCGGCACCGCACGCTGCGCGCCGTCGTCGAGTGGAGCTGGGACCTGCTGACCCCGCTGGAGCGCGAGGTCGCCGAGCACTTCTCGGTCTTCGCCGCGGGGGCCACCGAGGAGGCGGTCGCGGCCGTCGCACCGAGCTGGCGGGACGGCGGCGCGGCGGGTGACCTGTCCGACGTCCTGCACGCGCTGGTGGACAAGTCGCTGCTGATCGCCGCCCGCACGGCCGACGGCACGCGGTTCCGCATGCTCGAGACGCTGCGCGAGTACGGCGCCGAGCGGCTGGCCGAGAAGGGCGTGGTCACCGCGGCCCGGACGGCGCACGCGGACCGGTTCCGCGCCGTGGTCCGGCGGCAGGACGCCCGGCTGCGCGGGCCCGAGCAGCTCGACGCGCTGCGCGTGCTCGACACCGAGCGCGACGACGTCCTGGCGGCGCTGCGGTTCCTCGGCGACACGGGGGACGCGGCCGCCGCCGTCGAGCTCGTCGTCCACCTCGGCTGGTACTGGCTGCTGCGGGAGAGCGGGCAGGAGGCCACCCGCTGGACGACCTTCGCCCTCGCCGTCCCCGGTGCGCGGGAGGCGCCCGACGGCGTGCTGGTCGAGGCGCTGCAGGCGCTGCTCGGGTTCACCGTCGACAACCACCCCAGCGATCTGCGCGCCAGGCGGGACCAGTTCGCCGCGCTGGCCGACCGGCTGGGGTCGTCGGGGCACGGGCACCCGGCGGCCAAGGTGGTGCGGCCGCTCCTGCTGTTCATGGGCGAGCAGCGGGACCGCGCCGACGCCGCCCTCGACGAGGCGCTGGGCGACCCGGAACCGTGGGTGCGCGCGGCGGGCCGGCTCGCGCGGCTGGCCTACGCGGAGAACGACGGGGACATCGACCTCATGCGCCGCGACGCCGACGCCGGCGTGGCCGAGTGGGAGGCGATCGGCGACCGCTGGGGGCTGGCCGCGCTGCTGTCGGCCCGGGGGCAGGTGCGCACCGTGGACGGGGACCTGCGCGGGGCGGCGGAGGACTACGAGCGGGCGCAGGCATGCATCCGGTCGCTGGGCTCGGAGACGTCCGACGACCTGCTGGTCACCATGCGGCTGGCCGACCTGCGGCTGCGGGCCGGCGACGTCGAGGGAGCGCGGCGGCACCTCGACGCGATGCGGGCGCAGAACCGCTTCCGGTCGGGCGAGCTGCTGCACGGCGTCCTCGTGGCGGCCACCGAGGGCGCGATCGCGGTCGCGGCGGAGGACGAGGCCGGGGTGCGGGCGGCGTACTCCTGGCTGCACGCGCGGCTGTGCGGGCTCGACGACCCGTCGCTGCTCGACGCGCACAGCGGGGCGATCGGGCACGGGACGGCCGCCGCGCTCGGGCTCCGGCTGGGGGAGGTCGACGAGGCGGTCGAGCACCTGCGGGTGGGCTACCGGCACGCGCTGCTGACCGGGGACCGGCCGATCGTCGCCTCGGTGGGGTTGTCCACCGCCCTGCTGGCCCGGGCGCTCGGCCGGCACCGCGAGGCCGCGGTCGCCTTCGGCGCCGCCACCCGGCTGCGCGGCGCCGAGGACCCGACCAGCTCGGCGGTCACCGAGCTGGTCGGGTCCCTGCGCGCGGCTCTCGGGGACGGGTACGAGGTCGCCTACGCCGAGGGGCGGGCGCTGGACGCCGACGCCGCCACCGCGGCCCTCGACCCCGACCGGCTCACCGGCTGATCACGCCCGGCGGCGGTAGGCGCGGACCGCCAGCGGCATGAACACCACCAGCAGGCCGGCCATCCAGACCAGCGTCCAGAGCAGGTTCTCCGCGACCGGACCGCCGACCATGAGCCCGCGGACGGCGCTGACCAGGTGGCTGATCGGGTTGACCTCGACGAAGGCCTGCAGCCAGCCGGGCATGGTCTCGGTGGAGACGAACACGTTGCTGCCGAACGCCAGCGGGAAGATCAGCAGGAACATGATGCCCTGCACCGCGCCGGGGGTCCGGGCGATCATCCCGATGTAGACCGAGATCCAGCCGAAGCAGAGCGCGAAGCCCATCGACAGCGCCAGCGAGGCCAGGACGCCGGCCCAGCTCGTCGGCTCGAAGCCCATCAGCGTGCCGACGCCGATCATGACGGCGAACAGGACCAGGTAGCGGACCAGGTCGGCCAGCACCGCGCCGATCAGCGGGGCGGAGCGGCCGATGGGCAGCGACCGGAACCGGTCGAAGACGCCCTTCTCGATGTCGCTGTTGAGGTTCTGGCCGAGCGAGACGCTGGCCATGGCGATCGTCTGCCCGAGCAGGCCCGGGAGCAGGAACTGCAGGTAGTCCTCCTGCGAGCCGCCGGCGATGGCACCGCCGAACACGTAGGTGAACAGGGCCAGGAAGATGATCGGCTGCAGCGTGACGTCGACCAGGGCCTCGGGCGTGCGCCAGGTCTTGATCAGGCTGCGGCGGGCGAGCACGCGGGCCTGCCGCCAGAGGGTGCTGGTGGCCGGGGCGCCGCCGTCGGCGAGCGGTGCCGGCCGGGCGGTGCCGGCGGGTGCGGTGGTGAGGGTCATGCCGCCTCCTCGGGGGTCTCGTCGGTGGGCCGGCCGGTGAGGGTGAAGAAGACCTCGTCCAGGCTCGGCAGGTGCAGGGAGAGCTCGCTGACCGGGATGCCGGCGGCCTGCAGCCGGCCCACCAGCTCGGGCAGCAGCGAGTCGTCGTCCACCCGGCAGGTGAGCTCGCCGCGGTTGCTGACCTCGGGCACCGACCGGGTGAGCTCCGCGAGCAACCGGCGGACGTCGTCGACGCGGGCGGCGTCGACGGGCCGGACGCGCAGCCGCTGACCGCCGACGTGGTGCTTGAGGCCGTCGGGGGTGTCGTGCGCGATGACGCGGCCGTGGTCGATGACGGTGATCTCGTCGGCGAGGGCGTCGGCCTCCTCCAGGTACTGCGTGGTCAGCAGCACCGTGGCGCCGTCGGCCACGACGCGGCGGACGACGTCCCACATCTCCTCGCGCTTGGCGGGGTCGAGGCCGGTGGTGGGCTCGTCGAGGAAGATCACCGACGGCCGGCCGACCAGGCTGGCGGCGAGGTCGAGGCGGCGGCGCATGCCGCCGCTGTAGGTCTTCGCCACCCGGCCGGCTGCCTCGGTGAGGTCGAACCAGTCGAGCAGCTCGGCGGCGCGGGCGCGCGCCTCGACGGTGCGCAGGCCGAGCAGCTGGCCGATGAGCAGCAGGTTCTGGGTGCCGGTGAGGTCCTCGTCGACCGAGGCGTACTGACCGGTGAGGCCGATGCGCGCGCGGACCTCGGCCGGCTGCGCCAGGACGTCGAAGCCGCCGACGCGGGCGGTGCCGGCGTCGGGGCGCAGCAGGGTGGCGAGCACCCGGACGGCGGTGGTCTTGCCGGCGCCGTTGGGTCCCAGGACGCCGAGCACGGTGCCCTCGCGGGCGGCCAGGTCGACGCCGGCCAGCGCCTGCGTGTCGCCGAAGCGCTTGGTGAGGCCCTCGGCCTCGATCCCGTAGGTCATGGATGTCTCCCTTCGTCGGCGTCGACGATGGGAGAGGGCGCTGGCGCCGGGCGCACACGGCGCTGACACGGCCCGGCGGGCGGGATCAGCGCCTGTCAGCGGGCCCGTCGTCCGGCGGGGCCTCGTCGTCCTCGTCGTCCCGCGGCGGACCCTTGACCAGGGTCCGCCCGTGCTCGCCGACCGGCCCGCGGTCGAGCCAGACGAGGCCGCCGAGGACCGCCGCGAGCAGGAGCAGGCCCAGGACGATCGCGCCGACCATGTCCAGCGTCTGCACGCGTCCGAGGGTGCGCCCCTCGCCGTGCGGCGTCGAGCCGGTGCGTCAGCGGCCGCGGGCGGCGTTGAGCCGGGCGGCCTGGCGGGTGAGGTGGTCGCGCTCGGCGAGGTTGGGCGCCTGCTGCGCGGCCTCGGCGTACAGCCGGGCCGCCGTCGCCAGGTCGCCGTCGCGCTCGTGGAGGTAGGCCGCGACCGCGGTGTGGCGGGGCAGCGAGTCGTCCAGCGCCGCGAGCGCCGCCAGGCCGGCGCGCGGTCCGTCGGCCTCGCCGACGGCGACCGCGCGGTTGAGTCGGACGACGGGGCTGTCGGTCAGCTTCGCGAGCTCGTCGTACCACTCGACGATCTGCACCCAGTCGGTCTCCTCGGCGGTGCGCGCGTCGGCGTGGAGCGCCGCGACGGCGGCCTGGGCCTGGAACTCGCCGAGCCGGTCGCAGGCGAGCGCGGCCTGCAGGATCTCGACGCCCTCCGCGATGAGCGCCGTGTCCCAGCGGTCGCGGTCCTGCTCGGCGAGCGGCACGAGGCTGCCGTCGGGCCCGGTGCGGGCGGCGCGGCGGGCGTGGTGGAGCAGCATGAGGGCGAGCAGCCCCGCCACCTCGGGGTGGTCGATCGCGGCCGCGAGCTGCCGGGTGAGCCGGATCGCCTCGGCGGCGAGGTCGACGTCGCCGGAGTAGCCCTCGTTGAAGACCAGGTAGAGGACGCGCAGCACGGTGGCGACGTCGCCGGGCCGGTCGAAGCGGACGTCGGAGACGGTGCGCTTGGCGCGGCTGATGCGCTGGGCCATGGTCGCCTCGGGCACCAGGTAGGCCTGGGCGATCTGGCGGGTGGTCAGCCCGCCGACGGCGCGCAGCGTGAGCGCGACCGCCGACGACGGCGTGAGGGACGGGTGGGCGCAGAGGAAGTACAGCTGGAGCGTGTCGTCGGCGCCCGACACGGGGCCGGGCGCCGGCTCCTCGTCGACGAGGTCCTCGCGCCGGCGGCGGGCGGTGTCGGCACGGGTGGCGTCGAGGAACCGGCGCCAGGCGACGGTGACCAGCCAGCCCTTCGGGTCGCGCGGCGGGTCGGTCGGCCAGACCCGGACCGCCTCGACCAGCGCGTCCTGCACGGCATCCTCGGCCGCCGCGAAGTCTGCGCCGCGGCGGACGAGGATGCCGAGGACCTCCGGCGTGAGCGTCCGGAGCAGGACGTCGTCCAACGCGGTGGTCACTCCGTGATGGTGGGCGGCTCGGTGAGGAAGGGCCGCACCTCGAGCCACTCGTGGATCGGCTGGCCGCCAGCGCCAGGAGCGGCGGACAGCTCGCCGGCCAGCTCGACGGCGCGCTCGTGGCTGTCGACGTCGATGATCATCCAGCCCGCGATCAGGTCCTTGGTCTCGGCGAACGGGCCGTCGGTGACCGGCGGGCGCCCCTCGCCGTCGTAGCGGACCCAGCTGCCCTCGGGGGCGAGCGCCTGGCCGTCGACGAACTCCCCGGTGCCCTCGAGCTTGGCCGCGAAGTCGTTCATGTACTGGACGTGGGCCGAGATCTCCTCCGGCGTCCACTTGTCCATCGGGACGTCGTTCACCGCCGCCGGGGCGCCGCGGTAGTGCTTGAGCAGCAGGTACTTGGCCATCGTGGTTCTCCTCGGTGCTGGTTGCGGCCCATCCTGACCGCGTGCACCCCGGGGACGGAGCCGTTCCTGCGTTCTCGACATCGCCGCTCGAGATCCTCCCGGATTTTCCGGCCGGCGGCCCTCAGGTGAACCGCTTGACGAAGTCGAGCGCCGTCTGGGCGACCTCGCGCCAGCCGTGGTCGATCGTGAGCGAGTGGCCGCGGTTCGGGAGCTTCACGATCTCGGTCACCCCCGGGTTGCGCTTCTGCAGCTTGTAGGCGGCGTTCGCGATCGCCCACGGGATCGTGTGGTCCTTCTCGCCCTCGATGATGAGCAGGGGGCCGCGGTCGGGGTTCTTCGTGTCCACCCGCGCCTCGGTCCACGGGTTGAGGTTGGCGTTGCCCATCTGCACGAGGGAGATGCCGGAGCCGGCGACGTGGTACGTCTCGTACAGCTCCTTCGCCTCCTGCTCGTCGAGGGCGTTCGCCCAGCCGTACCTGAACTGGTCGTAGGTGAGCGTGAGGGCGCGGCGGCGCGTGCGGGGGTCGACCAGGAACGGGCCCACGCCCTTGAGCACCGACAGCGGCAGCGGCAGGACGCCGCGGAAGACCCCCGGGTCGATGGCCACCGTGACGGCTGCGAGGCCCCGGCCCGCCAGCACCTGCGCCAGCAGGCCACCGGTCGAGTGGCCCATGACGACGGGCTTCCGGTCCAGGGCCTCGATGACCTCGGTGGTGTGGTCGGCGACCTGCTTCAAGGTCTTCCCGGCCACGACCTCCGGCTCGGCCCGGGCGTCGGCGACCGTCTCCGGGTCGTCCGGCCAGTCCGGCGTCAGCGGTGCGTAGCCGGCCTCCTCGTAGAAGGTCACCCAGTTGGCCCAGCTGCTCGGCAGCAGCCAGAGGCCGTGGATGAGGACGACGGGGACGTTGCCCGAGGCGTTGGCCGCCTGGATCTCCCGGTTCTCCCGCTCGGACATCGAGGCCATGGCGATCTCCCCTCCGGTCAGGTGGAGTCGGGACGGACAGTGTCCCGATCCGCGCGATCGACGGCCAGGGATCGGTGCACGCCTCCGGGCCCGGCGACCCGACGGGTGCGGGATCGCTAGAACGGTGGTGGGTCGTCGCCGGGCTCGGCCGGCGGTGGCTCGGGCCGGGGTGGTCGTCGGCGCATGCCCGGCGGGTGGGTGATCCGGGTGATGCCGGTCGGGGTGGTGACGTGCAGGGTGCCGTACGGGTCGAGCACGAAGGTCCAGCCGTTGGCGAAGGTCTTCAGCCGGTGGTGGGTGCGGCACAGGCAGCACAGGTTGGCGCAGGCGGTGGGCCCGCCGGCGGCGTGCGGCACGACGTGGTCGTGATCGGCCCAGCCGGCGCGGCGCGGGCACAGCGGCCAGCGGCAGCCGCGGTCCCGGGTGTCACGAACCGGCGCTGTCTGTCGGTGGGGGCGTGCCGGTCCACCGCCGGCGGCGGGTCCAGCCCCTCCCCGCGGCGGACCAGCCGCCGCAGCTCGGCGGCGGTGACCGCACCGAGCAGCCGGCCGTCGGCGTCGGTGAGCGCGAACGCCAACTCGCCACCCTCGGGAGTGGTGAGGCCGAGCGCGCCGATGCGGCGGAGCAGCTCGGCTGGCCAGGTGCGCCGGGGTGATCGCCTGCCCGTTCACCCGCGCGGGCGCTGTCGAGGTGCCCTCCAGGATGCCAGCGAGGCGGTGATCAGCAGGCGGGCGCGGGCGCCGAGCAGGCCGGCGGCCGCGCCCCGGGCCAGGAGGGAGTACATCGCGGCGCGGAGCTGCCCGCTCGGCCGGGTATCGCCGTCGGCCTCGGCGGCCTCGTCGGCGGGCAGCCGCGCGCCGAGGTTGACCATGCCGTCCCCGGCCGGCTCGGCGAACACGTCGGCGTCCCGCTGCGCCCGCGCCCGGTTCTCCTCCGCCGCCTGCGGGTCCAGTGCCAGCAGCACCGCGAGGATGGGCGACCTCAGCCCGGCGAACGTCAGCTGCGGCGCCTCGGGCAGCACGAGCGCCTCCACCCGGCGGGCCAGCGCCGGGTCGGTGTGCACCAGGGTGTCGGCCAGGATCTGCCCGCGGCGCTCGTCCAGCTCACCGCGGGACAGGGCACGCAGGGTCGACGGCAGGCTGGCGCGCCAGGTGACCGCCCGCCGCATCCGGTGCGCCGCCGTGCCCGGGCTGACGTTCACCACCGCCCCGAGATGGGACGGGGCGAACTCGCTCACCCCCGCAAACTCCTGCTCCGACACCCGCCACAACCGCGACCGGGCGCCCGGCGTGCCCGGTTGCGGGTCGTCGGTGTCGGGTTCGTGCTCGGCGCACCGGGCGATCAGCGCCGCCTCGCGGGCGGCGGCCCGGGCCCGGTCGCGGTCGATCCGCTGCAGCTCGGCGGCGGCCTGCTCCTGGGTCATCCACCCACCGGCAGCCGCGGGCTGGGCTCGGGCAGCACCCGTACCAGTCCACCAGCAAGCCCTCCGGCACGGAGGTGCCCGCGATCCGCTGCATGCCCGCAAGCTACGCAGCGGGTACGACAGTTCCAGACCGCTGACCAGCGCGGATGACTGATTCAGCGCCGGTCGTCGTCCTTCTTGCCGACGTGCTCGTCGGCGAACTCCCGCGCCTTGGCGATCTGGTCGGCGTGCTTGCCGCCGGTCTTCTCGTCGAGGAACGCGGCCGCCTTGTCGAGGACGTCGTCGCTCTTCTTCTCGCCCTCGTCGCTGTCGAGGCGGTCGGTCAGCTGCTTGCCGAGCTTTCCGAAGTCGACCATCGCGCTCACCCCCGAGCCGAACCGTAGCCCAGCAGCGCGGCGAGTCCGAGCGCGCTGCGCGCGGCGTACGGCATGCGCCACAGGCCGCCGTGCACCGCGTCGTGCGCCTCGTCCTGCCACGGGTGCTCGTGCGCCGGCCCGCCACCGGTGTGCAGGTCGTGCACCAGCAGCGCCGCCATGAGCACGTTCGACGTCGACGGCTCGAACACCTCGACCCCGAACCGGTGCGCCCCGGCGTAGGCCGCGGCGAGCGCGCGGTTCTTCACCACCGACCGCGTCCGGGTGGGCGGGGCGACGTTCATCGACACCGTCGCGCCGGCCGCCCGCGCCGTCGTCGCGCGCCACCGCTGCAGCCGCTTGGCCAGTGCGTAGTTCGGGCCCTGCTGCGCGACCAGCACGTCGCTGATCCCCGGGTCGGCGCCGGGCACGTAGGCACGGCGCAGCAGCCGGCCCGCCGACAGCGTGCGCAGCGGCCGCGACACCAGCTTGGCGCGCCCCGACCGGCCGTCGTAGGCGCGCACCGAGTGGGCGACGGCCTCGGCCGGGACGGCGAACACGTCGGTGGGCGTCGCCAGGAAGGCCAGCGCGGTCGAGGGGTTCGCCTCCTGGATCCGCAGCGTCAGCGCGTCGACCGCCACCGACACCCGCACGTTGGCCGCGCCGTCGGCGTACACGTAGTTGCCGAGCACCGGCGTCCCCGGCAGGCCGGCCAGCCAGTCCCCCACCGCCGGCACCTCGGTGACCAGGTCGGCGCCGGCGTGTCCGGCCACCTGGCGGTCGTCGGGGTCGCCGCCGGAGGTGACCGGCAGCAGCAGCGTGCCGGCGTTGCGCCGCGCGGTCTCGACCACCCGCTGCCACAGCGGCGGCCGCGGCAGGTCGACGCCGGCCACCCGCGCGCCCCAGCGCAGCAGCGACGGCAGCGGGCCCATCTCGGCGCCGGCCCCGAGGACGGCGACGGTGTGGTCGGGCAGCCGCAGCCACTCCGGGTGCCCCACGACCGCCCGCACCGCCTCGGCCGCCGACGGCTCGAGCACCCCCGCCTCGGTCCACGCGTCCAGCCGGCGCAGCAGGTCGTCGCCGCGCAGCCGCGTGCCGCCGTAGGGCAGCGAGAACTCCTCCTCGCGGCTGCCGGTGCCGTGCACCTCGACGGTGTCGAGCGTCCGCGGCGACGACGTGGCCGCCCAGCGGTCGAGCGCGGTCTCCTCGCCGTCGGGCAGGACGACGCACATCCGCTCGTGCAGGGACGTCAACCCCGCCGCGGCGATCGTCCGGGCGGCGTCGCCGGAGGCCAGCCCCGCCTCGACCAGCCGCCGGAAGTGCACGAGGTAGCCCGCGCGCCAGTTGGTCTCCTGCTCGGCGGCCAGCGCGCCGGCCGGGTCGACCGGCCGCAGCGCGTCGGCCACCACCGCCCGCCCCAGCGCGGCGGTGCTCCGCCGTCCGTCCGGCCCGGCCGGGAAGACGACGCCGGTGTCGTCAGTCATGCGACTCCCTCTCCGTGGCGTCCCTCGCCGGCGGCGAACCGCGCCGCCCCGGGCAGCGCGTCGACGGCGAGGGCGACCTGCCCGTGGCGGAACTCGTTGGCCAGCGCCGCGACCTCGTCGAGGCCCTCCTGCTCGAGCAGCGAGGCGCGGTCGCCGCGCAGGCAGGTCTGCGGGAACGCGGCGAGCTGCCGGGCCAGCCCCTGCGCGGCGCCGAGCGCCTCGCCCGCCGGGACGACCCGGTTGGCCAGACCGATGGCGAGCGCCTCGGCCGCGTCGACCGGACGGCCGGTGAGCACCAGGTCCATCGCCCGGCTCGCGCCGATCAGCCGCGGCAGCCGCACCGTGCCGCCGTCGATCAGCGGCACGCCCCACCGCCGGCAGAAGACGCCGAACACCGCCGTCTCGTCGGCGACCCGCAGGTCGCACCACAGCGCCAGCTCCAGCCCGCCGGCGACGGCGTGCCCGGCGACCGCCGCGATCACCGGCTTGGACAGCCGCAGCCGGGTCGGCCCCATCGGCCCGTCGCCGTCGGGCCCGGTGCGGTTGCCGGTGGGCGTGCCGACCGCGCGCAGGTCGGCCCCGGCGCAGAACGTGCCGCCCTCGCCGTGCAGCACGGCCACCGCCGCGCCGTCGTCGGCGTCGAACGCCCGGAACGCGTCGGCCAGCGCCGCCGCGGTCGGCCCGTCGACGGCGTTGCGGGCGTGCGGCCGCGACAGCCGCACCGTGGTGACCGGCCCGTCGCGCTCGACGGTGACGGCGTCGGTCATGCGGCCGGCGCCCCCGCCTCGAGCCAGCGCAGCAGCGTGCGCACGCCGTAGCCGGTGCCGCCCTTGGCGATCTCGCCGTCGTCGGAGCCGGCCCGCGCGGTGCCGGCGACGTCGAGGTGCGCCCAGGGCAGGTCGCCGGCGAACGGCCGGAGGAACAGCGCCGCGGTGCTGCTGCCCGGGTTGCCCGGCGCGTTGTTCGCGTCGGCGACCGCGCTCTCCAGCAGGTCGACGTGCTCCTCGGGCAGCGGCATCCGCCACATCGCCTCGCCGGCGTGCCCGCCGGCCGTGGTCAGCGCCTCGGCCAGCCCGTCGGAGTTCGTGAACAGCCCCGCGGTCCTCGCGCCCAGCGCGATCCGGATCGCCCCGGTGAGCGTCGCGACGTCGACCAGCGCGGTGGCGCCGAGCTCGAGCCGCGCGTAGGCCAACCCGTCGGCGAGCACCATGCGCCCCTCGGCGTCGGTGTTGAGCACCTCCGTCGTCCGCCCGCCGACGTGCCGGACGACGTCGGCCGGCCGGTACGACGACCCGGACACCGCGTTCTCGGCCGCGGGGACGACGGCGGTGACCGCCACCGGCAGCCGCAGCCGGGCGGCCGCGTCGACGGCGGCGAGCACGGCGGCGCCCCCCGCCATGTCGGTCTTCATCTCGCGCATGCCGGCGTTGGGCTTGATCGACAGCCCGCCGGTGTCGTAGGTGATGCCCTTGCCGACCAGCACCGGGTGGGCCGCGGGGGCGCCCGCGGGGCGGTAGGACGCCACCACCACGCACGGCGGCGTGGCCGAGCCGCCGCCGACCGCCAGCACCCCGCCGAAACCGCCGGCGCGCAGGTCGTCGGCGTCGAGCACGTGCACGGTGACGCCGTCCAGGCCGGCCAGCCGCTCCCCCGCCTCGGCGGCGAGCCAGCCGGGGTTCTTGGTGTTGCTCGGGGTGTTGACCAGGTCGCGCGCCCAGGCGACCGCCTCGGCGGCGACCTGCCCGGCGCGGGCGGCGGCGACCACGGCCGGGTCGTCGGCGTCGGTGGCCACCACGACCACCTCCGGCAGCCGCGGCGGGTGCGGCTTCGAGGTCTCGCGGAAGCGGTAGCTCGCCAGCAGCGCGGCCTCGACGGCGACGCGCACCTCGTCGGCACCGGCCGGCGCGACGGTCGTGTCCAGCGGCAGGACGAGCCGGCGGGCGCCGTGCTCGGCGAGGGTCTGCGCGCGCCGGACCGCGGCGGCGGCGTAGCCGCGCACGTCGGGCAGCGTGGCGTCGCCGACGCCGACCGCGACGACCGAGCGCGGCCGGCGGCCGGGCACGGGCACGTCGGTGAGGCCGCCGGGCTTGCCGCCGTTGCCGGTGTCGGCCAGCACGCCGGCGAGGAACCCGCGGTCGACGTCGGCCGGCAGCCACGCCGGCAGCGCGCCGCGCGCCCCCACCGGGACGGCGAGGACGTCGTCCCCGGTCAGGGCCGGGAGGGAGCTCTGGACCTCGACCCGCGGCAACGGCGCGGCCCCGGTCGCCGGAGTACCGGCGGCCGGGGCCGTGTCGTCCTGCGCGGGGCTGCCCGGGGGCAGGCTCGCGGAGGGAGTCAGCTGGTCGCGCCCTTCAGTGCCTCGGACAGCGCCTGCGCCTCGTCCGGCGACAGCTCGACGACCAGGCGACCGCCGCCTTCGAGCGGTACGCGCATGACCAGCCCACGGCCCTCCTTGGTGACTTCGAGGGGACCCTCACCCGTGCGCGGCTTCATGGCCGCCATGCGTGCCTCCTTCGCCGGCCGTCCGCGTCTCCCTCCTGGGAGAGCGGGCGGCGTCCGTCGCTGCAGTGCTCCGGGTCAATGATCCCGTATCGGGAGCTTCCGTCCAACACGAGCCCCCTCACGGGGTCGCCCGGAAGCAGGACGCCACGTGGTCGTCGACCATGCCCGTGGCCTGCATGAGCGCGTAGGCGGTGGTCGGCCCGACGAAGACGAAGCCCCGCTTCTTGAGCTCCTTGGCCATCGCGGTGGACTCCGGGCTGGTCGCCGGGACGTCGACCAGTGTGGCCGGACGCGGCCGCGGAGCGGACGGCGCGAACGACCACAGCAGCGCGTCGAGGCCCTCGGGCAGCTCCCGGGCGGCGCGGGCGTTGCGGACGGCGGCGGTGATCTTCGCGCGGTTGCGGACGATGCCCGCGTCGGCCATCAGCCGCGCCTCGTCGTCCTCGGTGAACTCCGCGACGGCGGCGATGTCGAAGCCGGCGAACGCGGCGCGGAACGCCGGGCGCTTGCGCAGGATGGTGATCCACGACAGGCCCGACTGGAACGCCTCGAGGCAGAGCCGCTCGAAGAGGGCGTCGTCGCCGTGCAGCGTCGTCCCCCACTCCTGGTCGTGGTAGGCCACGTACTCCGGGGTGCTCGTCGCCCAGGCGCAGCGCTCTCGTCCGTCGTCCACGCCGGGCACGCTAACCAGGGGGTGCGACGGGACTCAGGACACCGCCGCCTCCACCGGCTCGGCGACCGGCCGGGGCGCGTTGCGCCGGGTGGCCAGCACGCAGCCCACCAGCACCAGCGGCAGGCCGAGGGCGATGCCGAGGGTGAACGGCTCGTCGAGCAGCAGCACGCCGAGCAGGACGGCGACCGCCGGGTTGACGAACGTGATGACCAGCGCCCGCTGCGGCCCGACCTCGCGGATGAGCAGGAAGAACACCGCCAGCGCCAGCGCGGTGCAGACGACGCCGAGCGCGACCACCGACAGCAGGGCCGACGGCGGCGCGGCCACCGCCTCGCCCAGCTGCGGGACGGCGAAGGGCGCGTAGACGGCCGCGGTGACGGTCAGCGCGATCGCGCTGGCCGCGACGCCGGGCACCTCCGGGAGCCGGCGGCTGACGATCATCGGCGCGACCGCGTAGAAGACGACGACGAAGGCGACCGCGACGATCGGCAGCAGGTGCGCGCCGCCGACGTCCAGGCCGAGCAGCGCGACGATGCCGACCACGCCGATGGCCATGCCGAGCAGCCGGACGGGGGTCAGCCGGTCCTCGTCGCCGACCACCCGCGCCGCGACGGCGGCGACGAAGGGCACGGTGGCGATGAGCAGCCCGGTGAGCGAGCTGGTCAGGGTCTGCTCGGCGTAGGAGAGCAGCAGCCAGGGCGCGGTCATCTCCAGCACGGTGAAGGCGAGCAGCGGCTTCCAGTGCCGCAGCGCCGGGCGGACCCAGCCCTTCGCCAGCGCCCACGGCAGCAGCAGCGCGGCGCCGACGACGCACCGGCCGAACACGACCATGACCGGCGAGAGCTCCTCCACGGCCACCTTGATCAGCAGGTACGGCACGCCCCAGATGACCGACATGGCGACGAACAGGACCCAGCCCCGACGACTCACGGGCCCGATCCTGCCAACCGGGAGGCCGGGTCCACGTTGCGCATTCCTGCCGGAAAGCGCTGGGATCGTGCCCGTGGACCCCGAACAGCGCTTCGCCGCCCTGGTGGAGGCCCTGTCCACCCGGCCGGGCGTCGGGCCCCCGGGCTCGAGCGGGCGGCGGGGGTTCGGCTCGGCCGCCCTCACCGTGCACGGCTCGATCTTCGCGATGGTGGTGGGGGGCGCGGTGGTGCTGAAGCTGCCGCGGCACCGGGTGGAGGGCCTGGTCGCGGCGGGGACCGGGCTGCCGTTCGCCGCGGCCAACGGCACCCCGATGCGCGAGTGGGTGGCCCTCGACCACGGCACCCCGGAGTCCGACCTGGCCCTGGCCGAGGAGGCGCTGGCGTTCGTCGGGGGCTCCTAGGCTGGTCACCGTGGACTGGCCGGCCTACGCCTCCTTCGTCGTCCTCGCGACGCTGCTGGTCCTCGTGCCCGGCGCCGACTTCACCGTCGTCGTCCGCAACGCGCTCGTCGGCGGCCGGTGGCGCGGCTGGTGGTCCGCGGCCGGCGTCGCCAGCTCCAACGTCGTCCAGGGCGCGGCCGCGGCGGCCGGGCTGGCGGCGGTCATCGTCGCCGTCGAGCCGCTGTTCCAGGCCATCCGCTGGGCCGGCATCGCCTACCTGGTCTGGCTCGCCGTCCAGGCGTTGCGCTCGGCGGTGCGCGGCGTCTACCCCGACAGCCCCGACGAGCCGCCCGCCTCGGGTGCGGCGCTCGCCGGCTGGCGGCAGGGCTGCCTCTCCAACATCACCAACCCGAAAGTGCTGGTCTTCTACCTGGCGGTGCTGCCCCAGTTCCTCGGCCCGGACGCCCCGGTGTGGTCCCTGCTGCTGTACGCGGTGACGCACGCGGCGCTCAGCCTGGCCTGGCTGGTCCTGCTGGTGGCCGTCATCGCGCGGGCGCGGCGCTGGCTGGCCCGCCGGCGGGTGCGCCGGTCGCTGGACGCCGTGACCGGCGTCGCCCTGCTCGGGTTCGGCGCCCGGCTGGCCACCGAGCGCACCTGACGGTGGTTGGGGGGGGGGGGGGGGGGGGGGGGGGGGGGGGGGGGGGGGGGGGGGGCGGGGGGGGGGGG
>NZ_JBJGYZ010000034.1:0-68621 GCF_054050275.1 Geodermatophilus sp. SYSU D00691
GCCGGGGGGCGCGGCGGCGGGCCCGCGCGCGGCCCGCCCCGCCCCCCCCCCCCCCCCCCCCCCCCCCCCCCCCCCCCCCCCCCCCCCCCCCCCCCGCACCCGTCCAGGCCGCCACCGTCGCCGGCCGCACACCTCCGGCGGCGACGGGGACGGCACCGACGAGCAGCGCCAGCCCGGCGGCCACCCGGTCGGGCACGGCATCGGGGTCGCCGGGATCGACGTAGCGGGCGTCGAGCACTTCTTCGAGCGCACCCGGCACCGCGTCGCCCCGTGCCGCCCCGAACGCCAGCGCGAGCCACCGGGCCAGCGGCGGCGCCGGGTCCCCGGGCTGCAGGCCGAGGGTGAGCAGCAGGTGGCGCACGCCGTCGACGCCGAGGCCGGCCAGCAGGGCGCCGGCGTAGGCGGGGTTCGACGCGTACGGCAGCCCCTCGCGCGCGGCGGCGTCGAGGTCCTCGGCGGTGACCGGCCCGTCGAGCGCCCGGACGGCCGACCAGGCGAGCGCGACCATCTCGCCGTCGCCCCAGCCGGGCAGCAGCCCCGCCAGGTGCGCGCGGATCGCCGACTCGTGACCGGGCGCACCGGTGCCCCCCAGCCACGGGACCGTGCCGGCGAGGACGGCGGCCGTGGCGGCGGCGTCCGCCTCGACCTCGGCGAGCAGCGCCCCGTGCTCGTGCCGCCGCGCTGCCTCCGCGACCGCCAACTCCTCCCCGGCCGGGCCGAGCGCGTCGGGGTCGGCGAGAGCCGGACGCCGCGCGGCGAGGGCGGTGAAGTCCTCCTCCTGCTGCCGGCGGAGCACCTCGACCCGGCGGCGCGCGTCGCCCAGCACCACCGCGTGCGCCCGCAGCCGGTCGACGCCTGCGGTCAGCGTGCCGTGCAGCCCGCGGACCAGGTCGGTCACCCGACCCACCTGGTCGGCGGCCGCGGCGGCGTCGGCGCCGAGCCAGCCGGGCGCCGCGGCGGCCGGGCCGGCGAGGTGCGCGGCCAGGACCCCGGTGCGGAAGGCGGCGCCGGTCACCGCGGCGACCAGGTCGTCGAGCACGGCGGGATCGCCGCGCGGGAGGTCGAGGGGCGTGGGGACCGGCCCGGTCACCGGGCGACCGCCCGGCCGAGCGGGGGCAGCAGCGATCCGTCCAGGCCGAGCCACGAGTCGGCGACCGCGGCCACGGTGCCGGCCAGCCAGCGCAGCTCCCCCGCCACGGCCGAGCCCGCCGTGCGGTGCGCCTCCAGGAAGGGCTCGACGGCACCGGCCAGCGGGCCGCTCGCGGCCGGGGCGGCGGTGAGCCGCGCGGCCACGTCGTCGGCCTCGTCGCCCTGGGCGCGCAGCGCGTCGACGAGCGCGTGGAGCTGCTCGGGCGGCACCTCGATCGTCATGCGCCGGAGTCTGACCACGCCCCGGCACGTCCCGCCGGCGTCGTCCACAGGCCGGCGCGCGGCCGACCGGGGGCGGTACGGCCGCGTCCACTTCCGTCCACAGTCGTCGTCCACAACCTGTGGACGACGACGGAGATCATCTACGCTGCCCCGCGTGCTGGCGGACGAAGCGGTACCGGAACGGCGGGGCGAGCGCGGCTCCAGCCTGCCGTTCGTGCTCGTCTGCTGGACGGTCGCCGCCCTCATGGCCTTCGGCGCCGTGGCCGCTTCGCACGCCTTCCTGGAGCAGCAGGAGGTGCAGGCCGTGTGCGACGGCGCCGCGCTGGCCGCCGCCGACCAGGCCGACGAGGCCGCGGTCTACACCTCCGGGGTCGGCACCCAGCTGCCGCTGAGCCGGGCCACCGCGCAGGCGGCGGTCGCCGACCAGCTGGCCGACGGCGGGGTGCAGCTCGACGCGTGGTCGGCCGAGACCGACGGCGTGGAGGTCACCGTCCGCTGCACCCGGTACGCCGACATCGCGTTCGGCTGGCTGTTCCTCGGCGGGGAGCCGCTGGAGCGGACCGCCGTCGCCAGCGCCCGCGCACCCACCGTGCCCTGACGACGGCGACGACACGGCGACGGCCCCCGACCGGGACAGGTCGGGGGCCGTCGTACCGAGGCGTGGCGGGTGAAGGATTCGAACCTTCGTAGGCTGAGCCGACGGATTTACAGTCCGCTCCCTTTGGCCACTCGGGCAACCCGCCGTGCGGTGGTACCGGAGCAGCGTACAAGAACGGCGGTCGCTCACCTCGGGGGTGTCCCGGGGCGCGCGCCGCCAGAGCGGAGGAAAGCCATGGCCGACTCGTCCTTCGACGTCGTCAGCAAGGTCGACCGCCAGGAGGTCGACAACGCGCTCAACCAGGCCGCGAAGGAGCTGACCCAGCGCTTCGACTTCCGCGGCACCAACGCCAGCATCGCCTGGTCCGGCGAGGAGGCCGTCGTCCTGCAGGCCGACACCGAGGAGCGGGTCACCGCCGCGCTCGACGTGTTCAAGGACAAGCTGGTCAAGCGCAAGATCTCGCTGAAGTCCCTCGACGCCGGCGACCCGCAGTCCTCCGGCAAGTCGTACAAGATCAGCGCCCGCATCAAGCAGGGCATCGAGTCCGAGGTCGCCAAGAAGATCGCGAAGATCATCCGCGACGAGGGCCCGAAGGGCGTCCAGGCGCAGATCCAGGGCGACCAGCTGCGGGTCAGCGGCAAGAAGCGCGACGACCTGCAGGCGGTCCAGCAGCTGCTGCGCGGCAAGGACCTCGACGTCGCGCTGCAGTTCGACAACTACCGCTGAACCGCCTCGTGCCGCAGGTCGGGACCACCCCGCTCGGGTCCGCCGGGAGGCCGCGCGACGCCCGGCGCAGCGGCCACCAGGCCGTTCGCTGCGGCGCACGTGCGGCCCTCGGCCGTTGGCACGAGACGGGAACCGCGTCGACGCGCGTGATGCGGGCTAGAGCGGGCGCATGCGTGGGTGCGGGCGGTTGTGCGGACCGATCTCGTCGGCGGAGACGAGGACCGTCACCCCCGTTCCGTCCGCGTTGAGCACCGCGATCTCGCGCACCTCGTCGTCATCCCCGGTGACGTAGGTGAAGAGGATCCGGCCGTCGGAGGTCCAGGTCGGCTGGCTGGCGCGGGCCTCGCCCGCACCGAAGGACGTGAGCGCCGCCCGTCCGCTCCCGTCGGATCTCACCGTGTACAGGTTCGTCGGATCGTCGGTCGACTCGATCCCGCCGATGTCGTGGTCGCCGAAGACGATCAGGTCGTCGGTCGGATGCCAGTCGACCCGGCCGAACTGACCGACCTCGGTGATCTCCTCGGGCGCTGACCAGCCGTCCCCGTCGCGGCGGATGACGGCCACGGTGGAGCCTTCGTAGGCATCGCCGGTGAAGTGGTCGACGTTGAGCACCATGGCCTGGCTGTCGCCGGACCAGCGAGGAAAGCTGTGGAGCCGGCCCTCAGCGCGCAAGAGCTTCCCGGCCACGGTGACCTCGCCCGCGGCGACGTCGACGATGGCGAGCACCGAGCTCGCCGGTGCGCTCTGGTTGGGGTCCCCCTCGTAGCCGACCATGGCGATCTCGGAGCCGTCCCGTGACCACGCGGGGTTCTCCCAGAAGAGGCCCTCCAGCGCGGGATCGAGCGATCCGGTCACAGGCCGGGGGTCGTCGCCTCCCACGTCGGTGATCATCACCGCTGACGAGGACCCGTCGTGCTGGACGTAGGCGATCTCGGAGCCGTCGGGCGACCAGTCGGGGTGGTTCTGATCCCCCGGCGGCCCGAGGATCGCGTGGCCGCCGGTGCCGTCCGAGCGGATGAGGCTGATGCCCCGCGGGACGCCCTGGTAGGCGATCCACTCCTCGCCGTCGGCCACGACGGGCGCTGCCTCGGTCGTCGCCGCCGTCTGCTCGGCGGTCGTGTCGGACCGGCTGCCGCTCGCCGACGAGCAGGCCCCCGACGACAGCGCGACGACGGCGACGGCGGCGACCGATGGCCCCACCAAGCGGTGCCTCATGCCCTGCCTCCATCCGAGCTGGGTGGTCGCTGGACGGTGCCGGAACGATGCTGCAGGGGAGGCCCCCCTTCAAGGGCCTTTGGGCAGCAGACGCGGGCGTGCCGCGAAGGCCGGTGGATCAGGCGGCCGTCAGGGTGCAGCGGGTCCCGGAACTGCCCGGCACGAACGCGTCGGGCAGCGCAGCGGCCATGGCGCCCTGCGCCCGCCAGCCCGTGCAGTGCCCGGGCGCGACGAGATCCGGTGCGAGCCCCGTCAGCGCCGCCACGGTGGGCGCGATGACCGGCTCGAACGCCGGGCCCGAGAGGTGCAGCCCGCCGAGGAGCGCGTGCAGCCGGGTCACGCCGGTCAGCCGCATCGCATCGCGGTGTTCACCGCCCCGGCGTGGCCGAAGTGCCCGTGGCTGAGCACGACGCCCTGCACCCCGTCAGATCGATCCCCAGCCGGTCGGCGTCGGCCGTCGTCCCGTCGGGCGGGATCCCGGTGGCGAACAGCGGCGTGGTCGTGGTCGCTGCCCGGCGGACCGTCACCGGCGCCGAGACGCCGTGCTCGGCGCGCAGCCCCGCAGCGGTCAGCCCGTCCTCGACCTGGGGCGCGGCCGCCCGGCCGCTCGTCAACGGGGCTCGGGCCACCCGCTCCGAGCCGGGGAGCAGGGCGTCGAAGACGTCGTCGACGAGCGTGGTGACCACATCCACTGCGGGACCCGGCGCCGGCCACGGGGCCGTCGCGGCGACCGCGGCACCGCCGTCGCACACGAACGCGGAGTCGGCCCTCGGGCGCGCTCAGGCCTGACCGAGCTCGCGCGCCATCCCCTCGAGCCGGGCGATGCGCTGCTCCATCGGCGGGTGCGTGGAGAACAGCGACGCCAGGCCCTGCCCGCGGAACGGGTTGGCGATCATCAGGTGGCTCTGGGTCACCAGCCGGTCGTCCTGCGGCAGCGGCCGGGCCGCGGCGCCGCGCTCGATCGCGCGCAGCGCCGAGGCGAGGGCCAGCGGGTCCGCGCTCAGCCGGGCGCCGGAGGCGTCGGCCTGGTACTCGCGGCTGCGGCTGACCGCCATCTGCACCACGCCGGCGGCGATCGGGCCGAGGACGACGAGCAGCAGGCTGCCCAGGGCGCCGCCGCCCTCGCGCTCCTCGGAGCGGCCGCCGAACAGCGAGGCGAACATCGCCATGTGCGCCAGATAGGTGATGACGGTCGCCATCGCCCCGGCCACCGAGCTGATCAGGATGTCGCGGTTGTAGACGTGCGACAGCTCGTGGGCGAGGACGGCGCGCAGCTGGCGGCGGTCGAGCAGCTCGAGGATCCCCTGGGTGCAGCAGACCGCGGCGTTGCGCGGGTTGCGGCCGGTGGCGAAGGCGTTGGGCTGCGCGGCGGGGCTGACGTAGAGGCGTGGCATCGGCTGGCGGGCCTCGGTGGCCAGCTCGCGGACGATCGCGTAGAGCTGCGGGGCCTGGGTCTCGGTCACCGGGAAGGCGCGCATGGCGCGCAGCGCGAGCGTGTCGGACTTGAAGTACGCGAAGCCGTTGACCGCCAGCGCGATCACGAGTGCGATGAACAGGCCACCGCGTCCACCGATCAGGGCTCCGGCGGCGAGGATGAGGGCACCCATGAGCCCCAGGAGCAGGGCGGTCTTGAGTCCGTTGTTCCAGCGCTGCACGACGGGATCAACGCCACCGCCGGAACCGCCGTTCCCGGCGGGAATGGCGCCGTCCCCCGCACGGGTTGGGCCCGGTAGGACGTGCGCCCGGCTCCTCGACCGGGTGCTCGCGGTCGCGGCGTGTCCGGTTGCACACCCGCCCCCCGACACACACACGTAACCTCGGCCGGTGGAGGTGGACCAGAGATGACTGGCAGCAACGCGCCCGACGCTCCGGCAGCGGGGACGGCGGACGGCTCGGCCCCCGGCGGTCTGGTGAAGAGCGTCGTCAGCCTCGACCGGGTGGTCATCCGGCTGGCCGGCGACTCCGGTGACGGCATGCAGCTGACCGGCAACCGGTTCACCAGCGAGACGGCGTCCTTCGGCAACGACCTGTCGACGCTGCCCAACTTCCCCGCCGAGATCCGCGCCCCGACGGGGACCCTGCCCGGCGTCAGCTCCTTCCAGCTGCACTTCGCCGACCACGACATCATGACGCCGGGCGACGCCCCCGACGTCCTCGTCGCGATGAACCCCGCGGCGCTCAAGGCGAACCTCTCCGACCTCCCGGGCGGCGGGCTGCTCATCGTCGACTCCGACGAGTTCACCCCGCGCAACCTGGCCAAGGTCGGCTACGCCACCAACCCGCTCGAGGACGGCTCGCTGGAGGGCTGGCAGCTGTTCACGGTGCCGCTGACCAGCCTCACCCTCGACGCGCTCGCCGACTCCGGCCTCGGCAAGAAGGAGGCCGAGCGGAGCAAGAACATGTTCACGCTCGGCCTGCTGTCGTGGATGTACCACCGGCCGACCGAGGGGACGGTCCGCTTCCTCGAGCGGCAGTTCCGCCGCAAGCCCGAGATCGCCGCGGCCAACATCGCCGCGTTCCGCGCCGGCTACAACTACGGCGAGACCACCGAGGCCTTCGCCGTCTCCTACGAGGTCAAGCCGGCGCCGATGCGGCCCGGCACCTACCGCAACATCTCGGGCAACCAGGCGCTGGCCTACGGCATCGTCGCCGCCGGGCAGCGGTCGGGCCTGCCGGTGTTCCTGGGCGCCTACCCGATCACCCCGGCCTCCGACATCCTCCACGAGCTGTCCAAGCACAAGGCCTTCGGCGTGCGCACCTTCCAGGCCGAGGACGAGATCGCCGGCGTCTCCGCCGCGATCGGCGCCTCGTTCGGCGGCGCGCTCGGCGTCACGACGACGTCCGGCCCGGGCATCTCGCTGAAGTCGGAGGCGATCGGCCTGGCCGTCATGCTCGAGCTGCCGCTGGTCGTCGTGGACGTCCAGCGCGGCGGGCCGTCGACCGGCCTGCCGACCAAGACCGAGCAGTCGGACCTGCTGCAGGCGATGTTCGGCCGCAACGGCGAGGCGCCGCTGCCGGTGATCGCCCCGCGCTCGCCCGGCGATTGCTTCGACGCCGCGCTCGAGGCCGCGCGGATCGCGCTGGCCTACCGCACCCCGGTCATGCTGCTCTCCGACGGGTACCTGGCCAACGGCGCCGAGCCGTGGGCGGTCCCGGATGTCGAGTCGCTGCCCGACCTGTCCGCCGCGGTCGGCTTCGCCACCGAGCCCAACGGCGACGACGGCGCGTTCCTCCCCTACCTGCGCGACCCCGAGACGCTGGCCCGCGCGTGGGCCATCCCGGGCACCGCCGGGCTGCAGCACCGCGTGGGCGGCCTGGAGAAGGCCGACCGCACCGGCAACATCTCCTACGACCCCGACAACCACGACTTCATGACGCGGACCCGGCAGGCCAAGGTCGACGGCATCGCCGCGAGCCTCCCGCCGACCGACGTCGACGACCCCGACGGCGACGCGAAGGTCGCCGTCATCGGCTGGGGCTCCACCTACGGGCCGATCGGCGCGGCGTGCCGGCAGGTCCGCGGCTCCGGCCGGTCGATCGCGCAGATCCACCTGCGCCACGTCAACCCGATGCCCGCCGACCTCGGCGAGGTGCTCGCCCGCTACGAGCGGGTCATCTGCCCCGAGATGAACCTCGGGCAGCTGGCCACGCTGCTGCGGGCGCGCTACCTGGTCGACGTCGAGAGCCACACCCAGGTGCGCGGCCTGCCCTTCCGCGCGGCCGAGCTCGCCGCCGTCCTGCAGGGCGCGATCGACTCGACCACCTCACGACCCAGCACCGCACCGGCGCCGACCCCCGCGGCGGCCGCCCTCAACGGAGGCACCCAGTGAGCATCGACCTCGGCATGCCCGGCAGCGACCCGATCACGGCCGCGACGAGCGTCGGCGAGAAGCAGACCGACCTCAAGGCCAAGGACCTCAAGACCGACCAGGAGGTCCGCTGGTGCCCCGGGTGCGGTGACTACGTCATCCTCAACGCCGTCCAGAGCTTCCTGCCCAGCCTGGGCATCGCCCGCGAGGACATGGTCATCGTCTCGGGCATCGGGTGCTCCTCGCGCTTCCCGTACTACATGAACACCTACGGGATGCACTCGATCCACGGCCGGGCGCCGGCGATCGCCACCGGCCTGGCCGCGTCGCGGCCCGACCTGTCGGTCTGGGTCGTCACCGGGGACGGCGACGCGCTGTCCATCGGCGGCAACCACCTGATCCACACCCTGCGCCGCAACGTGAACCTGAAGATCCTGCTGTTCAACAACCGGATCTACGGGCTGACGAAGGGCCAGTACTCCCCCACCTCCGAGGTGGGCAAGGTGACCAAGTCGACGCCGATGGGCTCGATCGACGCGCCCTTCAACCCGGTGTCGCTGGCCCTCGGCGCCGACGCCACGTTCGTCGGCCGGGCCATGGACTCCGACCGCAAGGGCCTCACCGAGGTGCTGCGGCAGGCCGCCGAGCACCAGGGCACCGCGCTGGTCGAGATCTACCAGAACTGCAACATCTTCAACGACGGCGCCTTCGAGCTGCTCAAGGACCCGACGACCGGTCCGCAGTGGACGATCCCGCTGGTGCACGGCCAGCCGCTGGTGTTCGGCCCCGAGGGCGCCGCCTGCGTCGTCCGCGACGACTTCGGCGGCCTGCGGATCGCCGAGACCAACCAGGTGGACCCGGCCGAGATCGTCGTCCACGACGCGACCCGGCAGGACCCGTCCTACGCGTTCGCGCTGTCCCGGCTCTCCAGCCAGGACCTGCGCTACACGCCGATGGGCGTCTTCCGCTCCGTCATCCGGCCGACCTACGACCGGATGATGGCCGACCAGCTCGAGGACGCCCGCTCCGGCGGGCCCGCCGACCTCGGCGCGCTGCTGGCCGGCAGCGACACCTGGACGGTGTGAGGGTCCCCTGCCCTCCCACCGCTCGCGGGCTCGCGGCGGGCCCCTGCAGGGGGCCCTCGGCGCTCACCTTGCCTGCAGCACCTGCGTGAGCATCGGCAGCGCGGCGTCGTAGGCGGCGCGCTCCGGGGCGGCGAAGCCGACCACGAGACCCGCGGCCGGGCCGTGCGCGGCGCCCGCGGTCCGGTGGCGCGCCAGGCCGTCGAGCGACAGGCCGCGGTCGTGGCCCGCGGCGACGACGGCGGCCTCGGTCGCCGCGTCCGGCAGCGGCACGAACACGTGCGCCCCGGCCGGGTCGCCCTCGGCGGTGCGGCCGGCGGCGGTCACCGCGTCGAGCAGCGCGGCGCGCCGCCCGGCGAGCTCCCGGCGGACCCGGCGCAGGTGCCGGGCCAGGTCGCCGGAGGCGGCGAGCGCGGCGAACACCCGCTGACCGGCGCGCGCCGGCCGGGTGCCCGTGGCCGAGCGCCGGGCGACCAGCTCCCCGCGAAGCCGGGCCGGCGCGACCAGCCAGCCGGTCCCGAGCGTCGGGCTGACGATCTTGCTGCTGGTGCCCAGGTGGACGACGACGTCGGGCCCGAGGGCCGCCAGCAGCGGCAGCGGCGCCACGTCGAAGCGCAGCTCGCCGTCGTAGTCGTCCTCCAGCACCCACCAGCCCTCCGCGCGGGCCCGCTCGACCAGGGCGAGCCGGCGGGCCGCCGACATCCGCCGGCCGAGCGGGAACTGGTGCGCGGGCGTGCAGTACACGGCGGCCAGCCCCGGCGGGACGGCGTCGACGACCAGCCCGTCGCCGTCCACGGGGACCGGGACGACGGTGACGCCCGCGTCGGTCAGCGCCGCGGCGACCCGCTGGTAGCCGGGGCTCTCCACGCCCACGCGGCTGCCCGGGGGCAGCACCCGGGCGACCTCGGCGACGGCGGCGGAGGTCCCGCCGGTGGCCAGCAGGTCGTCCGGCGCCGCGGGCAGCCCCCGGTGCCGGAGGAGGTGCTCGGTGACGGCGGCGCGGAACGCCGGGTCGCCCGCGGGCTCCGGCCCGCCGTCGGGAGGTGCGTCCCCGGCCGCCCGCCAGGCCCGGCGCCAGGCCGCCCGGTCGAGCACCTCGAGGCAGGGCGAGCCGGCCCGCAGGTCGACCAGCCGCGGCGCGGGCCGGGCGGGGTGCCGGCCGCGCTCGGCGGACGGGTGCGGCGCGGAGGGCGGACCGCCCACCACGAAGGTGCCCACCCCGCGCCGGCCGCCGGCCCACCCCTCGGCCAGCAGCTGGTCGTAGGCGGCCGCGGTGACGGTGCGGCTCACCCGCAGCGCACCGGCGAGCTCGCGGGTCGACGGGAGCCGGTCACCGGGGCGCAGCGTGCCGGCGGCCGCGGCGGCCCGCAGCGCGTCGGCCAGCTGGACCGACAGCGGCGTCGCGGCGGCGCGGTCGAGGACGACCGGTGGGACCTCGACCACGGCGCCTCCCCTCGGTGGACTGGTGGAATCGCGCGGAAGTGGCCGTTGGAGGATGCCACGCCTCCGGTCAGGCTGGCCGCATGGACTCTCCCGCCCCGCTCTCCCCCACGCCCCGCAGCACCGTCCGGCGGGGCGCCCGGCGGGCCCGAACCGACCGGGCCGACCTCTACGCCGTCCTCGACGCCGGCCTGGTGGGGCACCTGGGGGTCGTGCTGGGCGGGGCGCCGGTGGTGCTCCCCACCGGCTACGGCCGCGACCGGGACACGCTGTACCTGCACGGCTCGACCGGCGCGAGCACGCTGCGGGCCGCGGCCGCCGGCGCCTCGGTCTGCTTCACCGTCACCCACCTCGACGGCGTCGTCTACGCCCGGTCGGCGTTCCACCACTCGGTCAACTACCGGTGCGCCGTCGTCCACGGCACCGCGCGCCCGGTGACCGCCCCGGCGGAGAAGCTGCGCGCGCTCGAGGCCCTCACCGAGCAGTTGGCTCCCGGGTCGTGGACGGCGACCCGGCAGCCCGACCGCAAGGAGCTCGCCGCCACCGCGGTCCTGGCGCTCGACCTGGCGGAGGCCAGCGTCAAGGTGCGCACCGGCCCACCCGTCGACGACGACCGCGACCTCCCGGCGCCCGGCGAGCCCGACCCCGTGTGGGCCGGCGTGCTGCCCCTGCGGACCGTCGTCGGCGAGCCCGAGCCGTGCGTGCTGCTGCCGCAGGGCACCCCGGTGCCGGCGCGGGTGCGCGAGCGCCTGCTCGCCTGACCCGGGCCCTTCGCCCCTGTTGCGATAGCGTCGCTATCCGGATAGTGGCGCTATGGCAGTGCGGGTCTCCCGGGTGGAGCAGGCGGCGGCCAACCACGCGGCCGTCCTCGCCGCGGCGCGCCGCGTCTTCCTCCGCGCCGGCTACCACGGCGCGACCGTCGACGCCGTCGCCGCCGAGGCCGGCTTCACCATCGGCGCCGTCTACTCGCGCTTCCGGGGCAAGGCCGAGCTGTTCCTCGCCCTGCTGGAGGAGCGGGTGACCGAGCGGATCGAGCAGCTGCGCGCCCTGCGCCCCGAGACGCCGCCGCCGCGCGACCGGGCCGAGGCTGCCCGGCTGCTCGAGGAGGACGTGCTGGCCGTCGCCCGCCAGTGGGCCGGGATCCTCCGCACCGACCTCGACTGGACGCTGCTCGTCGTCGAGTTCCGCGTGCACGCCGCCCGCGACCCCCACCTGGCCGCCCGCTTCGCCGAGCAGCACGCCCGGCTGCTCACCGCCACCGCCGACGTGGTCGGCGACCTGCTCGGCGGCCCCGCCGTCGTCGACCGCCGGGTTGCCGAGGACATCGCCCGGGCCGGACTGGCGCTCGGTCCCGGCATCGCGCTGGCCCGCGCCGCGGAGGGGGAGGCCTTCCGCGACGAGCTGGTGGAGGAGCTCCACGTCGCCCTCGCCACCCGGCTCTCCGGAGCGCCCGGCCCGGACGCTCCGCCGTCCCCCCGGAGGTCCCGATGACCGTCCCCACCACCACGGCTCCGCCGTCGGACCCGGTGCGCGCCCGGCGGCTGGCGCGGCTGCGCGCCGCGCTCCCCGGCCACGTCGCGCGGCTCGGGTGGGACGCCGAGACCCTGCGCGCCCACCAGGAGCAGGCGCTGCGGGCGCTGCTCCGGGCCGCGCGGGCCGGCTCCCCCTTCCACGCCGAGCGGCTGCGCGGGGTCGACCCCGACCGGTTCGGGCTGGCCGACCTGGCGTCCCTGCCCCCGATGACCAAGACCGAGATGATGGCCGACCTCGACCGCGTGGTCACCGACCGCCGGGTGTCGCGCGCGCTGCTGGAGGACCACCTCGCGGCCACCGAGGGGGAGGCGCGGGAGCTGCTCGACGGCTGCGTGGTCATGAGCTCCGGCGGCAGCTCCGGCGAGCGGGGCGTGTTCGTCTACGGCCCCGACGCGGTCGTCGACTACACCCTGGGCCTCGTCCGGCCCGGCATGGCGCGGCTGCTGGCAGCCGGCCCCGTCCCCTTCGGCGGCGTCCCGATGGCCATCGTGGCCGCCGCCTCCGCCGTCCACGCCAGCCGCGCGCTGTCGTCGCTGTTCAGCGGCGACCTGCTGGACGTCACGTGCGTGCCGGTGACGCTGCCGCTGCCCGAGATCGTCGCGCGGCTGGAGCGGGCGCGGCCCTTCCTGCTGCAGGGCTACCCGTCCGCGCTGGACCTCCTCGCCCGCGAGCAGCAGGCAGGACGGCTGACGATCAGCCCGAGGTCGGTGACCGCCAGCAGCGAGCAGCTCACCCCCGACGTCCGCGCCCGCGTGACGGCGGCCTTCGGCGTCCCCGTCGTGAACCAGTTCGGGTCCACCGAGGGCGTCGTCGGTGTCTCGGCGCCCGGAGACGACGTGATCGTGCTGGCCTCCGACCTGGCCGTCGTCGAGCTCGTGGACGACGACCTGCGCCCGGTCCCGCCCGGGGAGCCGGCGGCCACGGCGCTGGTGACCAACCTGGCGAACCCGCTGCAGCCGCTCATCCGCTACGTCCTGCCCGACCGGTTCGTGGCGCAGCCGGCGGTCCCCGGCTCCGGGCACCTGCGGGTGACGGTGGAGGGCCGGCAGGACGAGCTCTTCCGCTACGGCGGCACCGTCGTCCACTCGCAGGTGCTCGGCAGCGTGCTGGTGCGCACGGCGGAGGTCGTGCAGTACCAGGTGCACCAGACCCCCGGCGGGGTGGACGTCGACGTGGTCGTCGCCGGCCCGCTGGACGCCGACGGGCTCACTGCCCGCCTGGCCGCGGCGCTGCGGGACGCCGGGCTGCCGGAGCCGGCGGTCCGGGTGCGCACCGTCGAGGGCATCGCCCGCGACCCGCGGACCGGCAAGGTCGCCCGCTTCGTCCGGCTCCCCGGCTGAGCCCGCTCAGGCCGTCCGCGGCCGGACGCCGCCGAGCAGCACCCCGGCCGCGGCGGTGATCAGCGCGGCGATCGGCGGCTCCTGCGGGTCCGACCGCACGGCACCGCGCACACCGGCGGCGACCTGGGCGGGCAGCGCGGCCAGGTAGGCCAGCTGCACCGGCGCGCTCGCGGTCAGCACCACGGTCGCGAGCGGTGCGCCCCACGCGGAGCCCCGCCACAGCAGCACGGCCGCGGCCGCGTACGCGGGCACCAGCGCCACCAGGTCCAGCACGTAGCCCAGGCGGAGCACCGCCGGCGGCTGGACGAGCAGCGTGGCCGGCAGCGGCGCGCCGGTCACCGCCGACCGGACGGCGTTGCCGGTCCACATGCCGCCGAGCCCGGCGGCCAGGAAGGCGAGGACGGCGGCGACGGGGCGCCGCGGTGTCCGCGGGTGGAGGGCGATCCCGGGGAGGTCGGCGGCACGCACGAGCGCGGCGAGGGCGAGGACGGCGAGCAGGAAGACCCCCACGTGGGCCAGGAGCAGCGGGCCGAGCGCCGCGCCGAAGACGTAGTAGGCGTACTGGTAGACGGCGTAGGCGAGCATCCCCGCCCACAGCAGGTGGGCGCGGGGTGAGCCGCCGCGGGCCCGGAGCAGCGCTCCCACGAGGACGGGGGTGACCACCCCGAGCGTGACCAGGTCCCAGGCCCGGAACATCGCGGCGACGGCCAGCGGATCGCGGTAGACGGCGGGGGCGGCGAGGCCGGCCGCGGACGCGGCGGCCATGAGCCCGGTCGCCGCCGCGGAGAGCCGCCGGGCCGTGTGCAGCGGCGGCGCCGGCGCGGCAGGTGGTCGCAACCACCGCACGACGGTGCCGACGGCGCGGCGCACCGCCCGGCCGGTGGCCCGCAGTGCCGCGGCGATCCTGCCCATGCGGCCAGGGTGGTGCAGCGCTGCGGGGCCGCCCAGGTCCGCTGGTGCCGCGCCCGCGGGACCTAGGACCCCGGTGTCACGCGGAGCAGCACGTCGGCGTCGTCGCCGTTGTCGGTGGTGACGTAGAGCGCGCCGTCGGTGCCCTGCTGGACGGCGCGGATCCGGCCGTGGGTGCCGTCGAGCTCCGGCAGGCGGAACTGCTCGACCAGCCGGCCGTCGTCGTCCAACCGCAGGGCCAGCACCCCCTGGTCCTTGAGGACGGCGACGAGGAGCAGGCCGTCGTAGGCGCCCCACTCCTCCCCGGAGAGGAAGGTGCCGCCGCAGGTGGCGATGGTCGGGTCGCCGGAGGACCACACCGCCGGCACCGCGCCGGGGATCTCCGGGTCGGTCATCGGCACGCTCTCGTCGTAGCCGTCCGGGCCGGGGTCCCAGCCGTAGTTCGACCCGGCGACGAGCAGGTTCACCTCGTCGTCCCGGCCGGTGCCCTGCTCGACCGCGTAGACCTCGCCGCTGCGCGGGCGGACGGCCAGGCCCTGCACGTTGCGGTGCCCGTAGGTCCACACGTAGGGCTCGGCGCCGCTGCCGGTGAACGGGTTGCCGGCGGCGGGCCCGCCGGTGGCCGGGTCGACGCGCAGCACCTTGCCGGCGAGGCTGGTGCGGTCCTGGGGGTTGCTGCCCACGGCGTTGTCGCCGGTGCTCACCAGCAGCGCGCCGGTGGGGTCGAACCGCAGCCGGCAGCCGCCGTGCCGGCCCGAGGAGCTGTTGACCGGGATGCCGCCCAGCAGCGGGTCGGCCACGCGGGTCGCCGACGTCCAGTCCTCGTCGACGGTCCACGCGAGGACGGCGATGTCGGGCACCTCGCCGCCCTGGCGGCCCTGGCAGCTGTAGAAGCGCCGGTTGTCCGCGAAGCCGGGGTCGAGCACCAGGCCCATCTGGCCGGTCTCGCCGCGCGCGAACAGGTCGTCGAGGTCGGCGGCGACCTCCTGCGCGGTGCCGTCGGGCAGGACGGCGGTGAAGCCACCGCCGCGCTCGCCCACGAGCAGGGTCCCGTCGGGGGCCTGGGCGACGTCCCAGGGGTGGTCCAGGCCGTCGGCGACGACGGCCACGTCGAGCGGGGGCGCGGTGGGCGGCGGCTCGCTGACCGGCGGCTGCGGGCTGGTCGTCCCCGCGGCGCTCGCGCCCCCGTCGCCGCCCCCACCGGTGCAGGCGGTGAGCAGCAGCAGCGCCGCGAGCAGCCCGGCCGACCTCATGGGACCAGGATGCGCGAGCGTCAGCTGGTGCGGGTGACGACGTAGTCGCAGAGCGCCGAGAGGGCGTCGCGGACGTCGCCCTCGGGCACCGCGGCCAGCCGCTCGCGGGCGCGGTCGGCGTACTCGCGGAGCACGGCCGTGGCGCGGGTGAGCGCGGTCGAGGCGCGCAGCAGGTCCAGCGCCTCGGGCAGGTCGGCGCCGCCGACGGGCCCGCCCACCAGCTCGCGCAGCCGCGCGTCGGCGGGGTCGTCGCCGGCCAGCGCGATGAGCACCGGCAGCGTGGCCACGCCCTCCCGCAGGTCGGTGCCGGGCGCCTTGCCGGACGCGCCGTCGGCGCTGACGATGTCGAGCAGGTCGTCGCTGAGCTGGAACGCGACGCCGACCTCCTCGCCGAAGGCGGTCAGCGCGGCGACGAGCTGCTCGTCCACCCCGGCGAACGAGGCGCCGAAGCGGGCGGAGGTGGCGACCAGCGAGCCGGTCTTGTCGGCGAGCACCTCGAGGTAGTGCGCGATGGGGTCCTCGCCCGGCTGCGGCCCGACGGTCTCCCGGAGCTGGCCGGTGACCAGCCGCTCGTAGGTGCGGGCCTGGATGCGCACCGCGTCCGGGCCGAGGTCGGCCAGCAGGTCGGAGGCGCGGGCGAAGAGCAGGTCGCCGGTGAGGATCGCGATGCTGTTGCCCCAGCGGCTGTTCGCGCTGGGCGCCCCGCGGCGGACGGCGGCCTCGTCCATGACGTCGTCGTGGTACAACGTCGCCAGGTGGGTCAGCTCGCAGACGACGGCGGCGCGCTCGACCTCCGGCGCGCGCGGGTCGCCGAGCTGCGCGGCCAGCAGGGCCAGCATGGGGCGGAACCGCTTGCCCCCGGCGGCCATGAGGTGGCCGGCCGCCTCCCGGATGACGGGGTGGTCGTCGCCGACAGCGGTGGCGAGGGCGTCCTCGACCCCGGCGAGACCCTCGGCGAGGGACTCGCCCAGGGCGCCCTCGGGCAGCCAGGGGCCGATGGTCGACGCCGGCGTCGAGATCCGGTGCCGCCCCTCGGGGGGGACGCCGCGGTCGACGGCGGTGCGGGCTCCGGTCATCAACCGACGAAGATAGCCGCCCGATCCGCCAGGTCGAGGACCGACCCCGGCACGATCCCCAGGACGAGGGTGGCCGTGGCGGTGATCGCGAGGACGATCGTGGTCGGCAGACCGGGCACGCCGACGGTGGGCCCGTCGGCGGCCGGGGGCGAGAAGTACATGAGCACGATGACCCGCAGGTAGAAGAACGCCGCCACCGCGCTGGCCAGCAGCGCGACCACGGCCAGCGGCCAGGCGCCGGCCTCGATGGCCGCCCGGAACACCGCGAACTTGCCGGTGAAGCCGCTGGTGAGCGGGATGCCGGCGAGCGCCAGCAGGAACAGGCTCATCACCGCGGCGGTCAGCGGCGAGCGCTGCGCCAGGCCGGCCCACTGCGACAGGTGCCCGGCCTCGCCGTCGCCGTCGCGGACGAGGGTGAGCACGGCGAAGGCGCCGAGCGTGGTCACGCCGTAGGTGAGCAGGTAGAAGATCGTCGCCTCGAGGCCGGAGCCCTCGCTGCCCGCGCCCAGGCCGATGACGCCGGTGAGGATGAACCCGGCGTGCGCGATCGAGGAGTAGGCGAGCATGCGCTTGAGGTCGGTCTGGGTGAGCCCCAGGACGGCGCCGACGACCATCGACACGATGGCGACGCCGTAGACGATCGGGCGCCAGGTCCACTCCGCGGTGCCGAAGCCGACGTAGAGCAGCCGCAGGATCGCGCCGAACGCCGCGACCTTCGTGCAGGCGGCCATGAACGCGGTGACCGGCGTGGGGGCGCCCTGGTAGACGTCCGGCGTCCAGGTGTGGAACGGCGCGACGCTGGCCTTGAACAGCAGCCCGACGACGAGCAGGGCCAGGCCGAGGGACAGCAGGATGCCCGTGTCGGCGGTGGTCGCCTCGCGGATCTCCGAGAGCCGCACGCTGCCGGTGGCGCCGTAGACCAGTGCGAGGCCGTAGAGGAAGAACCCGGAGGCGAAGGCGCCCAGGAGGAAGTACTTGACCGACGCCTCCTGCGACAGCAGCCGCCGGCGGCGGGCCAGGCCGCACATCAGGTACAACGGCAGGCTGAGCACCTCGAGCGCCACGAACATGACCAGGAGGTCGTTCGAGGTGACGAACAGCATCATGCCGCCGAGGGCGAAGCTGGCCAGGGGGTAGACCTCGGTCTGCACCCGCTGGGAGGTCAGCAGCTCGCGGTCCCGAGGGCTGCCCGCCGGCACCGCCGCGACCGCGACGAACGAGGAGCGCGCCGGGTCCAGCGAGCGCTCGGCGAACAGCAGCACCGACAGCGCCCCGAACGCGGTGAGCACCGCCTGCAGGAACAGCCCGGCGCCGTCGACGGCCAGCGCCGCGCCCGCGGTGACCTCCGCCTCCGAGCCCGCCAGCAGCAGCGTCGCGACCAGGCCGCCGACGCTGCCGACGAGGGCGACGCCCACCTGGACGGCGTGCCGGCGCTCGCGGGGCGCGAAGGCCTCGACGAGCACGCCGACGCACGCGGCACCGAAGACGAACAGCAGCGGTGCGAGCGCCGCCAGGGAGATCGACGGCGCGGAGATCTCGGGCATCAGTCCCCCAGCTCGGAGGTCGCGTCGGTGGTGGAGGGCGTGATGCCGTCGGGGACGCCGACGTCCTCCATGGTGGCGCTCACCGCCGGGCGGATCAGGTCGATCAGCGGCTGCGGGTACACGCCGAGGGCGATGATCAGCGCGATCAGGGGGGTGACGACGGCGATCTCCCGCCGGCCGAGGTCGGCGATCCGCAGCCGGGCGCCGGCCGGGGCGGGCGTGGTGAGCGTCGCGGTCGCCGTCGCCCCGCCGCCGTGCGCCGGCTCGGCCGGCCCGCCGCCGGCGGGGGCCGCGTCCGAGGTGAGCAGGACGCCCCTGGGCGGACCGTGCATCGTGCGCTGGTACACCAGCAGCACGTAGAGCGCGGCCAGGATGATGCCGGTGGTCGCGATGATGGTGAACACCGGGCGGGTCGGGAACGCGCCGATCAGCGTGAGGAACTCGCTGACGAAGCTGTTGGTGCCGGGCAGCGCCAGCGAGGCGAGACCGGCGATGAGGAAGCTGCCGGCCAGCAGCGGGGCGAAGCGGGCGACGCCGCCGTAGTCGCCGATCTGCCGCGAGCCGCCGCGGGCGATGAGCATCCCGACGACGAGGAACAGCAGCCCGGTCGAGATGCCGTGGTTGACCATGTACAGCACCGCGCCGGTGCCGGCCTCGGTGGTGAAGGCGAAGATGCCCAGCGCGATGAAGCCGAAGTGCGAGATCGACGTGTACGAGACCAGCCGCTTCATGTCGCTCTGCCCCATGGCCAGCAGCGCGGCGTAGAGGATGCCGGCGACGGCGAGCGCCAGGATCCACGGCGCGAAGTCGCGGGAGGCGTCGGGGAACAGCGGCAGGCAGTAGCGCAGGAACCCGAACGTGCCGACCTTGTCGAGGACGCCGACCAGCAGCACCGCGCTGCCGATCGGGGCCTCGGCACCGGAGTCGGGCAGCCAGGTGTGGAACGGCACCAGCGGCGCCTTGATCGCGAAGGCGATGAAGAAGCCGAGGAACAGCAGCTTCTGCAGCCCCGGGTCGATGGAGATCTGCCGCAGCACGTCGAAGGCGAACGTGCCCTCGCCGAGCTCGTTGAGGCCGGCGACGTAGAGCCCGATCACCGCGGCGAGCATGACCAGGCCGCCGACCAGGCTGTACAGGAAGAACTTGACCGCCGCGTACTGCCGGCGGGGCCCGCCGAAGCTCCCGATCATGAAGTACATCGGGACGAGCATCGCCTCGAAGAAGACGTAGAAGAGGAAGACGTCGGTGGCGGCGAAGACGCCGACCATCATCGCCTCGAGCAGCAGCAGCCAGGCGAAGAAGGTGCGCATCGAGCGCGTGCCCGGCGCGGTGTCCCGCCACGAGGCGACGACGACCAGCGGCACCAGCACCCCGATGAGCAGCAGCATCACCAGCGCGATGCCGTCGACCCCGAGGGCGAAGTCGACGCCGAAGGCCGGGATCCACGCCACCGTCGTCGTCAGCTGGAACCGGTCGCCGTCGGCGTCGAACGCGACGGTCGCGAGCACGGCGAGCAGCAGGACGACGAGGCTGGTGCCCAGCGTGACCTGCTTGGCCGTCTCCTCGCGGTCCTTGGGCAGCGCCGCGACGACGGCGGCGGCCACCGCCGGCACCGCGATCATGAGCACGAGCCAGGGGAAGTCAGCCACGGTGCGTGCCCTTTCCGAAGACGTTGCTCGCGTTCAGTGCCGTTGATTCGCTTCCGCGGGACGCTCCGCTCCTCGCTCGTCCCTCGCTGCGATGCTCACGTCCCTGTCCGCTCATCCGGCCGCCACCGCCAGCAGCGCGCCGGCGACGACCACGGCGCCGCCGAGCATCCCGAGCGCGTAGGTGCGGACGAAGCCGGTCTGCGCCCGGCCCAGCCGGGACGAGGAGCCGCCGAGGGTGGCGGCCAGGCCGTTGACCGCGCCGTCGACGCCGCGGTTGTCGAAGAAGACCAGCGCCCGGGTCAGCCACTGACCGGGCCGCATGAACAGCGACTCGTTGACCGTGTCGGCGTAGAGGGCGTTGCGCGCGGCGCGGGTGACCGGCGAGACGCGCACCGGGGCGGTGACCGGCACCTCGCGGCGCCCGACGAACAGCCAGGCCAGCAGGACGCCCAGCAGCGACACCGCAGTGACGATGATCCCGATGGTCAGCGGCGCGATGACGTGCTCGGCCTCCTCCTGCTCGAACACCGGCGCCATCCAGTCCGCCAGCGGGAAGGCGGTGACGAGCAGGAAGCCGGCGGCCACCGAGCCGACCGCGAGCACGACCATGGGCACCGTCATCACCGCCGGCGACTCGTGCGGGTGCACGCCCTCCTCCCACCGCGGCCGGCCGAAGAAGGTCATCAGCATCAGCCGGGTCATGTAGAAGGCGGTCAGCCCGGCGCCGACGATCGCGATCGCGCCCAGGACGTAGCCGAAGGTGTCGCCGCGGTCGAAGGTCGCCTCGATGATGGCGTCCTTGGTGAAGTAGCCGGAGAACGGGATGATCCCGATCAGGGCGAGGTAGCCCAGACCGAAGGTGCCGAAGGTGATCGGCAGCTTCTTCCACAGCCCGCCGAAGCGGCGCATGTCCACCGAGTCGTTCATCGCGTGCATGACCGAGCCGGCGCCGAGGAACAGGCCGGCCTTGAAGAAGCCGTGCGCGTACAGGTGGGCCAGGGCCGCGACGTAGCCGGCCGGGCCGAGGCCGACGGCCAGGAACATGTAGCCGATCTGGCTGACCGTGGAGTAGGCCAGCACCTTCTTGATGTCGTCGAAGGCGCAGCCGGCGATCGCGCCGATCAGCAGGGTCAGCGCCCCGACGCACAGGACGACGGTGCGCGCCGTCGGCGTCTCGTCGTAGATGGGCGCCGAGCGGGCGATGAGGTAGACGCCCGCGGTGACCATGGTCGCGGCGTGGATGAGCGCCGAGACCGGCGTCGGGCCCTCCATGGCGTCGGGCAGCCACGCCTGCAGCGGGAACTGGCCGGACTTGCCGCAGGCGCCGAGCAGGAGCAGCAGGCCGAGCGCGGTGGCGGTGCCGCCGGCGAGCAGCCCCGCGTTGCCCAGCACGCCCTCGAAGGACGTCGTCCCCAGCTGGGCGAACATGATGAAGATCGCCAGCGCCAGCCCGACGTCGCCGACGCGGTTCATGATGAACGCCTTCTTCGCCGCCGTGGCCGCGGTCGGGCGGGTGTACCAGAAGGCGATGAGCAGGTAGGACGCGAGACCGACGCCCTCCCAGCCGACGTAGAGCGCCAGGTAGCTGTTGCCGAGGACGAGCAGCAGCATCGCCGCGACGAACAGGTTCAGGTAGGCGAAGAAGCGCCGCCGGCCCTCGTCGTGGGCCATGTAGCCGATCGAGTAGACGTGGATCAGCGAGCCCACGCCGGTGATCAGCAGCACGAACGCCATCGACAGCGGGTCGAGCAGCAGCCCCAGCTGGATGTCCAGCGACCCGGCGGAGATGAAGGTGTACAGGTCCAGGCTTGCGGAGCGCTCCTCGAGACCGGCCACCTGGAACGTGCACAGCAGGCCGAGGACGAAGGCGGCGGCCACCGTGGCGGTGCCCACCAGGTGACCCCAGCGGTCGGTGCGCCGGCCACCGAGCAGCAGCACCGCGGCGCCGGCGAGCGGCAGCGCGATCAGCAGCCAGGAGGCGGCGAGCAGCCCGGTGGCGGGCAGCGCTTCAGGCACGGCGCATCTCCATCACGCTCAGTACTTCAGGAGGTTGGCGTCGTCGACCGAGGCGGAGCGCCGCGTCCGGTAGATCGACATGATGATCGCGAGGCCGACCACGACCTCGCAGGCGGCGACCACCATCACGAAGAAGGCGATGATCTGGCCGTCGACGGTCCCGGTGGCGCGGGCGAAGGTGACCAGCGTCAGGTTGACCGAGTTGAGCATCAGCTCGACGCACATGAAGACGACGATCGCGTTGCGCCGCACCAGGACGCCGACGGCGCCGATGGTGAACAGGATCGCGGCGAGCACCAGGTAGTGCGAGACGGTCATCGGTCCTCTCCCGGGTTGCCGGGGCCGGTGCCGCCGGGGACCGCGCTGGGCGAGCCCTCGAGGGTGCCCAGGGCGTCGTCGGGGCTGCCGAGCTGCCGCCGGCCGGTGGGCCGGGGCAGCTGCTCGATGTCCTCCGGCTCGACGCCGGTGGCGAAGCTGTCCTCGGCGTAGCGGCCGTCGGGCAGCAGCCCCGGGACGGCGACCGAGTTGCCCCGGGCCATGACGCCGGGTCCGGGCAGGGTCTGCGGCCGCGGGTTGTCGAGGAAGCGGGCCTTCGACAGCTCCTTCTGGCTGCGCCGGCTGCCGGGCTCGCGCTCGACGTGGGCGAGCACCATCGCGCCGACGGCGGCGGTGATCAGCAGGGCGCTGGTCACCTCGAAGGCGAGCAGGTAGTCGGTGAACAGCACCGCGGCGATCGCCTCGATGTTGCTCACGTCGGCGCCCTGGACGGCGTCGAGGCCGGTGGCGGTGGTGTCGCGGGTCGCCTCGGCGATGCCCGCCCCGACCAGCCCGGCGAAGCCGATGCCCAGCAGGGTGGCCGCCACCCGCTGCCCGCGCAGCGTCTCGACCACCGAGTCGGAGGAGTCGCGGCCGACCAGCATGAGCACGAACAGGAAGAGGATCATGATCGCGCCGGTGTAGACGATGATCTGCACCGCGCCGAGGAACGGCGCCTCCTGGACGACGTAGAAGACGCCCAGGCAGAGCATCGTCACGACCAGGAACAGCGCCGAGTGGACGGCGTTGCGGGCGAACACCATGCCCAGCGCCCCGAGCAGCGCGAGCGGCCCGAGGATCCAGAACACGACGGCCTCGCCGTCGCCGAGCTGGACGGAGGTGTCGGCCGCGGCGGCGAGGACGCTCACACCGTCTCCCCGACCACGGGCTCCGCGGCCGACCCGGCCTCGGGCGCCCGCAGGTAGTAGTCCTTCTCGTCGTCGCCCAGCCGCATGGGGTGCGGCGGCTGCTCCATGCCGGGCAGCAGCGGCGCCATGAGCTGGTCCTTGGTGTAGATCAGGTCCTGGCGGTTGTCGTCGGCCAGCTCGAAGTCGTTGCTCATCGTCAGCGACCGGGTCGGGCAGGCCTCGATGCACAGCCCGCAGAAGATGCAGCGCAGGTAGTTGATCTGGTAGACGCGCCCGTACCGCTCACCCGGCGAGTAGCGCTCGTCCTCGGTGTTGTCGCCGCCCTCGACGTAGATGGCGTCGGCCGGGCAGGCCCAGGCGCACAGCTCGCAGCCGACGCACTTCTCCAGCCCGTCGGGGTGCCGGTTGAGCACGTGCCGGCCGTGGTAGCGCGGCTTGGTCACCTTGGGCTCGAACGGGTACTCCTCCGTCGTCACCTTCTTGAAGATCTGCGCGAAGGTCAGCCCGAAGCCCTGCCCGGCGGGCGGCAGCACGCTGCCGCGCACCGCCGGCTTGGCGCCCTTGTCCTGACGGGCGACCTCGCCGCCGCTGCGGCGTGCGGGGGTGTTCTCACTCATCGTCGCCCTCCTCGGCGGCGGGGGTGCCGCGCCGGCCGGTGCTCACGACGGCACCGTCGGCGCGGGCGGCCGCCCCGACCGGCTCGGGGGGGGGGGGGGGGGGGGGGGGGGGGGGGGGGGGGGGGGGGGGGGGGGGGGGGGGGGGGGGGGGGGGGGGGGGGGGGGGGGGGCGGGGTGGGGGGCGGCGGGCCCCCCCCGCCCCGCCCCCCCCCCCGCCCCCCCCCCCCGCCCCCCCCCCCCCCCCCCCCCCCCCCCCCCCCCCCCCCGCGACGGCGGGACGACGAGGTCCATGGGCGGGATCGGGAAGCCGCCCTCGGAGCGGCTGGGGCCGCTGGAGCGCCGGCGCGGCCCGGTCGGGGGCAGCACCTGCGGCTCGGGTTCCGGCTCGGTGGCGTGCACCGAGCCGGCGGCTGCGGCGGCGGCCATCGTGCGGGCGCCGGCGTTGCTGACCCGGCCGGCGACCAGGAGGCCCAGCAGGACGAGGATCGCGATGGGGACGCCGACGTAGAGCGCCACCTCGCCGGTCTCCAGGTCGGCCTCGCGGGAGATGGTGCGGATCGCCGCGACCGCGAGGATCCACACCAGCGCGACCGGGACGAGCACCTTCCAGCCGAAGCGCATGAACTGGTCGTAGCGCAGCCGGGGCAGGGTGCCGCGCAGCCAGATGAAGACGAACAGCGCGGCGGCGACCTTGAGGAAGAACCACAGCATCGGCCACCAGCCGGTGTTGGCGCCGTCCCAGATCGAGATCGGCCACGGCGCACGCCAGCCGCCGAGGAACAGCGTGGCGGCCAGCGCCGAGACGGTGACCATGTTGATGTACTCGGCGAGGAAGAACAGCGCGAACTTCAGCGACGAGTACTCGGTGTGGAAGCCGCCGACCAGCTCGCTCTCGGCCTCGGGGAGGTCGAACGGCGCGCGGTTGGTCTCGCCGACCACGGCGATGCAGTAGATGACGAACGAGACCGGCAGCAGGACGGCGAACCAGCTCGGGCCGGTGAACGAGGCGCCGAAGAAGTTCAGCTCGTTGCCGTCGGCCTGCGCCGCGACGATCTCCGACGTCGACATCGTGCCGGCGTAGAGGAACACCGCGACGATCGACAGGCCCATCGCGATCTCGTAGCTGACCATCTGCGCCGCGCTGCGCAGGCCGCCGAGCAGCGGGTAGGTCGAGCCGGAGGCCCAGCCGGCCAGCACGATGCCGTACACGCCCATGGCCGAGCAGGCGAGGACGACGAGCACGCCGATGGGGGCGTCGGTGAGCTGCAGCGGGGTGCGCTCGCCGAAGATGCTCACCGTCGGGCCGAGCGGGATCACCGAGAAGGCGAGGAACGCCGGGACGGCGGCGATCACCGGGGCCAGGAAGTAGACCGGCTTGTCGGCCAGCGCCGGCATGATGTCTTCCTTGAACGCCAGCTTCAGGCCGTCGGCCAGGCTCTGCAGGTAGCCGCGGGGGCCGACCCGGTTGGGGCCGACCCGCTGCTGCATGCGGGCGACGACCTTGCGCTCGAAGACGATGGCGAACAGCGTCATCACGACCAGGACCACGAAGATCCCGACGATCTTGACGAGCACGATCCACCAGACGTCGTGCCCGAAGTCCTCCAGCGTCGGCTGGTTCTCCGCCGCGAGCAGGTTCACGCCGCACCCCCTGCGACCGAGAGCTTCACGACGCCGCCGGGCGCGGTGCCCAGCTGCGTGCGGACCTCGCTGCCCGGTGACCGCATCGGCAGCCAGACGACCTGGTCGGGCATGTCGGTGATCCGCACCGGCAGGCTGACCGAGCCGGCCGCGCCGGTCACGGTGACCCGGTCGCCGTCGGCCACGCCGAGCCGGCGGGCGGCGTCCTTGCCGAGCCGCGCCACCGGCGGGCGGGCGGTGCCGGCCAGGTTCGGCTCGTCGCGCTGCAGCGTGCCGACGTCGAGCAGCTGCCGCCAGGAGGCCAGCAGCGCCTCGTCCTCGGCGAGCTCCACGCCGGCCGGCGGGGTCGGGGCGGGCAGGTGGGCCTCGCCGCTGCGCGCGGCACCCAGCGCGGCGAGCTCGGCGCGGGCCACCTCGACGTCGGGCAGGCCGAGGAAGACGCCGAGCTCGTCCGCCAGGCCGTGCAGCACCCGGCCGTCGGTCAGCTGGCCGGTGCCGTGCAGGGTGGCGTCGAAGGGGCGGGCACGGCCCTCCCAGTCGAGGTACGTGCCGGCCTTCTCCGGGGCCGTGGCCACCGGCAGGACGACGTCGGCGACCTCGGTGACCGCGCTGGGGAACACCTCCAGGCTCACCACGAAGCCCGCGGCCGCCAGCGCCTCGGCGGCCAGTGCCGGGTCGGGCAGGTCGGCGGGGTCGACGCCGCCGACCAGCAGGCCGGCCAGCTCCCCGTCGCGGACGGCGGTGAGGATCCCGGTCAGGTCGCGGCCGGGGGTGGCCGGCATCTCGGCCGGGTCGACGCCCCACCGGGCGGCGACGTCGGCGCGGGCGACCGGGTCGGCGACGCTGCGGCCGCCGGGCAGCAGGCCCGGCAGCGCGCCGGCCTCGACCGCGCCGCGCTCGCCGGCCCGCCGCGGCACCCAGCCGACGCGGGCGCCGGTGGCGCGGGCCAGCTCGGCGACGGCGGCGAACCCGCCGGGCACCTCGGCCAGCCGCTCACCGGCCAGCACGACCGCGCCGGGCTGCCGGAGCGCCTCGACCGCCGCGCCACCCCACGAGCCGTCGGCCAGGGCGGCCAGCGAGCGGGCCTCCTGCCCGGGCAGCGTGGTGAGCACGGTCGCCTGCAGCTTCTCCGCCGCCCGGGTGGCGAACGGCGCCAGGTCGAAGACCGGCAGGCGGCGGGTGCGCACCGCCTTGCGCAGCCGCAGGAAGACGATCGGCGACTCCTCCTCGGGCTCGAAGGCCACGAGCAGGACGGCGGGCGCGGCGGCCAGGTCGTCGTAGGTGACCCCGCCGGTCCACGGGCCGGTGCCGGCGATCTCGGCCTCGAGGAAGGCCAGCTCCTCGCGCGAGTGCGCGCGGGCGCGGGCGTCGACGTCGTTGGTGTGCAGCGCGAGGCGGGCGAACTTCGCGTAGGCGTAGGCGTCCTCGAGGGTCAGCCGGCCGCCGGGGAGGACGCCGACGCCGCCCTCGGCCCGCGCCTGGGCCAGGCCCTCGGCGGCCGCGGCCCACGCCTCGGGCCACGAGGCGGGCTGGAGCACGCCGTCCCGCCGGACCAGCGGGGTGGTGAGCCGGTCGTTGGACGTGGCGTAGCGGAACGCGTAGCGCCCCTTGTCGCAGTTCCACTCCTCGTTGACCGCGGGGTCCTCACCGGCCAGCCGGCGCTGCACCTTGCCGCGCCGGTAGTCGGTGCGCTGGGCGCAGCCCGAGGCGCAGTGCTCGCAGACGCTGTCCTCGCTGCGCAGGTCGAACGGGCGGGCGCGGAAGCGGTAGGCGGCGCTGGTGAGCGCGCCGACCGGGCAGATCTGCGTGGTGTTGCCGGAGAAGTAGGACTCGAACGGCTCGTCCTCGTAGATCGCGACCTGCTGCAGCGCGCCCCGCTCGAACAGCTCGATGAACGGGTCGCCGGCCACCTGGTCGGAGAAGCGGGTGCAGCGGGCGCAGAGCACGCAGCGCTCGCGGTCGAGCAGCACCTGCGAGGAGATCGGCAGCGGCTTGGGGTAGGTCCGCTTGACGTCGACGAACCGGCTCTCGGCGCGGCCGTTGCTCATCGCCTGGTTCTGCAGCGGGCACTCGCCGCCCTTGTCGCAGACCGGGCAGTCCAGCGGGTGGTTGATGAGCAGCAGCTCCATCGTGCCCTGCTGCGCCTTGTCGGCGACGTCGCTGGAGAGCTGCGTCTTCACGACCATGCCCTCGGTCACCGGCATGGTGCAGGAGGCCACCGGCTTGCGCTGGCCCTCCACCTCGACCAGGCACTGCCGGCAGGCGCCGACCGGCTCGAGCAGCGGGTGGTCGCAGAACCGCGGGATCTGCACACCGATCATCTCGGCGGCCCGGATGATCAGCGTCCCCTTGGGGACGGCGACGTCGAAGCCGTCGATGGTGCAGTGCACGGCGTCCGGCGGGGTGTGCGGGCCCGGCGCGCCGGGCGGCACGGCGGGCGCCGGCTGCGGGCTGGCGGGTGTGACGGTCATGCGGCACCGACCTTCACGGGCTCGATCGGGAGCGAGCGGCCCAGGCGGGCCTGCTCCTCCGGGGGCAGCAGGGCGACGTACTCGTCGCGGAAGTACTTCAGCGAGCTGGCGATGCAGCTGGTCGCGCCGTCGCCCAGGGCGCAGAAGGAGCGGCCGAGGATGTTGTCGCAGGTGTCGGTCAGCAGGTCGAGGTCGGCCGCCGTCCCCCTGCCGTGCACCAGCCGCTCGAGGATCTGGACGAGCCAGTAGGTCCCCTCGCGGCACGGGGTGCACTTGCCGCAGCTCTCGTGCGCGTAGAACTCGGTGAACCGCAGCGTCGCCTCGACGATCGAGTCGGTCTCGTCGAAGACCATCAGCGCGGTGGTGCCGAGCATCGAGCCCGCGGCGGCGACGGAGTCGAAGTCGAGCGGGACGTCGAGGTGCTCGGCGGTGAAGTACGGCGTCGAGGACCCGCCCGGCGTCCAGAACTTCAGCTCGTGCCCGGGGCGGATGCCGCCGGCCATCTCGAGCAGCTCGCGCATCGTCGTCCCCATGGGGGCCTCGTACTGGCCGGGGCGGACGACGCGGCCGGACAGCGAGTAGATCTTCGGGCCGGGCGACTTCTCCGGGCCGAACTCCTTGAACCAGTCGGCGCCGCCCCGGACGATGAACGGCACGCTGGCCAGCGTCTCCACGTTGTTGATCACCGTGGGCGCGCCGTAGAGACCGGCTACCGCGGGGAACGGCGGCTTGAGCCGGGGCTGGCCGCGGTAGCCCTCCAGCGAGTCGAGCAGCGCCGTCTCCTCGCCGCAGATGTACGCGCCGGCGCCGGCGTGCACGACCAGCTCGAGGTCGTAGCCCGACCCCAGGACGTCGCGCCCCAGGTAGCCGGCCGCGTAGGCCTCCTCGACCGCGCTGACCAGCCGGCGGTGGGCGTGCACGGCCTCGCCGCGCACGTAGATGGCGGCGAAGTGCGAGCGGATGGCGTACGACGCGATGATCACGCCCTCGATGAGGGAGTGCGGGTCGGCCATCATCAGCGGCAGGTCCTTGCAGGTGCCCGGCTCGCCCTCGTCGGCGTTGACCACGAGGTACTTGGGCATCGCCGCCGGGCCGGTCGGGGTCTCCCCCGGCTTGGGCTGCGGGATGAAGCTCCACTTCATGCCGGTCGGGAAGCCGGCGCCGCCGCGGCCGCGCAGGCCGGAGTCCTTGACCATCGTCACGAGCTCGTCGGGCGTCATCGTCAGCGCCTTGCGCAGGCCGACGTAGCCGTCGAGGGACTCGTAGGTCGACAGCCGCCAGGACCTGTCGGCGTCCCAGCGGGCGGTGAGGACGGGGGCGAGGGGCATCTCGTCAGGCCTCCTTCTGCGGGCCCTGGCCGGAGGTGCCGGGCTCGGTGCCGGCGGGCGTGTCGGTGCCGCGGCGGGCGCGCCGGTTCGAGGTGCGGCGGCGGCCGTACTCGGCGCCCTGGTCGGGGTGCGCCTGCGCGGCGCCGGCGCGCTCGGCCGGGTTGTCGGCCGCGGCGACGCGGGCGTCGGCGGCCTCCTTCTCGGGCGTCTCCCCGGTCTGGCCGGTGGGCCGGGTGGCCGACCGGGGCTCCCCGACCAGCCGCTCCCTGCTGTCCTCCGGCTTCTCCGCGCCGGGCAGGAACGGTGCCGCCTCGCCGCGCTGGGCGGCCAGCCGGACGCCGATCAGCGTCGGCCCGTACTCGCCGGGGGCGTCGACCGCCGCGTCGCGCGCGGCGTCGTCGTACTGCGAGAAGCCGGCGAGCTGCCGGGAGATGCCGCGGAAGTCGGTCAGCGGGGCGCCGCGGGTGGGGTGCGGCTTGTCCCCGCGCCGCAGCGCCGCCACCAGCTCGCGGGCGCTCTCGACGTCCTGCTGGTCGTAGAACTCGTAGTCGACCGTGACGACGGGGGCGTAGTCGCAGGCGGCGAGGCACTCGGCGTGCTCGAGGGTGATCGAGCCGTCGGCGGCGGTCTCGTCGTGGTGGACGCCGAGGTCCTGGCACAGCGCGTCGAAGATGCGCTGGCCGCCGAGGACGGCGCACAGCGTGTTGGTGCACACGCTGACCAGGTGCCGGCCGGTCGGGCGGCGCTTGTACATCGTGTAGAAGGTCGCGACCGCGCCGACCTCGGCCATCGTCAGGTGGAGCTGCTCGGCGCAGAACGCGACGCCCTCGGGCGAGACGTAGCCCTGGTAGCTCTGCACCAGGTGCAGCATCGGCAGCAGCGCCGACCGCGGCACCGGGTAGCGGGCGATGATCTCGGCGGCCTCGGCCACCGCGCGCTCGGGGATCGGCGGGAGGTCGGCGGGCGCCGGCTCCACCGGGCTGGAGTCCAGCCCGGTGACCGCCGTCCCCTCGGCGGAACCGGGAAGGGCGCTCATCGGTCCACTCCCCCCATCACGGGGTCGATCGAGGCGATGGCCGCGATGACGTCGGCGATCATGCCGCCCTCGCTCATCGCCGCCGTCGCCTGCAGGTTGACGAAGCTGGGTTCGCGCACGTGCACGCGCCACGGGCGGGTGCTGCCGTCGCTGACCACGTGGTAGCCGAGCTCCCCGCGGGGCGACTCGATCGGCACGTAGACCTGCCCGGCCGGCACCCGGAAGCCCTCGGTGACCAGCTTGAAGTGGTGGATCAGGGCCTCCATGGACTGCCCCATGATGTGCCGGACGTGGTCGAGGGAGTTGCCCATGCCGTCGGCGCCGAGCGAGAGCTGGGCGGGCCAGGCGATCTTGCGGTCCTCGACCATGACGGGGCCGGGCTCGAGCCGGTCCAGGGCCTGCTCGATCAACTTGAGCGACTCGCCGATCTCGGCGACGCGCACCAGGTAGCGGCCCCAGGCGTCGGAGGTGTCGGCGGTCGGGACCTCGAAGTCGTAGGTCTCGTAGCCCAGGTAGGGCTCGACCTTGCGCAGGTCCCAGGGCAGGCCGGCGGCGCGCAGGATCGGGCCGGTGACGCCCAGCGCGACGCAGCCGGTGACGTCGAGGTAGCCGACGTCCTTGAGCCGGCGCTGCCAGATCGGCTGGCCGGTGAGCAGCTTGTGCAGGCCGGCCACCCGAGCGGGGAAGATCCGCAGGAACTCCCGGATCGACGCCTCGGCGCTCTCGGGCAGGTCCTGGGCCAGGCCACCGGGGCGGATGTAGGCGTGGTTCATCCGCAGCCCGGTGATCTCCTCGAGCAGGTCGAGGACGATCTCCCGCTCGCGGAAGCCGTTGGTCATGCCGGTGAGCGCGCCGAGCTCCATGCCGCCGGTGGCGAGCGCGACCAGGTGCGAGGCGATCCGGTTGAGCTCCATGACCAGCACGCGGATCGTCCGGGCCCGCGGCGGCGCCTCGATCCCGAGCAGCTTCTCGACGGCCAGGCAGTAGGCGGCCTCGTTGAACAGCGGGGCCAGGTAGTCCATCCGGGTCACGAAGGTCGTGCCCTGGGTCCAGGTGCGGTACTCGGTGTTCTTCTCGATCCCGGTGTGCAGGTAGCCGATCACCACCCGCGCCTTGGTGACCGTCTCCCCCTCGAGGTCGAGCACCAGCCGCAGCACCCCGTGCGTCGACGGGTGCTGCGGGCCGAGGTTGACCACGAGCCGCTCGTCCTCGTGCGGGTCGGCGCCGAGGGTGGCGTCCCAGTCCCCGCCGGTGACGGTGTAGACGCGGCCCTCGGTGGTCTCGCGGGAGCCGGCGTACGGGTCGGACGTGGTGGTCATCGGTAGCTCCTCCGCGTGTCCGGCGGCGGGATGACGGCGCCGTGGTACTCCACGGGGACGCCGCCGAGCGGGTAGTCCTTGCGCTGGGGGTGGCCGTCCCAGTCGTCGGGCATGAGGATCCGGGTCAGCGACGGGTGGCCGTCGAAGACGATCCCGAACATGTCGAAGGTCTCCCGCTCGTGCCAGTCCGCCGTCGGGTAGATGCCGGTGACCGAGGGGATGTGCGGGTCCTCGGCGGTCACCGCGACCTCCAGCCGGATCCGGCGGCGGTAGGTCATCGAGGTCAGGTGGTAGACGGCGTGCAGCCGCGGGCGGTCGGGCGTGGCCACCGGGCCGCCGCTGTCGAGGTAGTCGACGCCGGAGACGCTGGAGAGCAGCTCGAAGCGCAGCGCCTCGTCGTCGCGGAGCGCGGCGACGAGGGTGAGCAGGTGCTCCCGGTGCACGAAGTAGGTGATCTCGCCGCGGTCGACGAGCACCCGCTGCACCGCGGCGTCGTAGGTGGCCCGGCCGACGGCCTCGATCAGCGCGTCGGTGACCTCGTCGAAGTAGCCGCCGTAGGGCCGGTCGGTGGAGTGCAGCGCGACGGCGCCCCCCGGCTCCACGCGCACCAGGCCGCCGAAGCCGGAGGTGTCACCGCTGCCGCTGACGCCGAAGGCGCCCTTGCGGAAGCCGCCGCTCGGGGCGCTCGCGCCCTGCGACGCCTCCTCGCGCCCGCTGCGGTCGCCGGGACCCGTCATCGCCAGGCCTTCCCCATGCCGGTCGGTCGCTCCTCCGGCAGCAGCACGGCGTTGCCGTTGCGCTGGTCGAGCATGAACTGGCCGGTGCGGCCCTCGGCCGCGGCCTCCTCGTACGCGCGGCGCAGCTCCTTGTTCGCGCGCACGGTGGAGGGCATCTCGACGTGCAGCTCCTTGGCGGTGCCCTCCTCCTGCTCGCGGGCCAGCTGGCGGGCGCGCTTGGGGCCGAGCGGCTCGTTCATGATCTTGTGGTGCAGCTTGAGGATGGCGTCGGTGAGCATCTCCGGCCGCGGCGGGCAGCCCGGCAGGTACATGTCCACCGGGACGATGTGGTCGACGCCCTGCACGACCGCGTAGTTGTTGAACATGCCGCCGGAGCTGGCGCACACGCCCATGGCCAGCACCCAGCGCGGCTCGGGCATCTGGTCGTAGATCTGGCGCAGGACCGGCGCCATCTTCTGGCTCACCCGGCCGGCCACGATCATCAGGTCGGCCTGCCGCGGCGAGGCGCGGAAGACCTCCATGCCGAACCGGGCCAGGTCGTAGCGGCCGGCCCCGGTGGCCATCATCTCGATCGCGCAGCAGGCCAGGCCGAAGGTCGCCGGCCACAGCGAGGACTTGCGCGTCCAGTTCACGAGCTTCTCGACGGTCGTCAGCAGGACGCCGCCGGGGAGCTTCTCCTCGAGACCCATGTCAGATGCCTTTCCCGGTGTCTCAGTCCCAGTCCAGCCCGCCGCGACGCCAGACGTAGGCGTAGGCGAGGAAGACGGTGGCGATGAAGACGACCATCTCGACCAGCCCGAACAGCCCGAGGGCGTCGTTGGCGACCGCCCAGGGGTAGAGGAAGACGATCTCGATGTCGAAGACGATGAAGAGCATCGCCGTCAGGTAGTAGCGGACGGGGAACCGGCCCCCGTTGAGCGGCTGGTCGACCGGCTCGATGCCGCACTCGTAGGCCTCGAGCTTCGCCCGGTTGAACCGCCGGGGCCCCACGAACGGGGCGACGGTCACCGAGAACAGCGCGAACGCCGCGGCCAGCGCGAAGAGCCCGACGATCGGGACGTAGGTCGAGAGCATCAGCGGCACCCTACGGTGAGGTCGATCACGTTCCGGTAAACGGCCAGGTCTTCACGCAGCGTGTCGACATGTGTTCGTGCTGTGAGATGAGACACGTCAGACCGCCGGGGCCAGCCGGTGCAGGACGGCGAGCGCGCGGTCGACGCCGTCGCCGTGCCGCCCGTCGCTCAGGTTGCCCATCAGCCGCAGCGCGCCGCGGACCAGCGCCGGCCGCTTGAGGCCGTGCGCGGCGGCGAAGCGGACCAGGTCGGGGCGGGCCAGCAGGGCCAGGAAACCCATGCCCAGCCGGTGGTGGGCGCCGTACTCGGCGCGCAGCCGCTCGGGGTAGCGGCGCAGCACCGCCTCGCGCGCCGGGCCGGCCGGGCGGGCGAGCGCCGCCGCGGCGGTCTCGGCCGCCAGCAGGCCGGTCTCCATCGCGTAGCTGATGCCCTCGCCGTTGAACGGGTTGACCGTGCCGGCGGCGTCGCCGGCCAGCAGCAGCCCGCGGGTGTACGCCGGGCCGCGGTTGAGCGCCATCGGCAGCCCGGCGCCGCGCACCGGGGTGACGGCGTGCTCCTCTCCCAGCTGCCACTCCGGCGGGAGCGTCTCGACCCAGCGGCGGAAGACCGCCCGGTGGTCGGTCTCCCCCGACCGGCGGGTGTCGAGCAGGCCGAAGCCGACGTTCGCCGTCCCGTCGCCCATGCCGAACGACCAGCCGTAGCCGGGCATCGAGTCGGCGTCCGGGCCGTCGGCGGTCAGGTCGAAGGAGATGTCGAGGTAGTCGTCGTGGGTCCGCGGCGTCGCGACGTACCGGCGGACGGCGACGCCGAGCGGCCGGTCCTCGCGGCGGACCAGCCCCAGCGACTTGGCCAGCCGGCCGGAGAGCCCCTCGGCGGAGATCACCAGCGGGGCGCGCCACTCGGCGGGCTCCTTGCCCGCGCCGACCTGCGCGCGCACCCCGGCCACCCGGCCGGCGTCGTCGAGCAGCGGCTCGGTGACGGTGACCTCGTGGTGCACCCGGGCGCCGGCCGCGGCGGCGTGCGCGGCCAGCACCGCGTCGAGGTCGCGGCGCGAGCGGATGAGGCCGTAGCCCGGCCAGCGGTCGAGCTGCGGCCAGTCGACCTCGACCACCTCGCCGCCGCCGAAGACGCGCAAGCCCCTGTGCCGGACCCAGCCGGCCGCCGGCGAGGTGTCGATGCCCATGTCGTCGAGGGCCTTGACCCCGCGCGGGGTGAGCCCGTCGCCGCAGACCTTCTCGCGCGGGAACAGCGACTTCTCCAGGACGACGACGTCGAGGCCGGCGGTGGCCAGCGCCCACGCCGCCGCGGAGCCGGCCGGGCCCGCGCCCACGACGACCACGTCGGCGCGCAGCGGCGCGCGTCCGTCCGTCGGCACGGCAACCCCTTCTCCCGGCTCCGAGGGTCTCCCCGGACTTTGTGAAAAGCTTCACAAAGTCTGCTGTCCCGAGTCTAGGCCGACATGTGTCGAAGATGACAGCGGGCCCCGGGAACCGTTACCGCTTGGTGCCGCGCCGGACACCCGCCCGTTCCCGGCCCGGCCGCATCGGACCTGGTCAGCGGCGGGAGAGGGCCGCCACCACCTCGGCGTCGGTGGTCGCGCCGAAGTCCCCGTAGCCCTGGCCGACCGCCGAGAAGCCCTCGGGCGCCCAGAGGCAGACCACGTCGTCGACGAGCGCCGCCAGGTCGGCGCAGGTGTGCGGGGAACCGACGGGGACGGCGACCACGACCCGGGCGGGCGCCGAGCGGCGGACCGCGGCGACGGCGGCCCGCATGGTGGCCCCGGTGGCCAGGCCGTCGTCCACCACGACGACGGTGCGGCCGGTGAGCGGGAGGGGGTCGCGGCCGGCGCGGTAGGCCTGCTCCCGGCGGCGCAGCTCGGCCAGCTCGCGCTCGCGGACGGCGGCGAAGTCGGCCGGGTCGACGTCCACCCGGGCGAGGACGGCCTCGGTGCGGACCGCCTCGACGGCGTCCCCCGCGGCGGCGATCGCCCCCATGGCCAGCTCGGGCTGCCACGGCAGGCCCAGCTTGCGGACCGCGACCACGTCCAGCGGCGCGCCCAGCGCGGCCGCCACCTCGGCGGCGACGACCACGCCCCCGCGCGGCAGACCGAGGACGACGGCGTCCGCCGGCTCGCCCAGCCGCGCGGCGAGGGCGGCGCCGAGCGCGCGGCCGGCGTCGCGCCGGTCGGCGAACGGCCTGCGCGCCATGACGCCGGGTCAGACCGGCTGCGGTCCCGACGGCGGCGGGGCGATCGGGTCGGTCGGGCTCGGCACGGGCGCGGGCGGCGCGGGCGCGGGCGGCGGCAGCGGGTCGATCGGCGTCGGCGGCTGCGGCGTGGGCGACGGCTCCGGCGGCGGCATCGTCATGCCGGAACGCTAGTCCCGGCGTCGGCCCCGGTGCAGCGCGACGATGCCGCCGGTGAGGTCGCGCCAGGCGACGTCGGACCAGCCGGCCCCCTGCAGCCGGGCGGCCAGCGCGCGCTGGTCGGGCCAGGCGCGGATCGACTCCGCCAGGTAGACGTAGGCGTCGGGGTTGCTGCTCACCGTGCGCGCGATGCGCGGCAGCGCCCGCATCAGGTACTCGGTGTACACGGTGCGGAACGGCGCCCAGGTGGGGCTGGAGAACTCGCAGACGACCAGCGTGCCGCCCGGGCGGGTGACCCGGTGGAACTCGCGCAGCGCGGCGTCGGGGTCGGCGACGTTCCGCAGCCCGAAGGAGATGACGACGCCGTCGACGCTGTGGTCGGCCAGCGGCAGCGCCATCGCGTCGCCGGCCACCTTGGGCACCGGCCGGCCGGCACCGGCGTGCAGCATCCCCTGGGAGAAGTCGAGCGCGATCGCCGTCGCCCCGCCGGCGGCCAGCTCCACCGTGGAGACCGCCGTCCCCGCCGCGACGTCGAGGACGACCTGGCCCGGACGCGGGTCGAGCGCCTCGCGGGTGGCCCGCCGCCAGGCGGCGTCGCGGCCGCCGGAGAGCACCGTGTTGGTGAGGTCGTAGCGGCGCGCGACCCGGTCGAACATGGCGGCGACCTCGGCCGGCTGCTTGTCCAGCCCGGCCCGCACACCGGCGGTGTGCGCCGTCTCTCCCCGGTCTCCCACGGCGGCGACGCTACCCGTGCTCATACGCTTGCCCCGTGACAGCGGCCGCCGTGACCTCGCCGGAGGCCGCGCGCGCGTTCGCGTCCGTCCGGCTGGAGGGTGCGCCGGCGCTGCTCGACGCGCTGCCGTCCGAGGGCGCGCTGTCCTGGGTGCGCCACGGCGAGGGGCTGGTCGGCTGGGGCGAGGCGGCCCGGCTCGAGGTGACCGGACCCGGCGCGCTGGCCGAGGCGGCCCGGTGGTGGGCCGGCTACACCGCCGGCGCGGTGGTCGACGACCGCCTCGCCGTCCCCGGCTCGGGCCCGGTGCTGTTCGCCTCCGTCGCGTTCGACCCGGTGGCCGGGACGTCGGTGTTCGTCGTCCCCGAGGTCGTCGTCGGCCGGCGGGACGGCGTCGCCTGGGTGACGACGGCGCAGGGGGCCGACCCGCGGCGGGCGCTGGCCGCCGCGGCCACCCGGTCGGCCGCCGACGACGGCGACCCGGGCCGCCTGCGCTACGCCGACGGCGCGCTGGACCCGGTGCGGTGGAGCGCCGCCGTCGCCACCGCCGTCGAGCGGATCACCGCCGGCGACCTGGCCAAGGTGGTGCTCGCCCGCGACCTGCTGGTCACCTCCGACGTCCCGCTCGACCCCCGCCGGCTGCTGCGCCGGCTCGCCGCCCGCTTCCCCGGCTGCTGGACCTTCGCCGTCGACGGGCTGCTCGGCGCGACGCCCGAGCTGCTGCTGCGCCGCACTGGCCGCGCGCTGTCGGCCCGGGTGCTGGCCGGCACCGCCCCGCGCGGCGCGGGCGCCGAGGACGAGCGGCTGGCCGCGGAGCTGCTGGCGTCGGGCAAGGACCGCGCCGAGCACGCGTTCGCGGTGGACTCCCTGGTCCGCGCGCTGCAGCCGTACTGCACCGACCTGTCGGCGCCCGCGGAGCCGGAGCTGCTGACGCTGGCCAACGTCCGGCACCTGGCCACCGACGTCCACGGGGTGCAGCGGCGCAGCAGCCGCGCCGGGCTGCTCGAGCTGATCGGTGCCGTGCACCCCACCGCCGCCGTCGGCGGGGCGCCCACCGCCGAGGCGGTCGCCCTGATCGGCGAGCTGGAGGGCATGGACCGCGGCCGCTACGCCGGCCCCGTCGGCTGGCTCGACGCCCGCGGCGACGGCGAGTTCGGCCTGGCCCTGCGGTGCGCGGAGATCACCGCCGACGAGCCGTGCAGCGCCCGCCTGTTCGCCGGCTGCGGCATCGTCGCCGGCTCCGACCCGGCGGCCGAGCTGGCCGAGACCCAGGCGAAGTTCGCCGCCTTCCGCGCCGCCCTGGAGGGCTGAGGACGCCGATCGCGGCAAACGGCGCGACGTCGGCGGGGTCGCCGGGGCACAGTGCGCGGGTGACCGCCCGACCCGCCGTGATCCGCGGCGACCGCTCGCTGCCCCCCGGCTTCGCCCATCCGCACGCCTCCGAGGAGGCGCGGCGGATCGCCGAGGCCGGCACCGTGCTGCGCGCGCAGGTCGGGTCGGGCGTGCACGGGACGTCGGTCCACGGTCAGGACGACCGCGACGAGATGGGTCTGTGCCTCGAGCCGGCGGTGTTCGTCACCGGCCTGGCCCGCGTGCCCGCCGGCGTCGGCGCGACGGCCACCGTGCCGTTCGAGCAGTACCACCGGCACACCGCGTGGGACCGCCCGGGCGGGCTGGCCAACCGGTCGGGCGCCGGCGACCTCGACGTCGTCGTCTACTCGGCGCGCAAGTGGGCGCGGCTGGCCTGCGAGGGCAACCCGTCGATCCTGCTGCTGCTCTTCGTGCCCGACGAGGAGGTCGTGCACCGCGACGAGCACGGCGCCGAGCTGGTGGCGCACGCCGACCGGTTCGTCTCGCGCCGGGCGGGCGCGCGGTTCCTCGGCTACCTGCAGGCGCAGCGGGCGGCCATGACCGGCGGCGTGGGCGCCCACACCAACCGGCCCGAGCTGGTGGCGGCGCACGGGTACGACTCGAAGTTCGCGATGCACGCGCTGCGCCTGGGCGTGCAGGGCGTGGAGCTGCTGAGCACCGGCCGGATCACCCTGCCCGTGCCCGAGCCCGACCGCGCCCGGCTGCGGGCGGTGCGCCGCGGCGAGGTGGCGCTGGCCGACGTCCTGGAGCAGATCGCCGACGTCGAGGCCCGGCTCACCGAGCTGCAGCACGGCTCCGCCGTCCCGCCCGAGCCCGACCGGGCGTGGGTGGACGGCTGGCTGCACCGCTCCCACGTCTCGTTCTGGGAGGCTCCCCCCGCCGAGATCGCGTGATCTCGGCACGTCAGCGGCGCTGCGGCGCCGAGATCGCGTGATCTCGGCAGGGGTGGGCTACTGACCGAGGGCCGCGGCGGCGGCCGCGCGCAGGTCACGGGCCAGCGTCGCCTCGGCGCGCTGGTCGGTGCGGACGACGACCACCCGCGGACCGCCCTCCGCCAGCGCCGGCGCCAGCTGCTCCGGCGTCGTCACCGCGGTCGCCGGCCAGCCCAGCGCGCGGGCCACGTCGACGAGGTCGCGGCCGTGCGGGGTGCCGAACACCCGGCGGTAGTCGGCCGCGTACCGGTCCTCCCCCGGCTCCAGCTGGGCGAAGATGCCGCCGCCGTCGTTGTCGGGGACGACGAGGACGAGGTCGGGCAGCCGCTCGCCCTCGCCGCCGAGCAGGCCGGTCAGGTCGTGCAGCAGCGTGAGGTCGCCGAGCAGGGCGAACGCCGGGCCGTCGTGGGCCAGCGCGGCGCCCAGCGCGGTGGAGACGGTGCCGTCGATGCCGGCCACCCCGCGGTTGGCCAGCACGGTCAGGTCGCCACGGGGGACGGCGAGGCGGTCGACGTCGCGCACCGGCGTCGACGAGCCGAGCACCAGCAGGGCCCCGGGCGGCAGCGCGGCCAGCACGTCGCGGGCCAGCCGGGCGCCGGTCAGGCCGGGGGCGGCGTCGAGGACGGCGTCGACCGCCGCCCCGACCCGTGCGGCGGCGTCGGCCCACGCCGTCCGCCACCCCTCGGCCATCGCCTCGGCCGGCGGGTCGACCGCCGTGCCGACGGAGACCAGCTCGCTGCTGCGCGGGGCGTCGGCCCAACGGGGGCTGGCGGCCACCGTCTCGACGCGCACCGACGGATCGGCCAGCAGCGCCGAGACCGGGCGGGAGAGCGTCGGCCGGCCGACGACCAGGACCCGCTCGGCGCGGTGCTCGGCCAGCCAGCCCGGCACCCCGAGCACGAGCGGTCCGCAGCGCACGGCGCCGCCCGCGCCGCAGGCGCCGCTGCTCGGCTCGGCCACGACCGGCCACCCGCGCTCGTCGGCGAGCACCGCGGCGGCCCGGCCGAGCGCGTCGGGAGCGTCCCCCGCGATGAGCAGCGTGCGCGGCACCCCCGACGGCGCCGACCGCACGGCGACCGGCGCCAGGGCGGCCTCGGTCCAGGGCCGCCCGTCGGGGCGCCCCGCCCACGGCCCCGCCGGCTCGGCGGGCGGCTCCTCGTCGGGCAGCAGCGGCTCGCGGAAGGGCAGGTTGAGGTGCACCGGCCCGGGCTCGGCCGACAGCGCGCCGGTGGCGACGAGCAGCGCCTTGGCCACCAGCGAGCGCCAGTACCGGTTCTGCGCGTGCTCCCGCCCCGCCTCGGGCACGCCGACGTCGGCGGCCCAGCGCACCGCGCCGCCGTACAGCCCGACCTGGTCGACGGTCTGGTTGGCGCCGGTCGAGCGCAGCTCCGGCGGCCGGTCGGCGGTCAGCGCCAGGAGCGGCACCCCGCTGGCGTCGGCCTCGAGCACGGCGGCGTGCAGGTGGGCGGTCGCCGTCCCCGACGTGGTCAGCACCGGCACCGGGCGGCCCGACGCCTTGGCCAGGCCGAGGGCCAGGAACGCCGCCGTCCGCTCGTCGATGCGCACGTGCAGCCGCACGCGGCCGGCCCGCTCGGCCGCGGCGAGGGCGAGCGCCACCGGCGCCGACCGCGAGCCGGGGGCGAGCACGGCGTCGGTGACGCCGCCGCGCACCAGCTCGTCGACGAGGACCCGGGCGAACGCGGTGGACGGGTTCACGCGGCCCGCACCGCGTCGAGGCGGGCCCGCCAGCGGGCGTCGGTCGCCGGGTCGGCGGCCACGGCGGGCAGCCGGTCGGGCTCCGGGCGGGCGACCGGCAGCGTGCCGTCGACCGGCAGCAGCGGCGCGCTGGTGACGTCGTCGGTGAACAGCGCGACGGTGGCCAGGCCGCAGGCGAACGGCAGCTCGGGCAGCGCCGCGGCCAGCGCGACACCGGCGGCGATCCCCACCGACGACTCCAGGGCGCTGGAGACCACGCACGGCAGGCCGTGCGCCTCGGCGACCCGCAGCGCCGCGCGCACCCCGCCGAGCGGCTGCACCTTGAGGACGACGACGTCGCAGGCCTCGCGCAGGTCGACGGCGAGCGGGTCGGCCGACCGGCGCACCACCTCGTCGGCGGCCACCCGCACGTCGGTCCGCCGGCGCAGCGCGGCCAGCTCGTCGAGGGCGGCGCAGGGCTGCTCGACGTACTCCAGGCCCACCGCCCGGTCGAGCTCGGTGATGCGCGCGACCGCGGTGTCGACGTCCCACGCGGCGTTGGCGTCGACGCGGACGGCGCCGGCCGGGCCGAGCGCGTCGCGCACCGCCTCGACCCGCGCGAGGTCGTCGGCGGCCGTCTGCCCCGGCTCGGCCACCTTGACCTTGGCGGTGCGGCAGCCGGAGGCGGCCACGATCGCGTGCGCCCGCTCGGCGTCGACGGCGGGCACGGTGACGTTGACCGGGACGGCGTCGCGGACCGGCTCCGGCCAGCCGTGCACCGCGGCCTCCTCGGCGGCGGCCCACCAGCGGCGGCTCTCGGCGACGTCGTAGTCCCAGAACGGGGAGAACTCGCCCCAGCCGGCCGGGCCGTGCACCAGCACGCCGTCGCGGACGTCGATGCCGCGGAAGCGGGTGCGCATCGGCACGGAGTACACCTGCGCCGACATCACGCCGATCAGCTTAGGTCGGCAGCGACGTAGGCTTGCCCGCCGTGGCCCGGCAGCTCTTCCTCCTGCGAGCGCCCGGCCGGTCCGAGGCCGAGGTGCGCGGCGTCGTCGAGCCCGCGGTGCGCGCCTGCCTGGCCGGATCCACCCCCCTCGCCGTTCTCCCCGCCGGACCGCCGGCCGCGGTCGAGGCCGCCCGCGCGGTGCTCCGCCCCGACGAGCCGCTCGAGGACGGCGCCGACCTCGTCGTCGTCACCTCGGGGTCGACCGGCGGCGGGCGCGGGGTGCTGCTGCCCGCCGGCGCGCTGACCGCGTCGGCGACCGCCACGCACGAGCGGCTCGGCGGGCCCGGGGCGTGGCTGCTCGCGCTGCCGGTCTCGGCGATCGCCGGGCTGCAGGTCCTCTGCCGCGGCATCGTCGCCGACCGGGAGACCACCGTGCTCGGCGACGGCGAACCGCTGGCCGCCGCGCTGGACCGCATGCCCGCGGGGCGGCGCTACACCGCGCTCGTGCCCACCCAGCTGCGCCGCGCCCTCGACCAGGAGCCCGCCGCGCTCGCCGCCTTCGACGCCGTCCTGGTCGGCGGGGCGGCGACCGATGCGGCACTGCTCGCGCGCGCCCGCGCCGCCGGCGTCGCCGCGGTGACCACCTACGGCATGACCGAGACGGCGGGCGGCTGCGTGTACGACGGCGTCCCGCTCGACGGGGTGCGGGTGCGGGTCGCCGGCGGCGTGGAGCTCGCCGGACCCACGCTGGCGCTGGGCTACCGCCTCGACCCGGTGGGGACGGCGGAGGCCTTCGCCGGCGGCTGGTTCCGCACCCGCGACGCCGGGTCGGTCGACGCCGACGGCCGGCTGACGGTGCACGGGCGGCTGGACGACGTGGTGGTCACCGGCGGGGTCAACGTGGCGCCGCAGGCGGTGGAGGCGGCGCTGCGGGAGCACGCCGCCGTCGCCGACGCCGTGGTGTTCGGCCGGCCCGACGAGGAGTGGGGGCAGCGGGTGGTCGCCGCCGTCGTCCCCTCGCCGGGTGCGCGGCCGACGCTGGCGGAGCTGCGCCCGTGGGTGGCCGAGCGGCTCGGCGCCCCCGCCGCGCCGCGGGAGCTGCACACGATCGGCGCCGTCCCGGTGCTGCACACCGGCAAGCCGGACCGCCGCGGCGTGGCCCGGAGCCTCGGCTGATGGCCACCCCCGCCCAGTGGCTGGCCGGAGCCCGGCCGCGCACCCTGCCCGCCGCCGTCGCCCCGGTGCTGGCCGGCACCGGCGCCGCGGCGGCGCTCGACGGGTTCCGGCCGGTCCCCGCGCTGCTCGCCCTGGTCGTCGCGCTCGCGCTGCAGGTGGCGGTGAACTACGCCAACGACTACTCCGACGGCACGCGCGGCACCGACGCCGACCGGGTGGGGCCGATGCGGCTCGTCGGCTCCGGGGCGGCGACTCCCCGCCAGGTGCTGGTGGCGGCGGCGCTGGCCTTCGGCGTGGCCGCGGTGGCCGGTCTGGCGCTGGCCGCCCTGTCGAGCTGGTGGCTGGTCGCGGTCGGCGCGGTCTGCATCGCCGCCGCCTGGACCTACACCGGCGGCCCGATCCCCTACGGCTACCGGGCGCTCGGCGAGGTCTTCGTCTTCGTGTTCTTCGGCCTGGTGGCCGTCGTGGGGACGACCTACGTGCAGACCCGGTCGCTGGAGGGGCTGGCGTTCGCCGCCGCCGTCCCGGTCGGTCTGACGATCGTCGCGATCCTCGTGGTGAACAACCTGCGCGACATCGAGGGCGACGCCGCCGTCGGGAAGCGGACGCTCGCCGTGGTCGTCGGGGACCGCGCGACGCGGCTGGGTTACGTAGGGTTGCTCCTGGCAACCTTCGTCGTCATCGTGCTGATCGGCCTCGAGCGCCCGTGGGCGCTGGTCGCACTGCTCGCCGCGCCGCTCGCCGTCCGACCTGCACGGACGGTGCTCGGCGGGGGGAGAGGACCGGCCCTGATCGGTGCCCTCCAGGGCACCGGCCTGGTCACCTTGGCGACGGGAGTGCTGCTCGGAGGGGGTCTCGCGGTCACCGGATGAGGTGAAACTCGCGGAAGACTCTCCGGGTAGGGCCCGCTGCAGCCGTAGGGAGTCTGGGAGCAGGCGCGACGTAGGGGGATCCGGTGGCCACTGCTGAGGACGTGCTGAACGCCGTGGACGAGGTCGTCTCCGACGGTGTCCGGCGAGGCCTGCTGCTCAACCACGTCGAGGACGGCGCCCTGGACGGCCGCCACGTGACCATCGACGGCCGCCGGATGGTCAACTTCGGCTCCTGCTCCTACCTCGGCCTGGAGACGCACCCGGCGCTCAAGGCCGGCGTCGTCGAGGCGGTGGAGCGGTTCGGCACGCAGTTCTCCTCCTCGCGCGTGTACGCCTCCGCGCCGCTGTACCGGGAGGTCGAGGAGACGCTCGCCGGCCTGTTCGGGCGCGGCGTGATCGTCACGCCGTCCACGACCATGGGGCACCTGTCGGCGATGCCGACGCTGATCGGCGAGCGCGACGTGCTGCTGCTGGACCACCAGGTGCACAACTCGGTGCAGACGGCGGCCAAGCTGGTCGCGGCCACCGGCGCCAAGGTGGAGCTCGTCCCGCACAGCGACCTGCACACGCTGGAGAAGCGGCTGGCGACCTACCGCAAGACCCACCGGCGGGTCTGGTACGCCGCCGACGGGCTCTACTCCATGTACGCCGACCTGATGCCGACCGCGGAGCTCGACGACCTCGCCGCGCGGTACGAGAACCTCTGGCTCTACATCGATGACGCGCACGCCGTCTCGTGGACCGGCCGGCACGGCCGCGGGCACGCCCTCGAGCACCTCTCCCCCGGGACGCTGGCCCGCACGGTGGTCGCCGCCTCGCTGAACAAGTCCTTCGCCGCGTCCGGCGGGGCGATCACCTTCCCGGACGAGCGCACCCGCGGCCGGGTGCTGCGGCTGGGTGGGCCGCTGATCTTCTCCGGACCGGTCCAGCCGCCGATGCTCGGCGCGATCCTGGCCTCGGCCCGGCTGCACCTCACCCCCGAGGTCGCCGAGCGGCAGGCGCTGCTGCTCGACCGCATCCGGCTGTTCAACCGGCTCGCCGCGGAGGCCGGGCTGCCGGTGGTGTCGGAGTCGGAGACGCCGATCCGCTGCGTCGGGGCGGGCGTCTCGTCGGTCGCCTACCGGCTGGTGGAGCGGCTGCGCTCCGCCGGCTTCCACGTCAACACGGCGTCGTTCCCCGCCGTCCCGGCCAAGCGCAGCGGCGCGCGGCTGACCATCACCGCGCACCACACCGCGGACGACGTCGCCGGCATGGTGGCGGCCCTGGCCGAGCACCTGCCGGCCGCCATCACCGACGAGGGCGCCTCGGTCGACGACCTGCACCGGGCGTTCGCCCGCCAGCTGCGCGGCCGCAAGGTCATGGGCGCCGAGACGGCGCCGCGCACCAAGCCCGCGCTGCGCCTGGAGCACCACCGCTCGATCGACGGCGTCGACACCGCGGAGTGGGACCGGCTGCTCGGCGCCCGCGGGGCCTTCTCCGCGCACGCGCTGCGCACCCTCGAGTCGGTGTTCGACACCGGCGGCACCGGCGCGGCCGGCCAGACCGAGGACGCCTGGGACTTCCACTACTTCGTCGTCCGCGACGACACCGGCGCGCCGGTGGCCGCGACCTTCTTCACGACCGCGCTGTGGAAGGACGACATGCTCTCCTCCGCGGCGGTGTCGCGGGAGATCGAGCGGCGGCGGATCGAGAACGCCGACAGCTACCACCTCACCTCGACGATGGTCGGCATGGGCTCGCTGCTCACCGAGGGCAACCACCTCTACCTCGACCGCGGCCGCGACTGGCGGGGCGCCCTGCGGATGATCCTGCGCGCCGCCCGCCGGGAGGAGGACCTCGCCGCCGCCGCGGGCGTCGTCCTGCGCGACCTGCCCGACGACGACGAGCTGCACGACTTCCTGCTCGGCGAGGGCCTCATGCGGCTGCCGATCTGGAGCACCTGGCACCGCGAGGTCGACTTCGCCGACGACGACGCCTTCCTGGGCCAGCTGACCCGCAAGCACCGCTACCACCAGCGCACCCGCGTGCTGTCGTGGGAGCCGGCCTACCGGGTGCAGGTGCTCCGCGGCGGCAGCCGCGAGGCGCGGGCGCTGAAGCCGTGCGTGCGCGACGAGCTGTACCGGATGTACCGCGCCGTGCACGCCCGCTCGTTCGAGCTCAACGTCTTCCCGCTGCCCCGCCGGGTCGTCGACGCCGTCCTCGAGTCGCCGGGGTGGGAGGTCGTGCTGCTGCACCTGCCGGACCGCGCCTCCGGCCCGGTGGCCTTCGCCGCGCAGCACGTCTTCCCCGGCGCGGACGGGCACGTCGCCCCGGTGTTCGTCGGCCTCGACTACTCCTACGTGCCGACCCACAACAGCTACCAGCAGCTGCTCTTCCAGGCGCTGCGGAGCGCGCAGCGGCACGGGCTGCCGCACGTGCTGTACGGGATGAGCGCCGACCTGCAGAAAGCCCGTTTCGGAGCGACGCCGCAGCGGCGGTGGGCCTACGTGCAGGCCACGGAGACGTTCAACATGGACGTGCTCGCGCGGGTCAGCGAGACCGTCGCCACCGCCTGACCGCTCCCGCCGGACAGGGGGGTCAGGCGGCCGGTTCGTCGCCGCTCAGGCGGGCGCGCAGGTCCTCCTTGGCCGCCTGCCGGGCGACGCTGCGGGCGGCCAGGGCCTCGGTGAGCCGGTCCCGCACGGGGCGCAGCACGAGGTAGGCGATCGGCATGGACAGCAGCACGCCGAAGAGCAGGCCGGCGTAGCTGCCCAGCCCGGCGACCCACAGCACCGCGACCAGCGCCGCGGCGATCGCCAGGCGGCCGAACGTGTAGAGCAGCAGCCACGGGGCGACCCGGGGCGGTGTGGCGGGCCCGCCGTCCGGCCCCGCGGGACCGGCCGGGACGGGATCAGGCGTCGACGCGGCCATGGCGCCCCTCCCACTTCGTCGAGAGGACGACGGTGGTCCGGGTGCGGGCGACGCCCCGGATCCGGTTGATCGCGCTGATGCTCGCCTCCAGGGCGGGGATGTCGGGAACCCGGACCTTGAGCACGTAGCCCTCGTTGCCGGCCACCCGCCAGCAGTCCTCGACCTGCGGCATGGCGCGCAGCGCCTCCTCGACGCCGGTCTCGTCGACCGCGTCGCTCTCGATGACGCCGACCAGCGCGGTGACGTCGAGGCCGAGCGCCGTCGGCTCGACCACCGCGCGGTAGCCGGTGATCACCCCGGCCGCCTCGAGCTTGCCCACGCGCTCGTGCACGGCGGGCGAGGACAGGCCGACCTGCCGGGCCAGCTCGGCGTAGCTGGCCCGCCCGTTGGCGCGCAGCAGGTCGATGAGCTGCCGGTCCACGGCGTCGATGGTGCGTCTCCGTCCTGCGGTTCGGAGCAGCGGCGCTCGCTGCCCGCCACCGAGTATTCACGCGGACGTACATTGGAGGCCGACGAGGGGGTGGTGGGCCGGTGGCGGCGTTCCTGGTGGTCCTTCTGGTGGCGGTCGGCGTGGTGGTGCTGCTCATGCGCGCCGCGACCGCGGCGGGCAACGGCGGTGGGCTGTCGGCGCCGCGACCGCCGCGCGCGCCCCGGGTGCGGCCCCAGCGCCCGCGCCGTCCGGTCGCCCCCGACGACGACCCCGACTTCCTGCGCGAGCTCGACCGGCGCCGCAGCCGCGGCGAGAACCCCGGCGCCTGACGACGGGTTCAGGCGGCCGAGCTGATCCCCGCCGGGCGGCGCCCGTCCGGCGCCGGTTCGGCCGGGTCGTGCGCGGACTCGTCGAGGTCCCCGGGCCAGCCGAGCCCCTCGCCCTTCCGCGGCGGCGCCGGCCAGCCGATGTCTCCCTGCCGGGACGCCCCGTCCGCGGCGCTGTGCCTGCCCATGGGGGCATGGAAGCACGCGCCCCCGCCCGCCGTCACGGGGCGAGTGCTCCCGCCTGGGCTCAGCTGACGCCGCCGTAGCTGTGCAGGCCGGTCGAGACCATGTTCACGTAGAGCAGGTTGAAGATCATCACGCCCAGCCCGACGACGTTCACCCACGCCGCGGGCCGGCCGCGCCAGCCCGCCGTCGTGCGCGCGTGCAGGTAGCCCGCGTAGACCACCCACGCGATGAACGCCCAGGTCTCCTTGGGGTCCCAGCCCCAGAACCGGCCCCACGCGCTCTCGGCCCAGATCGCGCCGGCGATGACGGCGAACGTCCAGATCGGGAAGCCGAAGACGGCGGTGCGGTGCGCCACGCGGTCGAGCGCCGCGGCCGAGGGCAGCCGGTCGAGGATGCCCGGCGCGGCCGGCTCCCCGCCGGAGCCGCCCGCGGCCACCGTGGCCTCGCGCCGGGACCGCACCAGGTACAGCACGCTGGCGATGCCGCTGACGAAGAAGATGCCGAACCCGAGGATCGCCGTCGACACGTGGACGGCCAGCCAGCTCGACCGCAGCGCCGCGACCAGCGGACCGGCGTCGGCGTACAGCCACAGCCCGATGCCGACCATGCCGAGCACCACCGGCACGAGCACGAACACGCCGATGTGCCGCAGGCCCGGCGAGCGCAGGGCGAACACCCAGAAGGCGACGACCGCGACCAGCACGGTGGCCGTGGCGAACTCGTACATGTTGCCCCACGGCAGCCGGCCGGTGGCCATGCCGCGGGTGACCAGGATCGCCGCGTGCGCCACGACGCCGAGCGCGGTGAGCAGCATGCCGAGCGCGCCCCAGCGGCGGCCGGCGCGCGGCTCGGCGACCTCGCCGGCGCCGACCGGTGCCGGCTCGACCGGCGCACCCGCGCCGACCAGCTCGCGGGAGCGCGCGCGGGCCGGGCGGCGACCGAACGCCAGCTGGGCGCAGAACGCCACGACGGCGAGCGAGTACAGCCCGACGCTGATCGAGAAGAACGTGTCCGACAGGTCGGCCAGCGTCTGGTCAGTGGTCACGCGTCGGTGCCTCCCGGTCCGGTGAGCGGTCGTCCAGGGCGGCCCGCAGATCGCCGGTCAGCGCGGCGAACCGCGGGCCGGGCTCACCGCCGCCCTTCGTCAGCGAGGCCAGCGACAGCACGGTACCGCTGCCCCCGGGCGCTTCGGCGGCCCGGGCGAAGAACCGCTCGCGCCGCACGAGCAGCATCCCGAGCAGGCCGGCGAGCATCGCGATCGCCGACCCCAGCACCCACACCTGGCCCGGGTCGTGCGAGAACTGCAGCGCCGCGAACTCCTTGACGCCGGTGAACGTGATCGTCGTCCCGTCGTCCAGGGTCAGCGACTCCCCCGCCGCCAGGTTCCCCTCGCCGACCTGCGACAGCCGGCCGCGGTCGATCTGCGAGGAGTCCAGCGAGTACACCGACTGCGGGATCCCCGAGTCCAGGCCGAGGTAGCCCCGGTAGACGACGATCGCGACCTGCGGCGCCAGCGGGCGCGGGTCGATCGAGGTGAGGATGCCGCCCGACACCGAGCCGGTGGGGGCGAAGAAGCCCTCGAGCGCGAGCTGGTCCTCCTGCCCGGGGACGTCGGGCAGCTTGAGCGCGCCCTGGCTGGCCATCGTCGCCTGGTCCGACGGCAGGAACGGCACCGAGAGGTCCTCGAACGACGAGCCGTCGGGGAACGTGAGGGTGAACGTCGGGCTGAACCCGTGGCCGGTCACGTAGACCCGGTCGCCGTCCACCCGCAGGGGGTCGTTGACGCCGATCGTCGTCTCCCGGCCCTCCTCGCCCGGCGCCCCGTAGCGGATGCCGGCGGTGAAGGAGGCCGCGGTCAGGTTCTCCTCGTACTCGGCCTCGAAGTCCTCGAGGTCGACGCACAGCGGCGACAGGTCGCCGCCCTCGACCAGCGCGCCGGACGAGTACGTGTCGTACTGCTGGAACGAGTTGCAGAAGCCCTGCCCCTCGGTGACCAGGATGCTGCCCTCGTAGCCCCAGAGCTTGCCGCCGGCGAGGCCGAGCAGCAGGGCCACCAGCGACAGGTGGAACAGCAGGTTGCCGGTCTCCTTGAGCAGCCCCTTCTCGGCGGAGAGCTCGGGGCCGGCAGGGCCGCTGGCCCCGGCGGAGCGGGCGGAGCCGTCGCGGCGGACGACGCGGTAGCGGCGGACCCGCAGCTCCTCCTCGACGACGTCGAGGGCCTCGGTCCCGCGCAGCGGCGTCTCGAGGCTCGCCGAGTCGGGCAGCCGCAGCAGGTGCCGCGGCGCCGGTGGCGGGGCGGCCCGCAGGGCGCGGGCGTGCTCCACCGCGCGCGGCAGCACGCAGCCGATCAGCGAGACGAACAGCAGCAGGTACACCGCCGCGAACCACGGCGAGCTGAAGACGTCGAACAGGTACAGGTCGTCCAGCACCGGCGCGAGCGCCGGGTGCTCGGTGAAGTACTCGGCGACGGCGTTCTGCGACAGCGACCGCTGCGGCAGCAGCGACCCCGGGATCGCCGCCAGCGCGAGCAGGAACAGCAGGATGATCGCCGTCCGCATCGCGGTCAGCCGCCGCCACCAGCGCAGCAGCAGGCCGGTGACGCGCCGGTGCGCGGGGGCGGGCGGCGGGGGCGTCGGCGACGTCCGCGGCGGGTCCAGGACAGTCACGACCGCTCCTCGCTGGCGCCCGTCGCGACCGTGCCGGACCGTGCTGAGCCCATGTGCGAGCTCGCGAGCTCGCTCACAGTGCCGACTCCCCGAACCCGCTGGCCGCGATCCACGAGCGCAGCCACTGCATCAGCTCGGTCCACAGACCGGTCACCAGCAGGACGCCGACGACCACCAGGACGATGCCGCCGACCCGGGTGACCGTGCGCGCGTGCCGGCGCAGGAACGACGTTGCGCCCATCGCCCAGCGCGCGCCGAGCGCCACCAGGACGAACGGGATGCCCAGGCCCAGGCAGTACGCGACGCCGAGGAGGGCGCCGCGGCCGGCGGTCGCCTCGGCGTAGGCCAGCGAGTTGACCGCGGCCAGGGTCGGCCCGAGGCACGGCGTCCAGCCGAGCCCGAACACGATGCCGAGCAGCGGCGCCCCGGCCAGCCCGGCGACCGGGCGGGCCGAGAGCCGCGCGGTGCGCTGGAGGAACGGCAGCCAGCCGAGGAAGGCCAGACCCATGACGATCGTGACGACGCCGAAGACCCGGTTGAGGACGTCGGACCACTGCAGCAGCAGCCGCCCGAGCCCTCCGAACGCGGCGCCGAACGCCACGAACACCAGCGTGAACCCGAGCACGAACAGCAGGGCGCCGAGCACCATCCGCCCGCGCGGCGAGCGCTCGTCGGTCGTCGTCCGCACGGCCGTGGCGGTGCCGCCGCCGGCCGGGGCGGGCGCGGTCGCCGTCCGCGCGCCGGTGCCGACCAGGCCGGTGACGTAGGAGAGGTAGCCCGGCACCAGCGGCAGGACGCACGGCGAGGCGAAGCTGATCAGCCCGACCAGCGCGGCGACCGCGGCGCCGACGAGCAGCGGGCCGTCGGTGACCAGGCGGCTGAAGGTGTCCCCCACTCAGCCCTCCTCGGTCACCAGCGTCAGGACCGAGCGCAGGTCGTCCTGCTGCACGGCCGCGGTGTACACGGCGGCCACCCGGCCCTGCCGGTCCAGCACGATGGTGGACGGGATCGCGTTGGCCGGGTAGTCCCGGAACGCCAGCGCCACCTCGCCGCGCGGGTCGAACAGCGACGGGAAGGTGATCGTCTTGCTGTCGAGGAACGCCTGCGCCAGCTGGCGGTCGTCCTTGACGTTGACGCCGAGGAACTGCACGCCGTCGCCCTGGACCTCGGCGTAGACCTCCTGGAACTCCGGGGACTCCACCCGGCACGGCGGGCACCACGAGCCCCAGAAGTTGATCACCGCGACGTCGCCGCCGAGCTCGGTCGAGGAGTACTCGCTGCCGTCGAGCAGCTCGCCGGCGAACTCCGGCGCCGCCTGCCGCTCCTCCGGCGCGATCACCTCCCCGGCCGGGGTCCCGGCCACGAACCGGAACTCCCCGCCGTTGTTGACGTCGACGGCGTCGGAGCCGGTCGAGCAGCCGGCCAGCAGCACGGCCGTCCCGGCGAGGGCGCCCAGCAGCCGCCTCATGCCCCGGGCACCGCGTCCGGGTCGGTCGCGCCGGCCGGCTCCGCGTACTCCACCCGGGCCACCCGGTCGCCCTCGTAGACCAGCGAGGTGACGCTGGCCAGACCGCACTGCCGCCGGCGCGGGTCGTGCGCGTAGCGGCGGCCCTCGACGTGCATCCGCAGCGTCCAGATCGGCAGCTGGTGGCTGACGCAGACGGCGGCGTGCCCGCGGGCGGCGTCGCGCGCGGCCTCGGCGGCGGCGAGCATCCGGGCGGCGATCTCGACGTACGGCTCGCCCCACGACGGCCGGAACGGGTTGCGCAGCTTCCACCAGTGCTGCGGCGCGCGCAGGACGCCGTCCCCGACCCCGACCCGGAGCCCCTCGAAGGCGTTGCCGGCCTCGATCAGCCGGTCGTCGGTCGCGATCTCCAGCCCGAGCTGCTCGGCGATCGGCGCGGCGGTCTCCTGGGCGCGCTGCAGCGGGCTGGAGACGAGGTGGGTGACGTCCTTGCCGAGGAACCACTGCGCGGCCTTGCCGGCCATCGCCTGGCCGGCCTCGGACAGCCGGTACCCCGGCAGCCGCCCGTAGAGGACCTTCTGCGGGTTGTGGACCTCCCCGTGCCGCAGCACGTGGACGACGGTGACCTCGGCGCTCACGGGCTCAGCTCCTGGGCGTCCTTCGCGATCTCGTCGGGCGGCGCGCCGGCGGGGTCGGCCGCGGCCGCCGCCCGGGCGGCGTAGGGCAGCGCGTCGAGGACGCGCTCGAGCGACTCGCCCCCGAGCGCGGCGCTGACGAACCACGACTCGAACGCCGACGGCGGCAGGTACACGCCGCGGGCGAGCATCTCGTGGAAGAAGGCGGTGTAGCGGGCGACGTCCTGGGTCCGCGCGTCGTCGTAGTCGCGGACCCGCCGCTCGTCGGGCACGAAGAAGATCGAGAACATGCTGCCGGCCTGCTGCACGCGGTGCGGGACGCCCGCGGCGAACAGCGCCGCGCTCGCCGCGCCGCGCAGGGTCGCCGACACCTGGTCGCAGTGGGCGTACACCTCGTCGGTGCAGTGCCGCAGCGTGGTGAGCCCGGCGGCGACGGCCACCGGGTTCCCCGACAGCGTGCCGGCCTGGTACACCGGCCCGACCGGGGCGAGCTGGTCCATGAGGTCGGCGCGGCCGCCGAACGCGGCCGCGGGCAGCCCACCGCCCATGACCTTGCCGAAGGTGAACAGGTCGGCGTCCACGGGGTCGATGCCGTACCAGCCGGAGCGGGACACCCGGAAGCCGGTCATCACCTCGTCGAGGACCAGCAGCGCGCCGTGCGCGGCGGTGATCCGGCGCAGCTCGGCGTTGAAGCCGTCCAGCGGGGGGACGACGCCCATGTTGCCCGCGGCCGCCTCGCTGATCACGCAGGCGACGTCGGCGCCGCGCTCGGCGAAGACCCGCTCGACCGCCGCGACGTCGTTGTAGGGCAGGACGACGGTGTCGGCCGCGGCGCCGGTGGTGACGCCGGGGGTGTCGGGCAGGCCCAGCGTGGCGACGCCCGAGCCGGCCGAGGCGAGCAGCGCGTCGACGTGGCCGTGGTAGTGGCCGGCGAACTTGACCACCAGCGGGCGGCCGGTGGCGCCGCGGGCGAGGCGGATCGCCGAGAGCACGGCCTCGGTGCCGGAGTTGACCAGGCGGACCCGCTGCACCGACGGCATGCGGGCGAGGATCTCCTCGGCCAGCTCGAGCTCCGCCTCGGTGGGCGCGCCGAAGGACAGCCCGCGGCGCGCGGCCGCCGTCACGGCGTCGACGACGGCCGGGTGGGCGTGGCCGAGCAGCATCGGCCCCCAGGAGCTGACCAGGTCCACGTACCGGCGGCCGTCGGCGTCGGTCAGGTAGGCCCCGGCGGCCGAGGCCATGAACCGCGGGGTGCCCCCGACGGCGCGGAAGGCGCGCACGGGGCTGTTCACCCCGCCCGGGGTGACCTGCCGGCCACGGGCGAAGAGGTCGGCCGACACCGGGGCCTCGTAGGCGTAACGGGGGGTGTCCAACGAGGTCACCGGTCCAGTGTCCCCTCTGTCCCCGGGCCGCCGTCGGGGACGTCCGCCACAGCGGCCAGCAGGGCGGTGGTCAGCGCGGCCGGGTCGCGGGTGGGCACGAGCACGGTGCGGCCGTCGGCCAGCCGGAGCGGCAGCCCGGTGCGGCCCTTCGGCACCGACCAGCCGCCGCCGAGCACGGGCGCGCCGGCGTCCACGCCCGCCTCGCCGTCGCGGACGGCGCGCAGGTGAGCGGTGTCGACGTCGGCCAGCGCCACGCGCTCGCGGCCGACCGACAGCGCGGCGTCCGGGCCGTCGGCGTCGACCCGCACGGTCCACACCCGGCGGGCCGAGACGACGCCGGCGGCCACCACGCCCAGCACCGCGACGACGGCGAGCACCCACACGACCGGCGGCACGTCGGGCCCGGGGAACGCGAGGTCGGCGACGAGGAACACGGCCAGGGCGGCCGCGACCAGCCAGAACGGCCGCCACGACCCGCCCGGCTCGACGTACGGGGTCACCTCAGCGCAGCCAGCGGGCCGCTTCCACCGCCCAGTAGGTGAGCACCGTGCCGGCCCCGGCCCGGCGGATGGCGGTGAGCGTCTCGAGGATCGCCCGCTGCCGGTCCACCCAGCCGTTGGCGGCGGCCGCCTCGAGCATCGCGTACTCGCCGCTGACCTGGTACGCGCTGACCGGCACGTCCACGGCGTCGGCGACCGCGCGCACGATGTCCAGGTAGGGCAGGGCGGGCTTGACCATGACGGCGTCCGCGCCCTCGGCGAGGTCCTGACGCACCTCGCGCAGCGCCTCGGCGGCGTTCGGCGGGTCCATCTGGTAGGTCGAGCGGTCGCCGAACTGCGGCGCGCCCTCGGCCGCCTCGCGGAACGGACCGTAGAAGCCCGACGCGTACTTGGCCGCGTAGGCCAGGACCGGCGTCTCGGTGAAGGCGGCGCCGTCCAGGGCCCGGCGGATCGCGGCGACCTGCCCGTCCATCATCCCGCTGGGCGCGATCACGTGCGCCCCGGCCTGCGCCTGGGCGACCGCGACCGCGGCGTAGCGGTCCAGCGTCGGGTCGTTGTCCACCACGCCGGCCGGCGTGACGATCCCGCAGTGCCCGTGGTCGGTGTACTCGCACAGGCACAGGTCGGCCATGAGCACCAGCTCGTCGCCGAGGTCGGCCCTCAGCTGCTGCAGCGCGACGTTGACGATCCCGTCGGCGGCGTCGGCCTGCGAGCCCACCGGGTCCTTCTCCGACGGGATGCCGAAGAGGATCAGCCCGCCGATGCCGGCCTCGGCGGCCTCGTGCGCGGCCTTGCGCAGCGAGTCCAGGGTGTGCTGGACGACACCGGGCATCGACGAGATCGGCACCGGCGCGTCGATGCCCTCCTTGACGAAGACGGGCAGCACGAAGTCGGCCGGCGACAGCCGCGTCTCGGCGGTCAGGCGCCGCAGCGCGGGCGTCGACCGGAGCCGACGCCCGCGGGCGATCGGGCGGGCGGGAGACGGCAGCGTCACTTCGAGCTGCCTTCCTCCTCCGCCCGGCGCGCGGCGGCGAACTCCGCCAGCGCGTCGACCAGCGGGGCCACCGCGGCGGTCTCGGGCTGGACGTCGACCCGCAGGCCGAACTCCTGCGCGGTGGCGGCGGTGGCGGGGCCGATCACCGCGACGACGGTCTTGGCGTGCGGCTTGCCGGCGATGCCGACCAGGTTGCGCACCGTGCTCGACGAGGTGAAGCACACCGCGTCGAAGCCGCCGCCCTTGATCGCCTCGCGCACCGGCGCGGGCGGCGGGGCGGCCCGGACGGTACGGTAGGCGGTGACGTCGTCGATCTCCCAGCCGCGCTCGACCAGGCCGGCGGCCAGGGTCTCGGTGGCGATGTCGGCCCGCGGCAGGAGCACCCGGTTGATCGGGTCGAACACGTCGTCGTAGGGCGGGAAGTCGGCCAGCAGGCCCTCGCTGGACTGCTGCCCGGAGGGCACCAGCTCCGGCACGATGCCGAAGGCGCGGACGGCGTCGGCGGTGGACTCGCCCACGCAGGCGACCTTCACGCCGGCGAACGCGCGGGCGTCGAGGCCCAGCTCGGTGAACTTCTCGCGCACGGCCTTCACCGCGTTGACCGAGGTGAACACGATCCAGCCGTAGCGGCCGGTGACCAGGCCCTTGATCGCGCGGTCCATCTGCGCGGGGCTGCGCGGCGGCTCGACGGCGATGGTCGGCACCTCGACCGGCACGGCGCCGTAGGCGCGCAGCCGCTCGCTCATCTCGCCGGCCTGGTCCTTGGTGCGCGGCACCAGCACCCGCCAGCCGAACAGCGGCCGGCTCTCCCACCAGGAGAGCTTCGCCCTCTTGTCGACGGCGGGGCCGACGGTGGCGACGACGGCGCCGGAGAGCGCCTCCAGGCCGGCGGTCTTCTCGGCGACGGCCGAGAGCTTGCCGACGACGCTCTTCTGCGCCGTCCCGGAGCCGCCGGCGGTGACGACCACCGGCGTCGAGCCGGACAGGCCTGCCTCGACCAGGCGGACGGCCGCCTCGGGCAGCTCGTCGACGCCCGCGGCCGAGAGCACCAGCGGGCTGCCGGTGGCGGCCGCGGCGCCGGCGAGGGGCGCGAGGTCGGTCTCGCCGCCGAGGTCGGCGGTCAGCCAGCTGCCGCCGAGGGCGACACCGGCGAACGCCGGGACGGCCGGGACCGGCGCGACACCGGGGACGACGTCGAAGGCCACGGAGGTGCGGCCGACGGCGAGCACCTCCTTGACCGCGCGCTCGGAGGTGAACGGGTCGCCGGCGACGAGCCGGACGACGGCCGCCCCGCCCTTGGCGGCGGCCACCGCCGACCTGGCCACGTCGGCCGGCTCCCCGGAGACGGGGGTCAGCTCGGCCTGCGGGGCGGTCTCGCGGACGGCGTCCTGCACGGCGGCCGACACCTCGGGGTCGACGAGGACGACGCCGGCGGCGGCCAGCGCCTCGTACGCGCGCGTGGTCAGCATCCCGGGGTCACCGGGGCCGGCGCCGACGAAGACGACCTTGCCGGCCGGCACGCCGGCGGTCTTGCGGGTCATCGGGTGCTCCTGCTTCCTGGCCCCCGTCGGACGGGGGCGGTTGGTGGGTCTCAGGGGTGTGCGGGGGCCGCCATCAGCTCGGCGGCACCCCGGTCGAGCAGCTCGGCGGCGAGCCGGCGGCCGAGGGCCGCGGCGTCGTCGAGCGGGCCGGTGGTCGAGTCCCGGACGGCGTCGCTGCCGTCCAGGGCCGTCACCGAGGCGCGGAGGAACAGTTCGGGGCCGTGCTCGCCCTCGGCGACCTCGGCGTAGGCGGCGACCGGTGCGCTGCAGCCCGCCTCCAGCGCGGCGAGCGCGCTGCGCTCGGCGACGACGCAGGCGCGGGTGGCCGCGTGGTCGAGCGGGGCGAGCAGCGCCCGCGTGCGCTCGTCGTCGGCGCGGCACTCCACGGCGAGCGCGCCCTGGGCCGGGGCGGGCAGCACCTGCAGCGGGTCGAGCGTCTCGGTGATCGCGTCGAGCCGGCCCAGCCGGGTCAGCCCGGCGCGGGCGAGCACGACGGCGTCCAGGTCGGCGTCCGGCCCCAGGGCCCGGGCCATCCGGGTGTCGACGTTGCCCCGGATCGGGACGACCTCCAGACCGAGGCCGAGCGCGCGCAGCTGGGCGACCCGGCGCGGCGCGCCGGTGCCGACCTTCGACCCGGCCGGCAGCTCGCCGAGGGTGAGGCCGTCGCGGGCGACGAGGGCGTCGCGCGGGTCCTCGCGCACCGGGACGGCGGCGAGGGCGAGGCCCGGCTCCGGGGCGGTGGGCAGGTCCTTGTAGCTGTGCACCGCGAGGTCGACCTCACCGGCGAGCAGCGCCTGCCGGATGGCGGCGACGAACACCCCGGTGCCGCCGAGCTGCGCGATCGCGGCCGAGGAGCGGTCGCCCTCGGTGACGATGTGCACCAGCTCGACCGGGGTGCCGGTGGCCGCGGTGATCGCGTCGGCCACCCACTGCGACTGGGTCAGCGCCAGCGCGCTGCGCCGGGTGCCCAGGCGCAGGGTGGCGGTGCGGGTGGCGGTCACGGCAGGCCACCGCCCGGGCGCAGGTCGTCGGGGTCGACGGTGACCGCCTCGGCGAGGGTGGCGTGCTCGCCCTCCACGTCGGTGTCGATGCCCAGGCCGAACAGCGCGCGCAGCGCGCCGGCGTAGTCGGTGCCGCCGGGGGCGCTGGCCAGCTCCTTGACCCGCACGGTGGGCTCGTGCAGCAGCTTGTCGACGACGCGGCGCACGGTCCGGGCGATCTCGGCGCGGGCGCGGGCGTCGAGGTCGGGCAGCCGCCCGGCGAGGCGGAGCAGCTCGGCGTCGACCACCTCGGCGGCCTGGCTGCGCAGCGCCGACACGGTGGGGGCGACCGCGGCCGCCTGCCGCTCGGCGCGCAGCAGCGACAGCTCGGTCTCGATCAGGTCGCGCGCCGCGGTGACGTCGTCGGCGGCCACCGAGCCGGCGATCGGGCCGCCGGACCGCCGCTCGCCTTGCAGCAGGGCTGAGTTCCGCTCGCTCTGCAGGAGAGCCAGGTCGACGACGTGCACGCCGGTCAGCCCGGCGACGCCCGGCTCGACGTCGCGCGGCAGCGCCAGGTCGACGACGACCAGCGGGCGGTCGGGCCGGCGGGCCATCGCGGCGGCGACGACGTCGGTGCCGATGACGATGCCGCTGGCGCCGGTGCAGGTGACCAGGACGTCGGCGGCGGCCAGCTCGGCGGTCAGGTCGGCGAGCTCGACGGCGCGGCCGCCGACGTTCTCGGCCAGCCGCTCGGCGTGCTCGGGGGTGCGGCTGCCGACCGCCACGTCCGCGCCCCGGCGGGCCAGCGTGGTCGCCGCGAGGGCGCCCATCGAGCCGGCGCCGACGACGAGCGCCGGCCGCCCGGTCAGGCTGCCCAGCCGCGCCTCGGCGCGGTCCAGCGCGGCGGAGACGAGCGAGGCGCCGGCGCGGTCGATGCCGGTCTCGGCGTGCACCCGCTTGCCGACCCGCAGCGCCCGCTGGGCGACCGGGTGCAGCGCCCGGCCGACGGTGCCCTCCTCCTGCGCGAGCCCGTAGGCGGTGCGCAGCTGGCCGAGCACCTGCGTCTCGCCGACCACCATCGAGTCCAGGCCGGCCGCGACCGTGAACAGGTGCGCGATCGCCTGGTCCTCGTAGTGGACCGTCACGTACGGGGAGAGCTCCTCGACGGTGGCGCCGGCCTGCCGGGCGAGCACCCGGCTGACGTCGACGACGCCGCCGTGGAACTTGTCCACCTCGGCGAAGACCTCGACCCGGTTGCAGGTGGCCAGCACGATCGCCTCGGTGACGTGCGTGCCGGCGACCAGCTCGTGCAGCGCCTTGACCGTCTCGTCCGGACCCATCGCGAACTGCTCGAGCAGCGCGACCGGGGCGGTCTGGTGGCTCACGCCCACCGCCAGGAGGCTCATGCCATGCCTCCCGCGAGCACCGGCCCGCCCGTCCCGACCAGCCGCTGCTGGCCGAGGAAGGCGAGCACCTGCAGCTCGACGGACAGGTCGACCTGGCGGACGTCGACGCCCGCGGGGGCGGTCAGCGTCACCGGCGCGAAGTTCAAGATGCTCCTCACCCCCGCCGCGGCCAGCCGGTCGCACACCGGCTGGGCCACCTCGGCCGGTGTCGCGATGACCCCGATGGAGGCCTGTGTCGCCGCGACGACCTCCTCGAGCTCCTCGACCGGGCGCACGACCGAGCCGCCGATCCGCTGCCCGATCCGGGCCGGAGCGGCGTCGAACAGGCCCACGAACTCGAAGCCCCGGCTGCCGAAGCCGGCGTAGTCGGCGAGCGCGGCCCCCAGGTTGCCGATGCCGACCAGCACGCAGGCCCGGTTGCGCTCGACGCCCAGCACGCGGGCGATGCGGTCGCGCAGGGTGCGCACCTCGTAGCCCACGCCGCGCACGCCGCACGGCCCGAGGTGGGAGAGGTCCTTGCGCAGGCCGGCGGGGTTGACCCCGGCGGCCGAGGCGAGCTCACCCGAGCTCACGGTGCTCCGCCCGCCGTCGGCCAGGCCGGTGAGCACCCGGAGGTACACGGCCAGGCGGGCGACGGTGGCCTCCGGGATCGTCCGGGGCCGGGGCTCTGTCACGGGGCCTGCTACTCCACAGCGGGCGCGCCAGGCGGCCGGCGGGCGCCGGCTCCGGTGCGCGACATCTCGGGGAACCAGGCGGGATGCCGCCCGGCATCCGCCACGGTAACCGCTTGTGAACGCAGGAACAAAGCCGCCGACCGCCGTCCCGCCGCTGACCGGCCACGGACGGGTGGCACTGTGGTGAGGACCACCCTACAGCGGTGCTCCGGGGGCTCTCAGGGGAGGCCCAGGTCCCGCCGGAGCCGGGGGACGTCGACCGTGAAGTACGAGTGCTCCTGGCCGTCGAGGAGCACGACCGGCACCCGGTCGCCGTACTCGGCCTGCAGCTCCGGGTCGGCGTCGACGTCGACCGTCGCAGGCACGAGCCCCGCCTCGGCGGCCACCTGCGCCAGCGTGGCCGCCGCCTCCTCGCACAGGTGGCAGCCGGCCCGGGTGAGCAGCTGCAGGCGGCTCACCCGGCCATCAGCTCCCCGCTGCCCGTGAGCCCGAGCTCCCGCAGCCGCGCCCGGCTCACCTTGCCGGTGAGCGAGTGCGGCAGCGCGGGCAGGAAGTGCACCGACGTCGGCACCTTGTAGCGGGCGAGCGACCGCGCGGCGTGCGCGACCAGCTCGTCGGCGGTCAGCTGCTGCCCCTGCTCCAGGACCACGACGGCGCGGACGGCGGACCCGGTGCGCGCGTCGGGGACGCCGATCACCGCGCTCTCGGCCACCGCGGGGTGCGCGTCGAGCACCCGCTCCACCTCGGCCGGGTAGACGTTGAAGCCGCTGACCAGCACCAGGTCGCTGCGCCGGTCGACCAGGTGCAGGTCGCCGTCGTCGTCGCGGTAGGCGAGGTCGCCGGTGGCCAGCCAGCCGTCGGCGTCCGGGCCGTCGGCGCCGTCGGGCCAGTAGCCGGCGAACAGGTTGGCGCCGCGGACGACGATCTCCCCCGGCCCCTCCTCGGCCTCCTCCCCCGGCTCGGCGTCGGCCGCCGCCTCGGAGGTGTCGCGCAGCTCGAGCTCCACCCCGGGCAGCGGCCCGCCGATGCAGTTCGGCTTGGCCCGCCCGGTGGCCAGCGTGCTCGCCACCACCGGGCTGGCCTCGGTGAGCCCGTAGCCCTCCCACACGGTGACCGCGGCGCGCTCGCGCATCGCCGTCCACACCTCGGCCGGGAGCGGGGCGGCGCCGGACGACGCCATCCGGACGGCGGCGAAGGCACGCCGCAGGGGTGCGTCGCTGCCCTCGGCGTCGGCCAGCGCGAGCCAGGCCTGGTACATCGGCGGCGCGCCGGGCACGGCGGTCACCTGCTCGGTCTCCATCAGCCGCAGCGCGGCGGCCGGGTCGAAGCTCTCCTGCAGCACCGCGCAGGCGCCGGTGGCGGCGACCAGCCCGAAGCCGGCGTTGAGCCCGTAGACGTGGAACAGCGGCAGCACCAGCAGCACGCGGTCGTCCGGCCGCACCGGCGGCGGGCTCATGGCCAGGCACTGCTCCTGGTTGGCCCGCAGCGCCGCGTGCGTGAGCATCGCGCCCCGCGGCCGGCCGGTGGTGCCGCTCGTGTAGCAGAGGAAGGCCAGGCCGGCCGGGTCCTCCGCCCGCTCCGGCGGCGGGCCGTCGGCCTCGGGCGGGCCGGGGCGGACGGTCACGCCGGCGACCGGCGGTCGCTCCTCGCGGGTGACCAGGAGCTCGGCCCCGGAGTCGCCGAGCACGTGCTCGAGCTCGGGATCGGTGTAGGCGGTGTTGACCGGGACGACGACCAGCCCCGCCCGCAGCGCACCGAGCACCGCCCGCAGCCAGTCCACGCCGTTGGGCAGCTGCACCGCGACGCGCCGGCCGGGCGCCAGGCCGTGCGCGGCGTAGCCGGCGGCGGCGCGGTCGACGGCGGCGTCCAGCTCGGCCCAGCTCAGCCGCTGGTCGCCGGCGACGACCGCGGTCGCGTCGGGACGGTCCCGGGCCGCCGCCCGGACGAGCGCGGACAGCGTCGTGCGGTCGGACACGGGCATCTCCTCCGTTGGGGCTGCGTCGGCCACCCGGGCGGGCGACGAGGCGTGCATCCCGTCGGGGTGGCGTGGACGGACTGCAGCGATGTTGTCACCATGGGAGCAGCCCCGCAGCATGCGCGCCGCTGGGTCCGGACAGCGCGCGACGGGAAGAGCCGCAGGTCGGCTCGGCGGGCCGACGAGGAGGTCGATCGCCCGCATGCCGTCCCCACGCCCTCTCGACGCGGCGCGGCAGTCCGCCACGCCCGCGGCCGACGGGCGCCCGTCCCCGCTCCCGCGCCCGCGCCCCTCGCCGCGGCCGCGGCCGACGCCCTTCCCCCGGGCGAGCGCCGAGACCGCGCCGGCGTCGGCCGAGCCGAACGTCGTCGCCGACCTCGACCCGGTGGCCGACCCGGTCGTCGACGAGGACGTCGAGCAGGAGATCGCCGGGCTGGCCGACGCCGGCGCGGTGCCCGACACCGGCGGCACCGACGTCTGGGCGCTGGTCCGGGCGGCCCAGGACGGCGACGCCGAGGCGTTCGGCCGGCTCTACGACCACTACGTGACCATGATCCACCGCTACGTCTACCACCGGGTGGGCGACCGGGCGCTGGCCGAGGACGTCACCAGCGAGACGTTCGTGCGGGCGCTGCGGCGGATCGACTCGCTGTCGTTCCAGGGCCGCGACGTGGGCGCGTGGCTGGTGACGATCGCCCGCAACATCATCCGCGACCACGTGAAGAGCAGCCGGTTCCGGCTGGAGGTCACGACGGCGGACATGCGCGACGCCGACCGGGCCACCGACGGCCCGGAGGACGCCGTCCTCCAGCACCTGACGAACGCGCAGCTGCTGGCCTGCGTGCAGCAGCTGGGCAGCGAGCAGCAGGAGTGCATCGTGCTGCGCTTCCTGCACGGGCTCTCGGTCGCCGAGACCGCGGCGGTCATGGGCAAGAAGGACGGCGCGATCAAGGCGCTGCAGCACCGCGCCGTCCGGCGGCTGGCGGCCCTGCTGCCGGAGGGGCTGCTGTGACCGGTCCCGTGCGCGGTCGCGTAACCCCCCACCCGGTGCCGTCGTTGGGCACCCTGGACGGCACCACTCCCAGCGGAGGACTCCTGTGAGCGCTCACACCGGCAGCCCGGCGGCACACCGCCGCGGCGCCGCGGCGCGCGCGCAGGAGGAGGCGCTCGTCGCCCGCCTGGCCGACCTCGGCACCGCGCTGGACGGCGAGCCCGACCCGGCTTTCCGGGACGCCACCCGGGCCCGGCTGGTCGCGATGGCGGCCGTCCGCTCCCCCGAGCCGGCCGCCCGCCGGACCCTGCGCCGGTTCGCCGGCGCCACCGCCGTCGAGACCGCCGCCGCGCGCTGGCGGGGCCGGCTCACCGCCGGGCTGGCCGGCGCGGCCGTCGCGGTGACCGCGCTCGCCGGCCTGGTCGGCGTCTCCAGCGGCGCGCAGCCGGGCGACCCGCTCTACGGGCTCAAGCGCGGCACCGAGCAAACCCAGCTCGCGCTCGCCGGCGACTCGACCCGCGGGCAGACGCTGCTCGACTTCGCCTCGATCCGCCTCGCCGAGCTCGAGCAGCTGCTCGCCGAGGGCACCACGGCGCTGCCCGCCGTCCCCGCCGAGCCCGGTGCCGGTGGCGGCACCGTGCTGGCCGCCGACGCCTCGCCGGACCTCGTGGTGGAGGTACTGCGGACCATGGACGCGCAGACCGCCGAGGGCACCGCGTGGCTGATCACCCGGTCGGTGGAGCTGCGCGACGCGGCGCCGCTCACCGACCTGCTCGACTGGGCCGCCGAGCAGTCCGCCGACCTCACCGCCCTCGCACCCGAGGTCCCCGACGGCGCCGAGGAGGCGATGGACTCCTCGCTGGCGCTGCTCACCCAGGTGAGCGCCCGCGGCACCGCGCTGCAGGAGGCGCTGGCCTGCGCCGCGGGACCGGCCGTGGCCGGCACCGACGCGCTGGGCCCGCAGCCCGCCGACTGCGTCGAGGAGACGCCGCCGCCCGCCTCGGGCGGGACCACGGGCTCCGTCCCGCCGGGCACCGCGACCCCGTCCGGCGAGCCGACCGACCAGCCGGTGCCGGGTGTCCCGACGCCGACCGGCGGGACCGCGGGGAGCCCGTCGACCGGTGCCGGCAGCGGTTCGGGCAGCGGGGCCGGCGGCGGTACCGGCGGAGGTCCCGGGTCCGGGACGACGTCCCGCCCGTCGACGCCGAGCCGGCCGACGCCCGGGCTGCCGCTGCCGTCCCTGCCCCTGCCCGGGACGGGGGGCACCTCGACCGCGCCCGGCGGCGGGGCGGCGCCCTCCACCAGCACGAGCAGCCCGCCGGCGATCATCGACACCCCGCTGCCGGTCTGCCTGCCGCCGATCATCTGCTGACGCCCCACCTCGGCGCCGGGAGGCGCCGGTTAGGGTCGGGACAGCCGCTGGTCGAGTGGGGAGGTACCCGTGCCGCGTCTGCCGTTCCGCGGCCGCTCGGAGCGGCACCCGCTGCCCGACGCCGAGACGCGCGCCCACGTCGCCGGTGAGGCGTCGGCCGCCGCCGCCGAGGTGGAGGCGCCGCCGGCGGTGGAGCTGGACCCGACCGCGGCCGCGTTCTTCGACGTCGACAACACGATGATGATGGGCGCCTCGCTGTTCTGGTTCGCCCGTGGTCTGGCCGCGCGCAAGTACTTCACGACCAGGGACCTCGCCCGCTTCGTGTGGCAGCAGGCGAAGTTCCGCATCGCCGGCAACGAGAGCGCCGACGACATGCACACCATCCGCGAGAACGCGCTGGCCTTCGTCGCCGGGCGGCCGGTGACCGAGATCGTGCAGGCCGGCGAGGAGATCTACGACGAGCTGATGGCCGACCGCATCTGGGGCGGCACCCGGCAGCTGGCGCAGAAGCACCTGGACGCCGGCCAGCGGGTGTGGCTGGTCACCGCCACCCCGGTCGAGCTGGCGCGGATCATCGCCCACCGGCTCGGGCTCACCGGCGCGCTGGGCACGGTCGCCGAGGTCAAGGAGGGCGAGTACACCGGCCGGCTGGTCGGCGAGCTCATGCACGGCGAGGCGAAGGCCGAGGCGGTCCGGGCGCTCGCCGAGCGGGAGGGGCTCGAGCTGGAGCGGTGCACCGCCTACAGCGACTCGGCCAACGACCTGCCGATGCTCACGCTCACCGGCACCGCCGTGGCGGTCAACCCCGACACCGAGCTGCGCGCGGTCGCCCGCTCGCGGGGGTGGCAGATCCGCGACTTCCGCACCGGCCGCAAGGCGGCGAAGATCGGCGTCCCCACGCTGGCCGCGGCGGTGGTCTCCGGCGGCGTGGTGGGCGGCGCGATCGCCGTCCGGCGCAAGAACACGGTGCCGGTCCCGGTACCGGTCGTGCGGCGGCGCCGGCTCCGCCTGCCCTGGCGCTGACTACCTCCAGACGCTCTTCCGCTGGAGGAGCAGCTGGTAGATCGAGTGCTGGATGGTCTCCCGCACCTGGTCGGTGAGGTTGAAGACCAGCATCGGGTCCTCCGCGGCCGCCGGGCCGTAGGACGCCGTCTCGATCGGCGCGCCGAAGGCGATGAGCCACTTCGACGGCAGCGGCACGAGCCCGAGGGGACCGAGCAGCGGGAACGTCGGCGTGATCGGGAAGTACGGCAGGCCGAGCACGCGGGCCGCCGTCCGGGCGTTGCCGATCATCGGGAAGATCTCCTCGGCCCCGACGATCGCGCACGGGATGATCGGCACGCCGGTGCGCAGAGCCGCTGTGACGAAACCGCCCCGGCCGAACCGCTGCAGGGTGTAGCGCTCGCGGAACGGCTTGCCGATGCCCTTGAAGCCCTCCGGGAAGACGCCGACGAGCTCGCCCTCGGTGAGCAGCCGCTCGGCGTCCTCGTTGCAGGCCAGCGTGGTGCCCATCTTGCGCGACATCGTGCCGACGAAGGGCAGCTCGAAGACGAGGTCGGCGCCGAGCAGCCGCAGCCGGCGCTGGGCGGGGTGGTCGTCGTGCAGCGCCACCGTCGCCATCAGCGCGTCGACCGGCAGCGTGCCGGAGTGGTTGGCCACCACCAGCGCGCCCCCGGTCGAGGGCACGTGCTCCAGCCCCTGCGTCTCGACCCGGAAGTACTTGGAGAACAGCGGCCGCAGCAGCGGCAGCAGCAGGTGGTCGGTGAGGTCGGGATCGAAGCCGAACTCGTCGGTCTCGTAGTCGCCGGTCACCCGCCGGCGGAGGAACTCGATGCCCCCCGCGACCTGCTGCTCCCAGGTGGGCGCGGGCGACGGCGGCGGGGTGCGCGGCTCGTCGTCGTCCGGCCGGAGCGGGATGACGCGTGCCTCAGGCATCGCGCACCGCCCGCAGTCCGGGCGCCGGGGGCGGCGGCCGGAGCCGGTCACCGACCGCCGAGGCGCCGTTCGCCACGCGCTCGACCAGCCCGCGGGCGCGGGCGGCCCCCGCGCCGACGAGCTCCGGTGCGACGACCGGTGAGACCGTGCGCGCGTAGTCGGCCAGCGCGTCGGCCGTCGTGTACCGCGGGGTGTAGCCGAACCGGGTGCGCAGCACGGTCGTGTCGACGACGCGGCCGAAGTTGAGGAAGCGCATCTGCTCCGGGGAGTAGTCGACGAAGCCGAACCGCCGCGAGAAGCGGCCCACCGAGCCGAGAGCGGGCGAGGGGATCGGCACCTGGAGGCGGCCGAGCCGCCGGATGCACTGGGAGAGCAGCAGCGTGCCCTCGCCGCCGACGTTCACCGTGCCGGTGAAGCCGCCGGTCGTCGCCCGGGTGAGGACGGCGAGCGCGTCGTCCTCGTGCAGCAGCTGCACGCGGGCGTCGTAGCCGAGCGCGGTGGGCACCAGCGGCATGCGGAAGAACCCGGTGAGCAGCGAGTCGATCCGCGGGCCGATGAAGTTGGTGAACCGCAGCATCGCCACGTCGACGTCGGGACGGCGCCGGGCGAAGGACCGGACGTAGCCCTCGATGTCGACGCTGTCGCGGGCGAAGCCGCCGGACGGGACGCGGCGGGCCTGCATCGTCTCGGTGAAGACGGCGGGGTCGCGCGAGGACGCCCCGTACACCGCGCTGGTGGACTTGAGCACGAACCGGCGCACCGAGGCCGCCCGCTGGCAGGCGGCCAGGAGCTGCATCGTCCCGATGACGTTGAGCTCCTTCATCAACCCGCGCCCGCCGGCACCGGCGGGGGTGGAGCTGATGTTCATGTGCACGACCGTGTCGACCGACGCGTTCGCGATGACCTTGCCGATCAGCGGGTTGCGGATGTCGGCGCGCACGAACTCGGTGCGGCCGAGCCGGCGGAGCATCTCGGCGGACGGCGGAACGGTGTCCACGCCGATGACCCGTTCGATGGAGGAATCGGCGGCGAGCTCGGCCGCCAGGGCACCGCCCAGCCACCGGCTCACGCCGGTGACGAGGACGACCGCGGGCGGCACGAGCGTCAGCGCCCCTACTTCTTGTTGCGTCGCTGGACGCGGGTCTTCTTCAGCAGCTTGCGGTGCTTCTTCTTCGCCATCCGCTTGCGCCGCTTCTTGATGACCGAACCCATGGCCTGTGCTCCCGACGTCGTTCGTCGCACGGCACTCCGGGCGACGGCCGGGTGGCCGTGCCAGGCACCGCGCAGGTGATCAGCTCGTACGCGACGACTCCGCTGTGGAGTCGGGTCGTCGCTGGCCGCCCGAGCTTACCGGCCGTCCCGCGGCGACGCTGCCGCGGGCGGAGCCGGATCACGACGAAGGGGGAAGGACTTCGACCCCCGTGCTGGCACTGGTGAGGTTCTTGAACGGCCTCGCTGCAGGGCCCCGCCGCGAGCGTGCGGGCGGTCGGGGGCAGCGCGGTCCTCCCTCAGGCGATGTCGGTGTAGGCGTCGCGCAGGTAGTCCTGGACGGCGCGCTCCGGCACGCGGAACGAACGGCCGACGCGGACGGCGGAGAGCTCGCCGGCGTGCACGAGGCGGTACACGGTCATCTTGGACACGCGCATCATGGCGGCGACCTCGGCGACGGTCAGGAAGGTCACGGCCGAGCGCTGCGCGGGGACGACCGGACGGCCGACGGGCATGGCGGCGGGGTGCGCGGCGGGCACGGGGCGGGCGACGGCGGCGGCCATCGGGCGGCCGACCGGGCGCGGACCCGGGACACCGGGGCGGGCGGCGAACTGAGCGGCGGAAGCAGCGGCGTGACGCTGGGGCATGGTCATGTTCTTCGTCTCCGGACCTAGCGCGTGTCGTCGAGCCGGCTTCCCCACCGACTACGCGGCACGCACGCGCTGACACAGAGAGTAGGGGGACTTCCGTGACAGAAGCGAGGCAAGAAACGGACAGGGAGAACGCTCGGTCCTCGGCAGATTTCTACCTATGTCGGTCTGTCGACATGGTGTCAGGCGTGTCGCAGCGACCCGAGGTGCTCCTGTGACTGGCTGTTGATCAGAAGTCGCCGGTGCCTCCGCTCAGCGGCGGCCCCCCGGCCCCTCGCCGCTCTCCCGTCCCAGCTCCACCGACCGGGCGTGGGCCGCCTCGATCGCCGCGATCAGGGCGGCGCGGACGCCGTGCCGCTCCAGCTCGCGGATCGCCGCGATCGTCGTCCCGCCGGGGCTGGTCACGGCCTCCCGCAGCTGGACGGGGTGCTCGCCGGAGTCGCGCAGCATGACCGCCGCGCCCAGCGCGGTCTGCACGATGAGGTCGGCGGCCACCGCCCGCGGCAGGCCGAGCAGGATCCCGGCGTCGATCATGGCCTCGACCAGGTAGAAGAAGTACGCCGGACCGCTGCCGGACAGCGCGGTGACGGCGTCCTGCTGGGCCTCCGGGACCCGCCGCACCCGGCCGACGGCGGCCAGCAGCGCCTCGGCCTCGTCCAGGTGCTCCTCCCCGGCGTGCGCGCCGGCCGAGAGCACGCTCATGCCCTCGTCGACCAGCGCCGGGGTGTTCGGCATGACCCGCACCACCGGCGTGCCCGGCGGCAGCGCCGCCTCGATGGTCGTCGTCGGCACGCCGGCCGCCACCGACACGACGAGGTGCCGCGCCGGGTCGACGTGCTCGGCGAGCCGGCCGAGCAGCGTGCCGATGTCCTGGGGCTTCACCGCGAGCAGCAGCGTGCGCGCCCGGCCCGCGGCGTCGGCGAGGTCGACGGCCGGGACGCCGTAGCGGCCCTCCAGCTCGGCGGCGCGCTCCGCGCTGCGCTCGCAGACCACGATGCCGTCGGGTCCGCTGCGCCGGATCAGCCCCGACAGCAGCGCCTCGCCGATCTTCCCGCCCCCGACGATGGCCAGCCCCGCGGTCACGCCCGGCCCCCCACCCGGCGCGCCAGGAGAGTGAGGGCACCGGCGCCGGAGGGCACGTCCACCCGGACCCGGTTCCCGGCGGCGACCAGCCGCCGCTGCTCGTCGGTGCGGACTCCCCAGGGCATGACGTGCTCCCAGCTGTCGGGGGGGGGGGGGGGGGCGGGGGGGCGGCGCCCCGCCCCCCACCCCCACCGGGGGCGGGGGGGGGGGGGCGCCGCGGCCCGCCCCGCGGCGCCTGCGTTCGAGGTGGTCGAG
>NZ_JBJGYZ010000035.1:0-67993 GCF_054050275.1 Geodermatophilus sp. SYSU D00691
GCTGCGCGACCTGCACGCCCTGGCCCTGCTCGCAACCGGCCGGGACGACGAGGTGCGGCGGGGGGGGGGGGCGGGGGGGGGGGGGGCCCCCGCCCGGCCCCCATGACCGGTCCGGGCCGGGGCAGGAGCCGGGCATGACGACCACCGCGGAGCAGTCGGGCCAGTTCCCCCTCGGGGACCGCAAGGTGCACCGGATGGGCTACGGCGCGATGCAGCTGGCCGGGCCGCACGTGATGGGGCCGCCGGACGACCGCGACGGCGCGATCGCCGTCCTGCGCCGCGCCGTGGAGCTGGGCGTCGACCACATCGACACCAGCGACTACTACGGCCCGCACGTGACCAACGAGATCATCCGCGAGGCGCTGCACCCGTACCCGGACGACCTCACGATCGTCACCAAGGTGGGCGCGCGCCGGACGCCGGACGGCGCCTGGCCGGAGTCCCTCTCCCCCGACGAGCTGCGGACGGCGGTGCACGACAACCTCGACCACCTCGGCGTCGACGCGCTCGACGTGGTGAACCTGCGCATGCCGGGCTTCTCCGCGCCGGTGCAGCGGTCGCTGGCCGAGCCGTTCGAGACCCTCGCCGAGCTGCAGCAGCAGGGGCTGGTCAAGCACCTCGGGGTCAGCAACGTGACCCCGCAGATGCTCGCCGAGGCGCAGGCGATCGCGCCGGTCGTGTGCGCGCAGAACCACTACAACCTGGTCCACCGGGCCGACGACCCGCTGGTCGACGCGCTGGCCCGCGAGGGCATCGCGTTCGTGCCCTACTTCCCGCTGGGCGGGTTCAGCCCCCTGCAGTCGGCGGCGCTGGAGACGGTCGCCCGCCGGCTGGAGGCGACGCCGATGCAGGTGGCGCTGGCCTGGCTGCTGGCCCGCTCCCCCAACATCCTGCTCATCCCCGGCACGCGGTCGGTCGCGCACCTCGAGGAGAACCTGCAGGCCGCGGCGCGGGTGCTCGGCCCGGTGGAGCTGCAGGAGCTCGACCGCATCGGCGGCACCGGCGAGCCCGACGTCGACCTCTGAGGTGCTTCACCGGGACGAAGCACCTCGAGGCCCCCTCAGCCACGCGCCGGGCCGAGCACGCGGTCCAGGTACCCGTTGGCCAGCACCCCGGTCGGGTCGAGGCGGTCGCGCACCGCGGTGAACTCGTCGAACCGCGGGTAGCGCTCGCGGAGCACCGCCGCGTCGAGGCCGTGCAGCTTGCCCCAGTGCGGGCGGCCACCGACCTCGCCGGCGATGCGCTCGAGGGTCTCGAACCAGCGGCCGGGAGCGGTGCCGGCGGGCACGTGCGCGGCGACGTAGGCGCTGTCGCGGCCCGAGGCGGTCGACAGCGGGATGTCGTCGGCGGCCGCCACCCGGACCTCCACCGGGAACGCCTCGCGCCAGTCGCTGGCCTCGTGCGCCCGCCGCAGCTCGCCGAGCACCGCCGGCGCGGCTTCCCGGGGCACCGCGTACTCCATCTCGAGGAAGCGCACCCGGCGGCGGCTGACGAAGACCCGGTGGGCGTGGTCGGTCCAGGTGCGCGGGCCGAGCGCCTTGGCCGACATCCGGGCCAGCTGCGGCACCAGGGCGGGCACGCGCCTGCCGGCGGCGACCACGCCGGCGAAGGCGACGTTGGAGAGCACCTCGTCGTCCCAGACCGCCCGCCAGCGCGGCAGCGGGTCGACCTCCTCGATCGGCACCCGGGTGTTGCACTTGAGCAGGACGGCGTCGGTGTGCGGGAACCAGTAGAACTCGACGTGGTCGGTCGAGGTCACGAGCTCGTCGAACTCGGCCAGCGCCCGGGTCAGCGTGCCGGGGCCCTCCACCGCGCGCAGGGCGAACGCCGGCACCGCCTGCAGGGTGACCGCGGTGACGACGCCGAGCGCGCCCAGGCTCACCCGGGCGGCGGAGAACACGTCGGCGTCGTGGCCGGCGTCGCAGCGCAGCACCTCCCCCGCGGGCGTCACCAGCTCCACGCCGCGCAGCTGCGTGGCGAGCCCCCCGAAGCCGGCGCCGGTGCCGTGGGTGCCGGTGGAGAGCGCGCCGGCGATCGTCTGCCGGTCGATGTCGCCGAGGTTGGTCAGCGCCCACCCGCGGCGGGCCAGCTCGGCGTTGAGCCGGTGCAGCGGCGTCCCGGCACCGACCGTCACCAGGCCCGAGTCGGTCACGTCGTGGATGCCCACCAGCCGGTCGGCCACCAGCTGCACGTCCTCGGGCCGGCCGATGCCGGTGAAGGAGTGCCCGCTGCCGATCGGCCGCACCCGCCGGCCCTCGGCGGCGGCCCGGGTGAGGACGGCGGCGACCTCGTCGGCCGAGGCGGGGTGGACGACGTCGACGGTCGCCGACTGGTTGCCCGCCCAGTTGCGCCACCGCGTCCGCTCGCTGCTGCCCACCGGCTCGTCTCCGTCCACGGCGCCGCACTCCAGCACGGCGGTGTCGCGAGGTCAATGACCCGCCTGTTGACCACGCGTGCTGCGGCCAGCACGCTGCGGCGTCATGGTCACCATGACGCGTGCGGACGCGGATCCGGCGGAGGCACGACGGCGGCTGGACCGGGCGACCGCCGATCTCGACCCGCCGTTCGCCGTCGTCGACCTCGACGCGCTGGACGCCAACGCCGCCGACCTCTCCCGGCGGGCGGGCGGCAAGCCGGTGCGGGTGGCCAGCAAGTCGGTGCGCAGCCGGGCCGTGCTGCGGCGCGTGCTGGCCCGGCCCGGGTACGCCGGGATCCTGGCTTACGCGCTGCGCGAGGCGCTGTGGCTCGCCGGCGGGGACGACCCGGTCAGCGGGGACGTCGTCGTCGGCTACCCCACGGCCGACCGCGGCGCGCTGCTCCGGCTGGCCGCCGACGAGCGCGCCGCCGCGCGGGTCACGCTGATGGTCGACTCGGTCGAGCACCTGGACCTGGTCGACGCCGTCGTCCCGGCCGCGGGGCGGCCGGCGCTGCGGATCTGCCTGGACCTCGACGCCTCGTGGCGGACCGCCGGCGGCCGGGTGCACGTCGGCGCCCGCCGCTCGCCGGTGCACACGCCGGACGACGCCCTGGCGGCGGCGCGCGCGGTGGCCGACCGCCCGGGGTTCGCGCTGGTCGGCGTCATGGCCTACGAGGCGCAGATCGCCGGGGTGGGCGACGCGCCGGCCGGACGGCCGCTGCGCGGGCTCGCCGTGCGCGGCATGCAGCGGCTCTCCGGGCGCGAGCTGGCCGCGCGGCGGGCCGCGGCGGTCGCCGCCGTGCGGACCGTGGCCGACCTGGAGTTCGTCAACGGCGGCGGCACCGGCAGCCTCGAGCGGACCTCGACCGAGGTCTCAGTCACCGAGCTCGCCGCGGGCTCCGGGCTGTACTCCCCCGGGCTGTTCGACGCCTACCGGGCCTTCCGCGGCCGGCCCGCCGCGCTGTTCGCGCTGCCGGTGACCCGCCGCCCGGCGCCCGGCGTGGTCACCGTCGCGGGCGGCGGCTGGATCGCCTCGGGCCCGGTCGGTGGCGACCGCGTGCCGATCCCCACCCACCCCCGGGGGCTGCGGCTGCTGCCGGCGGAGGGCGCCGGCGAGGTGCAGACGCCGTTGCGCGGTGCGGCGGCCGACGCGCTGCGGATCGGCGACCGCGTCTGGTTCCGGCACGCCAAGGCCGGCGAGCTGTGCGAGCACGTCGACGAGCTGCATCTGGTCGCCGGGCACGCCGTCGTCGACGTCGTCCCGACCTACCGGGGCGAGGGCAAGGCCTTCGGCTGACCCCCTCCCGCGTTGATCATCGGCAGGTGGTCGGACCGCTCGGCGCGTCGCCCAGCCACCTGCCGATGATCAACGCGGCCGGGCGGCCTGCTGGTCGATCCAGCGCCGGTGCGCCTCCCAGGCCGACTGCCGCGTCGTCCCCAGCGCCGTGCCGATCGCCGCCCACGAGGCGCCGCGGGCCCGGGCGGTGCGCACGGTGAGCTGGCGCCCGTAGCCGGCCTTGCGGGCGATGACCTCGCCGAGGGCCAGCAGCTCGAGCGCCTCGTCATGGCTCAGCGGCGGGTCGTCCAGCGAGTCGCGCAGGCGCAGCTCGTCGAACCGGCTTACTGCCGCGGCGAGCGTGAACCGCCCCTCCAGCTCCTCGACATCCGGCATGGCACCAGTGTCCGTCAGGGCAGCCTGACGTTCAACGGGCGCGCTGGACCCGCGTCTCGTCGAAGACCGGCTCGGCGGACTCGTAGACCCGGCCGTCGGCGCCGAACACGAGGAACCGGTCGAAGGAGCGGGCGAACCAGCGGTCGTGCGTCACGGCGAGCACCGTGCCGTCGAAGGCGGCGAGCGCCTCCTCCAGCGCCTCGGCGGAGAGGACGTCGAGGTTGTCGGTGGGCTCGTCGAGCAGCAGCAGCGTGGCGCCGGAGAGCTCGAGCAGCAGGATCTGGAACCGGGCCTGCTGGCCGCCCGACAGCGTCCGGAAGAGCTGGTCGCCCTGCTCGGCCAGCCCGTACCGGCGCAGCGCCGCCATCGCCCGGCCGCGGTCGACGCCCGGCCGGCCGGGCTCGCCGTGCCAGAGCAGGTCGACCAGCGTGCGCTCCAGCCACTCGGGATGGGCGTGGGTCTGCGCGAAGAAGCCGGGGACGACGCGGGCGCCGAGCCGCCAGCCGCCGGTGTGCGCGACGTCCTGCCCGGCGAGCAGCCGCAGGAAGTGCGACTTGCCGGCCCCGTTCGCGCCGAGCACGCCGACCCGGTCGCCGTACCAGACCTCCAGGTCGAACGGCCGCATCAGCCCGGTGAGCTCCAGCTGCTCGGCGATCACCGCCCGCACGCCGGTGCGCCCGCCGCGCAGCCGCATCGCCACCTTCTGCTCCGGCGGCCGGTCCGGCGGCGGTCCGGCGGCCTCGAACTTGGCCAGGCGGGTCTGCGCGGCGGCGTAGCGGGCGGCCATCGCCTCGGAGTTCTTGGCCTGCTGCTGCAGGGTGCGCACCAGGTCGACCAGCCGCTGGTGCTCCTCCTCCCAGCGCCGGCGCAGCTCGGCCATCCGCGCGTGCCGCGCCGTCCGGGCCTGGGCATAGCCGGCGAACCCGCCGCCGTGCACCCACGCCGTCCCGCCCTCGACGGTGACCACCCGGTCGGCGACGCGGGCGAGCAGCTCGCGGTCGTGGCTGACGAACAGCACCGTCTTGCGGGTCTCGCGCAGCCGCTCCTCCAGCCACCGCTTGCCCGGGACGTCGAGGTAGTTGTCGGGCTCGTCGAGCAGCAGCACCTGGTCGGGACCGCGCAGCAGCGCCTCGAGCGCGAGCCGCTTCTGCTCGCCGCCCGACAGGGTGGACAGCTCGCGGTACTTGCACCGCTCGTACGGGACGCCGAGCGCGGCCACGGTGACGGTGTCCCAGGTGATCTCGGCCGCGTAGCCGCCGACGTCACCCCACTGGCCCAGCGCGTGCGCGTAGGCCAGCTGCGCGGGCTCGTCGTCGGTGTCCATGAGGGCCAGCTCGGCGGCCTCGACCGCGTCCCACGCCTCGCGGACGGCCGACGGCGACAGGTCGACGAGGAACCGCTGCACCGTCGTGTCGTCGCGGACCGAGCCGATGAACTGCCGCATCACCCCCAGCCCGCCGCTGCGCACCACGGTGCCGGCCTGGGCGGTCAGGTCGCCGCTGATGATCCGCAGCAGCGTCGTCTTGCCCGCCCCGTTCTCGCCGACGAGGGCGGCGCGGACGCCGTCCCCCACCCGGAACGACACGTCGTCGAGCAGGACCCGCCCGTCGGGCAGGGTGTGCCGCACACCGGAGACGTCAACCGAACCCACCCGGTCATCCTCCCGGCACGGACAACCGGTTTCGCGCGGTCGGGACGCTAGGCCGATCAGGCCGCGTAGTAGTCGTTGTCGCCGGCCTTCGTGGCGGCGACGGCGTCGCGGAGGACGGCGGTGAGCGCGCCGGTGTCCACCTGGTCGAGCGAGGTGAACCGGATGCAGCTCTTCCCGCAGGACACCTTGCCCAGCTGCTCGGCCCGGGACTCGGCGAGGTAGGTGCCCTGCACGACCGCGCAGACGTAGAGCGAGAGGTGCCGCTTCTGCGCCGCCAGCGCGATCAGCGGCCAGGGCGTGGCCTCCTTGGCGGACTTGGGCTTGTACGGCATGAGCCCGTACGCCAGCATCCGCTGCGCGCCGACCGGGAACAGCTGCCGGTCGATGCCCGGCGCGGCGGCCATCACCAGCTCGTCGACCCGGCGCAGCTCCTCCTCGCGCGGCCCCGCTGCGGAGAACCAGTCCTCGATGTCGTCGGCCATCGACCCCACCTACGTCACCGTCGAGATCAGGACGGCGGCCACGCCGAGGACCAGCGCCAGCACGAGCACCGCGGCGACCAGCCGCCGCCGGCGTTCGGCGTCCCGGCCGCCGGCACCGCCCATCCCCATCACGGGCGGCACGCTAGCGCGCGGGGACGACGACCGTCAGGCGATCGACTCCTGCAGCCGGATGCGCGCCAGCCGCTCCACCAGCTCCGGCATCGCACCCACCGGCGATCCCCCGAGGTCGCGCCGGCAGTCCCGCACCACCCGCACGATCAGCTGCGGCCGCAGCCGATCGCTGAACTCCTCGGCCAGCCGCGAGACGGCGGACGCGACCGAGCTGTCAGCGGAGGGGTCGGTGGCGGGAGGGACGACCAGGGTCATGGGCTGTCCTTCGCGGCGAGAGGGTCGGGGCTCGTGCTGTCCGGCCCCGTTCCGGATCGCGGAGACTGTGACCGATGGGACAAGGGGTGCGCCAGGGACCTAGGTCCAACGCCCAGGTCAGCCGCGTCGTGCCCACAACAGCGTGTCGAGCGCGTCGCCCTCGGGCGTCGGACGGCGGACCTGCTCCAGCCGGTCGACGTCGAGCAGCGCGGCCACCGGTGCCAGCCGCTCGACGCTGTGCAGGATCGCCGGCTCCTGCGGCCCGCCGACGCCGTCGGCCAGGTTGGCCACGTCGTGGCCGAGCACGAGCAGCCGGCCGCCGGGACGCAGCCACCCGATCGCCCGGGTGAGCACCGCGACGGTGTCCGGCTCGGGCAGGTGCAGGTAGGCCACGAGGACCAGGTCGAGCGACGACGCCGGCGCCGTCCAGGCGAGGACGTCGTCCTCGACCCAGGTCACGCGGTCGCTGCCCGGCTGCGCCCTCCCCCGGTCCAGTCCGACCGCGGAGAAGTCGACGGCGGTGACCCGCCAGCCGCGGGCGGCCAGCCAGAGCGCGTGCCGCCCCTCCCCCGCCGCCAGGTCGACGGCGACCCCGGGCGGCAGGTCCCCGAGCAGCGACGCCACCAGCGCGTTCGGCCCGGCCGACCACTGCTGGCGCTCGGCGTACCTCTGGTCCCAGTCCGCGGCGCGCATGCCGCGGAGTGTGTCAGCGCATGCCGCCGGTCACGTTGAGCGCGTCACCGGTCAGGTAGTCGGAGTCGCTGGTGGCCAGGAACAGCGCCGCCCGGGCGACGTCCTCCGGCTCGGCGAGGCGGCCCAGCGGCGAGAGCGCCGCCCAGGCGGCCACCCCCGGCACCGTGCGGTCGGCGCCGCCCATGTCGGTGCGGACGTAGCCGGGGCAGACGCAGTTGACCGTGATGCCGTGCGGGCCCAGTTCCTGCGCCGCGGCCCGGGTGAGCGCGACGACGGCGGCCTTGGACGCCGCGTAGTGCGCCTGCCCGCCGCCGCCGGAGGTCGCCCCGGGTCCGGCCACGTTGACGATCTTCCCGGCGCAGTCGTCGGCCGGGGACCGGAAGGCGATCATCGCCCGCGCCGCCATCTGGGTGGTCACCAGCGTCGCCCGGGTGTTGACGGCGAAGACCTCGTCCCACTCCTGCGGCTCGAGGTCCAGCAGCGCTCCGGAGCGCAGGATGCCGGCGTTGTTGACCAGCACGTCCACCCCGCCCAGCCAGGCGATCGCCTTCTCCATCGCCTCGCGCGCGGCGGCGACGTCGGCGAGGTCGACCTCCCAGGCGCGCCCGCCCACCGCCGCGGCGAGGGAGGCGGCCTCGTCGCGCCGACGGTCGAGGACGGCGATCCGCGCCCCCTCGGCGGCGAAGGTGCGGACGATGGCAGCGCCGACGCCCCGGGCTCCCCCCGTGACGACGACCCTGCGGCCGGCGAGACGCATCACGGGTCGAGGGTCTACCCACGGATCCGCGCCCTAACGGGCGCGGCGCGAGAATTCCGGACGGATGCGTCGGCGCCGCCTGCCAGAGTGCGGGGCATGACGACGCCGCACGAGGTCGCGCTGCTGCGGCTGGCCGCCCAGCGCATCGCCGGGCCGCCGCTGCCCACCGCGGCCGAGACCGTCCGGTGGCTCACCGCCGTCCAGGCGCAGGACTTCCCCGGCGCGCTCACCTCGGTCGCGCTGCGCACGGAGGCCGGCGACCGCGCGGCGGTCGAGGCGGCGCTCGACTGCGGTGAGGTGGTCCGGTCGTGGCCGATGCGCAGCACGCTGCACCTGGTCGCCGCCGAGGACCTCGGCTGGCTGCTGGAGCTCTGCGGGCCGCGGGTGCTGGCGGGCGCGGCTAAGCGCCGGGCCGGCCTGGGCCTCACCGAGGCCGACACCGAGCGCGCCCGCGACCTGGCGGTGGCCGCGCTGTGCGGCGGCGGCCGGCTCGCCCGGGCCGCGCTGCTGGCCGCGCTCGACGAGGGCGGGGTCGCGACCACCGGCCAGCGCGGCTACCACCTGCTCTGGTACCTCGCGCAGACCGGCACGCTGGTGCTCGGCCCGACCGACGGCGGCGAGCAGCTGTTCGTCCTCGCCGCGGAGTGGATCACCGCACCGCGCCGGCTGGACCGGGAGGAGGCGCGCGCCGAGCTCGCGCTGCGCTTCTTCCGCGGCCACGGGCCGGCCACCGTCGCCGACCTCGCCCGCTGGGCCGGCATCACCGTCACCGACGCCCGGGCCGGGCTGGCCGACGTCCGCCCGCAGCTGGCCGCGCTCGACGTCGGGGGCACCCAGCACCTGCTCGACCCGGCCACGCCCGACCGGCTCGCCGAGGCCCGCGCCGAGGCCGGCGGCGTCTTCCTGCTGCCCGGCTTCGACGAGTACGTGCTGGGCTACGGCGACCGCAGCGCGGTGCTCGCCGCCGAGCACGCCGACCGGATCGTGCCCGGCGGCAACGGCGTGTTCCGCCCGACCGTCGTCGCCGACGGCCGGATCGTGGGCACCTGGCGGTGGAACGGCAGGGGTGCGAAGCGGTCGCTGGCCGCCGAGCCGTTCGAGGAGTTCGCCGACGACGTCCGGACGGCGGTCGAGACCCGGGCGGCGCTGCTGCCCTAGACGACGCCGTTGCCCCGGAGCACGGCCACGGCGGCCACCGTCGCGTAGCCGCGCCACTCCACCGTGGCCGCCGGCGAGTACGAGGCGAAGTCCACCGGCCAGCCGCCGTCGGGCTGCTGCGCCGCCGCGAGCCGGGCCAGGTCGGCCTCCACCACGCCGGCTGCGAACAGGCGGCGGGAGGGGGCGTCGGGCTCGGGGCTGAGGTCCAGCGGGTGCAGCGCCTCGCCCGGCGAGCCACCGGCCACCGGCACGGCGCCGTCCTCGGGCACGAACCGGCGCAGCCGCTCGATCAGCTCGTCGGGCTCCGGGACGGCGTCGGCGAAGCGGACCGCGAACAGCAGCTCGTGGGCGATCGGGGACTCCCGCAGCCCGCGGATCACGGCGGTGCAGTGGTCGGTCGCCGTCCTCAGCCAGTCGGACCCGGCGACGTCGGGCCGCACGCGGGCGAGCCGGTGCGCCTGGGCGGCCACCTGGCTCGTCGTCTGCAGCGACGAGGCCGTCGGGTCGGCGCCCACCCAGAACGGTGCGCAGGCGGTCGGGTCGCGCACGGGCAGGGCGAAGGGCAGCCCGCCGTCGGGCAGGGTGGTCCGCTCGAGCCAGGAGAGCAGCGCCGGCGCGCGGGGCTCGTCGGGATCGGCGGCCTCGGCGAGCACCTCGAGCGCGTGCATGGCGCCGGCCGGCTGGCTCTCCGGGGCCCGCAGGTCGGGCTCGAGACCCCACCCGTAGCCGCCGTCGGGGTTGGCGTAGCCGTCCAGCGCGGCGAGGACGGCGCCCCGGTCGCCCCTGCCGAGCAGCAGGTCGAACCGGCGCCGGTCGAGCACGCGGGCGGAGCCGGTGACGAAGGCGGAGGCGGCGGTCAGGTCGACGTCCATGCCGCTCACGTTGGCATCCGCGCGGGCTACCGACCAGGGTGGAGGCATGGAGTACACGCGCCTGGGTTCGACCGGTCTCGAGGTCTCGCGGATCTGCCTGGGGATGATGAGCTTCGGCGAGCCCGGCCGCGGCAACCAGCCGTGGAGCCTGCCGGAGGACGAGAGCCGCCGGATCATCGAGAAGGCCCTGGCCGGCGGGATCAACTTCCTCGACACCGCGAACGTCTACTCGGCCGGGTCGAGCGAGGAGATCACCGGCCGGGCGATCCGCGACTTCACGAACCGCGACGACATCGTGCTGGCCACCAAGGTGCACGGCCGGATGCACCCCGGGCCCAACGGCGCCGGCCTCTCCCGCAAGGCGATCCTGCGCGAGCTCGACGAGAGCCTGCGCCGGCTGGGCACTGACTACGTCGACCTCTACCAGATCCACCGGTGGGACCCGCGCACGCCGGTCGAGGAGACCCTCGAGGCGCTGGACTCCTGCGTGCGCTCGGGGAAGGTGCGCTACCTCGGGGCGTCGTCCATGTGGGCGTGGCAGTTCGGCAAGGCGCTGCACCTGGCCGGCGAGCACGGCTGGCACCGGTTCGTGTCGATGCAGGACCACTACAACCTGCTCAACCGCGAGGAGGAGCGGGAGATGCTCCCGCTGTGCGCCGACCAGGGCATCGGCGTCATCCCGTGGAGCCCGCTGGCCCGCGGCCGGCTCACCCGCGACTGGGACGAGACGACGAACCGGTCGGCCAACGACGCCTTCGGCACCAAGCTCTACGACGAGCGCAGCGACCGGGCGATCGTCGAGCGGGTGGCCGAGATCGCCCGCGAGCGCGGCATCTCCCGCGCCCAGGTGGCGCTGGCCTGGGTGCTGGCCAAGCCCGTCGTCACCGCGCCGATCGTCGGGGTGACCAAGGACCACCACCTCGACGACGCCGTCGCCGCGGTGGACGTGCAGCTCACCGACGAGGAGATCACCCGCCTCGAGGAGCCCTACACGCCCCACGCCCCGGCCGGCTTCTGAGCCGGCACGAGCAGACCCGTAGCCGCGGCCGGCGTCAGCGGGAGAAGAGTCGGGAGAAGAAGCCCTTCTTCTCCGGCTCCCAGCCCGCCGCGGCCAGCAGGTCGAACAGCGGCTGCTTGATGCGGGAGGTCTCGAACTCGTAGCTCCAGGTGTGCCCCTCCTGGCCGTGCGAGGTGGCCCGGAGGGAGATGCCGCCGCCCCACTGCTTGCCGACGGACCTGCCCTTGAAGAACTCCTTCTGGCCGCCGAACTCCATCTTCCCGTCGCGGAAGCGGACGTCGCTCTCGCTCTCGGTCTTGCGCTCGGTGAACTCGTAGGTGCCCGAGCCCTCGTCGAGGGTGACGGTGATCGCGTAGTCCTTGTCGATCGTCCCGGCCGAGAGCAGCCCCTGGTAGGTCACGTCCGCGATGTCCCAGGTCCCCACGATGGTGTCGCCCTGGGCGGTGTAGCGGAACGGCTGTCCCGGCGGGTTGAGCTCGGCGGCCACGCGGGCCTGGGTCTCGGCGATGCTGAGCGGCACGGGGGTACGTCCTCGGTCGATCCGGATGGGTGCGGCCGGAGAGTGTGTCCGCCGGGGGCGTCCCGCGCCAGGGGTTCAGCCGCGGCGTTCGACGAGGAACACGGGGATCAGCCGGTCGGTCCGCTCCTGGTACTCGGCGTACGGCGGGTAGGCGTCGACCGCCCGCTTCCACCAGATCTCGCGCTCCTCGCCGGAGATCTCGCGCGCGACGCCGTCCCAGGGCTCGGAGCCGTCCTGGACGGTGACCTGGTCGGGTGCCGCCCGGAGGTTGTGCACCCACGCCGGGTGCTCCGGCGCGCCGCCCTGCGAGCCGACCATGGCGTAGACCCCGTCGTGCTCGACCCGCATGAGCGCGTTCTTGCGGACCTTCCCGCTCTTCGCGCCGCGGGTCCAGAAGACCGCGATCGGCAGGCCGGTGTCGCGCAGCGTGTTGGCCTCCCGGCCACCGGTCGCCTCGTAGCGCTCGACCTGCTCGCGGACCCAGCCCTGGGCGCTCGGCTCGTACTCCCCCTGCAACGGCATGGATCCGAGACTAGGTCGGGCGCCGCGAGCCGGCAGCGGACGACAGCGGTCGTGCCGCCCGCGCCCGCTCCCCGCCTCGGTCGCCGGGTGCTCGGGCCCGCACGGCCCGGCTTCCGGGCGCCGTGGACCGGCGGAGGACGGCGGGCGGTCCCCGCCGGCTGCTGCGCCGCGGTGACGGTGGAGCCGCTGATCGCGCACCACCAGGTGCTGGCGCTCCCAGCCATGCTCCGGCTCGCCGCTCCCGCCGGGTGCCCGACCTGGGCTGGGCGCTGCGCCGAACGCACGACGGCCCCGCACCCGGACAGGGTGCGGGGCCGTCGCGGCGGTCGTCAGTCCACCCAGCAGGCCCGCTGCCAGACGGCCTCCGGGAGGTCGACGGTGTCGCAGGTGGTCCACCGGTCCTGGAACGTCCACGCGCCGTCGACGTGCAGGAACAGCCCGGTCTGCCCGTCGCCCAGCTCCTCGCCGGCCGGGTCGATCCAGGTCTCGGAGTAGCCGGCGGCAGCCCAGGTACCGGCGCAGACGGGCACCTCGCGCGGAAACATCGTGTAGGTGTGGTCCGCGGTGTCCGGCGGCAGCGCCGCGTCCAGGGTGGCGACGTCCGGGCACTCGGGCGTCTCGGGGACGGCCGGCTCGGTCACCTCGACGTCGGTCTCGCTCGTGGGCGTCTCCGACTCGACCGGGGCGGACGTCGTGGTGGCCGGGGGCGTGGTCGCCTCCGAGGTGGTCGGCGCCGGCTCGTCGGTCCGCGACGGGGTCGGCTCGACCGTCTGCGTGGCCGGGCCGCCGTCCGAGCCGGTCAGGAACGACGCGCCGACCGGGATGCCGGCGACGACGAGCACCACGGCGGCGACGGCGCCGGCCAGTGCGATGCGGGTGCGCTGCTGGTGCCGACGGCGGTCGTAGAGCCGGTCGAGGAGGTCCGGGGCGGGCTCGCCGACCAGGTCGGCGTCGCGGTGCAGGGCAGCGCGCAGGTCGAGGTCGTTCATCGTGCTCCCTCCGGGGCGAGGTCGGGCTGGGTGAGGAGTTCGCGGAGACGGGTCAGACCACGGGAGGCCTGGCTCTTGACCGAGCCGACCGAGCAGCCGAGCGCCTCGGCGGTCTCGGCCTCGGTGAGACCCTCGTAGCTGCGCAGGACCACGACCGCGCGCATCTTCGGCGGCAGCTGCTCCAGCGCCTGCAGCGCCCGGCCCGCCTCGATCCCGCCCGTCTCGGCGGCGGCGCGCTCGGGCAGCTGGTCGAGCAGCACCTCGTGCACCCGGCGCCGGCGGCGCCAGCTCGTGTGCGTGGTGACCAGCACCCGGCGCACGTAGGCGTAGGCGGCCTCGCGGTCGGACAACCGGTCCCAGTGCCGCGACGTCTTCAGCAGCGCGGTCTGCAGCAGGTCCTCCGCCTCCCCCCGATCGGAGGTCAGCAGGAACGCCACCCGCAGCAGTGCGGGTGACCAGCGCGTGACGAACTCGGCGAACTCGTCGTCGAACTCCCGGCCCACCGGGCCTCCCCCTCGTTCCGGCGGCCCCCCTGGGCCGCATCCACCCCATAGACACGCCAGCCCGGGAGGAAAAGGTTGAGCGGCGTCGGGGAATCTTCGGGCCGGGTCGGTCCGGGAGCCCGGGGACGCGCGGGCTCGGGACCAGTGGGGTTACCGGGGCGACGTTCCGGGGAAGCCACCGCCCGTGAGGTTCAACGAGGGTGCCGACCTCGAGACGTCGGACGTCTCAGACATCCGCGGCAGCGGAGGTGGACGCGGCTTCGGCGGCGGGCGCGGCATCGCCGTCGGCGGCGGTGGCCTCGGCCTGGTCGGCCTGGTCATCGTCGTGCTGCTCAACGTGCTCGGCGGGGGCGGCGGCTCCACCGGCGGGGGCGGCGGCGGGCTCGGCGGGCTGGCCGGGTTCGGCGTCAGCCAGGGCCAGGCGGCCGACAACGGCGAGCTCGAGCAGGACTGCCGCACCGGCGCCGACGCCAACCGCGACGCGCAGTGCGCCGCCGTGGCGTCGATCAACTCCATCCAGGACTACTGGGAGCAGACCCTCGGCGGCCGCTACGTGCGCACCGACACCGTCTTCTTCACCAGCCAGGTGCAGACCCAGTGCGGCGGCGCGACCAGCGGCTCCGGGCCGTTCTACTGCCCCGCCGACCAGCTGGTGTACATCGACCTCACCTTCTTCGACACGCTGCAGCAGCAGTTCGGCGCCGAGGGCGGCGTCTTCGTCAACGCCTACGTGCTCGCCCACGAGTACGGCCACCACGTGCAGAACCTGCTCGGCTTCAACCAGCAGGTGAACTCGGGCGAGACCGGTCCGACCAGCGGCACCGTGCGCCTGGAGCTGCAGGCCGACTGCTTCGCCGGCGTCTGGGCCAACCACGCCGAGACCGTCCCGGACGAGTCGGGCCAGCCGCTGATCAGCGACATCACCCAGGACGACATCGACCGCGCGCTCGACGCGGCCGGCCGCATCGGCGACGACTTCATCCAGCGGGAGCTCGGTGGCGGCACCGTGAACCAGGACGCCTTCACCCACGGGTCGTCGGAGCAGCGGCAGAAGTGGTTCACCACCGGCTACGAGACCGGCGACCCGAACCAGTGCGACACGTTCTCCACGAACGACCTCGGCTGAGCGGCCGATAGCCTCGGCCGGGTGGGAGACCTGCTGACCGTCGAGCGCGACGGCGGCGTCGCCGTCCTCACCATCAACCGGCCCGAGAAGCGCAACGCCATGACCGCCGGCATGTGGGCGGCACTGCCGGACCTCCTCGCCGGGCTGGCCGGCGATCCCGCCCTCCGGGTGCTCGTCGTGACCGGCGCCGGGCCGAGCTTCTGCGCCGGAGCCGACATCGCCGACCTGCTCAGCGGTCCTGACGCCGACGACCCGATGGCCGACGTCCGGCGGGACAACCTCGCCGCCCAGGCCGCGCTGCGCACCTTCCCCCACCCGACGGTCGCCGCCGTCCGCGGGCACTGCATCGGCGGCGGGGTCGAGCTCGCCGCGGCGTGCGACCTGCGCTTCACCGACCCCACCGGCGTCTTCGGGGTCACCCCGGCGAAGGTGGGCGTGGTGTACGCCCCGGCGTCGACCAGGGCGCTGCTCGACCTCGTCGGCCCGGCCATGACCAAGTACCTGCTGTTCAGCGGCGAGCTCGTCGACGCACCGACCGCGCTGCGGGCCGGCCTGGTCGACCGGCTGGTGCCGGCCGAGGACCTCGACGCCGAGGTGCGCCGGTTCGCCGACGTCCTGGCCTCCCGCTCGGCGCTCACCCAGCGGGCCACCAAGGAGGTGGTCGCGGCGCTCACCGCGGGCGGCGACGGCGAGCGCGAGGTGGCCCGCTGGTACCGCGAGACGATCGCCAGCGGCGAGCTGGCCGAGGGGGTCGCCGCGTTCGCCGAGCGCCGTCCGCCGCGGTTCGGCTGGACCGTCTGACCAGCGGGAATCCCCCGCGCCCGGTGGCGTTGCACGCCGCCATGACCACACTCGGCATCATCGGCGCAGGCAACATCGGCTCGGCGCTCGCGGAGGTCGCGCTCGACGCCGGCTACGACGTCGTCCTGTCCAACAGCCGCGGACCGCAGACCCTCACCGACCTCGTCGCGGACCTGGCCGCCCGACCCACGAACCGCGGGACCGTCCGGGCCGCGACCGCCGCCGAAGCCGCGGCCGCCGGCGACCTCGCCGTCGTCACGGTGCCGCTGCACGCCTACCGCGACGTGCCGGCCGACCCCCTCGCGGGCAAGGTCGTGCTCGACACGAACAACTACTACCCGCAGCGCGACGGGCACATCGCCGAGCTCGACGACGGCACCGCCACCTCCTCCGGGCTGCTGCAGGAGCACCTGTCCGGCGCGCACGTGGTCAAGGCGTTCAACCACATCGGGGCGCGCGACATCGTCGGGCACCGGACGGCGGCCGACGCCGCCCGCCGCCGGGCGCTGGCGGTCTTCGCCGACGACCCGGCAGCACGCGGGACGGCGGCGTCGTTCGTCGGTGACATCGGCTTCGACGTCGTCGACGCCGGCACGCTCGCCGACAGCTGGCGGATCGAACCGGGCACGCCCGGGTACGGACCGGATCTGGACGCCGAGGGCCTCCGGGACGCGCTGGAGCGAGCCCACCGCTCCGTGTGATCGTTCTCGTCTCGGTTTGATCGTGTCACCCCTGGGGGTACCAGGCGGATCGCACGGTGGCGCTCACCGCCCGATGCGCACGGATGCGCCGGGCGTTCACCGGAGCGCCTCGTACCACCCACACAGACCCGCCGAGGAGGACCGATGACTCACTCCATCGACGCCCCGTTCCCGCCGCCGCCGGCGACCACCACCGGTACCAGCGGCGCATACGCCACGGGCAGCGAACCGTCGACCACCGACGTCGCCAAGGACGAGGCCAAGAACCTCGGCCAGACGGCGCAGCAGGCCGGCAGCCAGGTCGCCTCGACCGCTGCCGACCAGGCCAAGGAGGTCGTCCACGAGACGCAGCGCCAGGCCAAGGACCTGCTGGAACAGGGCCGCTCGCAGCTGAAGGACCAGACGGTCGCCCAGCAGCAGAAGGCCGCCCAGGGCCTGTCGTCGCTGGCCCAGGAGCTCCGCGGCCTGGCCGACGGCAGCAGCCAGGGAGCCCCTGGCCCCGCCCGTGACCTGCTGCAGCAGGCCGCCGGCTTCGTCGAGAACTTCTCCGGCAAGCTGCAGAACCGCGAGCCGGCCGACCTGCTCGAGGAGGTCCGCAGCTTCGCCCGGCGCAAGCCCGGGACCTTCCTGATCGGCGCGGCCCTGCTCGGGGTTGCCGCGGGCCGGCTGACCAGCGGCGTGAAGGCCGCGCACAGCGACTCCGGCTCGTCCGGGCAGCACGCGGCCGGCACCGGCTACACCTCGAACTACGTCGACCCGGCGCCGAGCTACTCGGCCGGCTACGCCGACAGCGGCTACGCGACCACCACCGCGGGCTACACGGGCACGCCCGGCTACGAGACCGGCGGCACACCGCTGCCGCCGCCGCCGTATGGCACGGTGCCGCCGGCGGGCAGCGTCGTCCCGCCGACCACCCCGGCGGGCTGGGACGACCCGACCCGGCGCACGGGCGGGGTGTGATCCATGAGCACCCCCTACAGCGGCGCCACCGGCTACAGCGGAACGCCGGGCGACACGCAGAGCATCCCCACCGTGGGGCCGGAGCACGGCAACTACGCCGTCGGACCCGAGTCCTACGGGTCGCACAGCGGCAACCTGGGCACCCCGATGACCGAGGAGGGCCGCCCGGACGTCGAGGGCACCTCCGTCGGCCAGCTGATCGGTGAGGTCACCAAGGACCTCTCGGTGCTGATGCGCCAGGAACTCGAGCTCGCCAAGGCCGAGCTCAAGGTCGAGGCCAAGAAGGCGGGTCAGGGCGCCGGCATGTTCGGCGCCGCCGGGTTCGCCGGCTACATGCTCCTGCTCTTCCTCTCCATCGCCCTGTGGTGGGCGCTGGAGAACGTGATGGACGCCGGCCTGGCCGCGCTAATCGTCGCGATCATCTGGGGCATCGTCGCCGCGGTCACCTACTCCATGGGCCGCAAGAAGTTCCGCCAGGTGAACCCGAAGCCCGAACGGACCGTCGAGACGCTGCAGCAGGTGCCCAGCGCTCTCAAGCCGAACTGACCAGACTTGGAGTTGCACAGATGACCAGCAGTGACCCGGACGTCATCCGGCGGCAGATCGAGGACACGCGGCGTGAGCTGAGCTACGACGTCGACGCCCTCAACGAGAAGGTCAACCCGGCCCGCGTCGTGGACCGCCGCGTCGCGAACGTGAAGGGCCGCTTCACCAGCGTCAAGGAGAAGGTGATGGGCAGCGCCTCGAACACGACCTCCGACATGCACGGCATGGCGCAGCACGCGGCCGGCTCCGTGCAGGGCGCCGCTTCCAACGCGGCCGGCTCGGTGCAGAACGCCGCCTCCAGCGCGGCCGACTCGGTGCAGAACGCCGCGTCCTCCGCGGTGAGCACGATCCAGGAGGCGCCGGACATGGTGGTGCGGCAGGCCCAGGGCAACCCCCTGGCCGCCGGGCTCATCGCCTTCGGCGTCGGCTGGCTGGTCTCCAGCCTGCTGCCCGCGACGCAGAAGGAGCAGCAGCTGGCCCAGCAGGCCGAGCAGGCGCTGCGCGAGAACAAGGACGCGCTGCTCCAGCCGGCCAAGGAGGCCGCGCAGGAGATGGGCGAGCAGCTCAAGCCCGCCGCCCAGCAGGCCGTCGAGGAGGTCAAGTCCACCGCCCAGGACGCCGCCCAGACGGTCAAGGGCGAGGGCCAGTCGGCCGTGCAGGACGTCCAGGGCCAGGCCCAGCAGTCCAAGGAGACGGTGCAGAGCCAGGCGTCGAGCTCCTGACCTGACCTGATCGGACGGCGGCGCCGTCCTCACCCGCAAGGGGTGGGGACGGCGCCGCCGTGCTGCAGGCGCTCGCCCGGGACGCCGTTGCTCCTCCCGTGGAGGCACCGGATGCGACCCCGCGGGTCCTCGTCGCCGACGACGAGGACGACATCCGCGCGCTCGTCGGCCTGGCCGTCCGCAAGGCCGGCTGCACGGTCGCGGCGTCGGTGGCCGACGGCACCGCCGCGCTGACCGCCGCCCGGGCCGAGCTGCCCGACCTCGCCGTCCTCGACGTCTCGATGCCCGGCAGCACCGGGCTGGAGGTCTGCGGCGCGCTGCGCGCCGACGCGGCGACCGCGGGCATCCGGGTGCTGCTGCTCTCGGCCGGGGCCTCCCCCGACGACGTCGCCCGCGGCCTGGCCGCCGGGGCCGACGCCTACCTCGCCAAGCCGTTCGGCGTCGCCGCGCTCGCCACCCGGGTGCGGGAGCTGACGGCGTGACCGAGCTCGCCGATCCCGCGCACGTCGTCGCGCAGCTGCGCCGCACCCTGGCCCGGCAGGCGGCGCAGATCGAGCGGCTCGAGGCCGAGCAGACCGCGCTGCACACCCAGATGCAGACCCGCGGCGAGGAGCTCGAGGTCGCCACCCGCATGCTGCGCGCCCGCGCGCGCACGATGACCAGCGTCATCGACGCGGTCACCGAGCAGTCGATCATCGGGACCGACCGCGACGGCGTCGTCCGCGTGTGGAACCCCGGCGCGGAGAAGATGCTCGGCCTGCCGCGGGCCGAGGTGGTCCGCCTGCGCTCGATCACCGAGTTCCACCTGCCCGAGGAGCTGGCCGAGGCCGCGGAGGTCGCCGGCGTCCCCGCCGGCATCGACGCCCTCGTGCACGCCGCGCAGGAGCACGGCAGCGACGTCCGCGACTGGACCTACGTGGCCGCCGACGGCTCGCACCGCACGGTGTCGGTCGCCATCACACCGCGCACGGACGACGACGGCGTGCACGCCGGCTGGAACTTCGTCGGTACCGACATGACCGAGGTCCGCGCCACCGAGCGGATGAAGGACCAGTTCGTGAGCCTCATCAGCCACGAGCTGCGGACGCCGCTCACCTCGATCCTCGGGTACCTCGAGCTGGTCCTCGACGACGAGGAGGAGCCGCTCACCGAGACGCAGACCGGCTACCTGCGCACCGTCGAGCGCAACGCGCAGCGCCTGCTCGGCCTCGTCGGCGACCTCCTGTTCACCGCGCAGGTCGAGGCCGGCCGGTTCACCCTCACGCCTGAGGACGTCGACCTGGCCGCCGTCGCGCGCGCCGCCGAGGAGACCGTCCGGGTGACCGCGGCGGCCGCCGGCGTGGAGGTGCGCGTCGACGTCCCCACCGACGGGCTGGTCGTGCGCGGGGACGCCATGCGGCTCGGCCAGGCCTGCGACAACCTCGTCTCCAACGCCGTCAAGTTCACGCCGGCCGGCGGGCGGGTCACGATCGCGCTGCGGGCCGACGTCGGCGAGGACGGCTCCCCCGTCGCCCGGCTGTCGGTGAGCGACACCGGCATCGGCATCCCCACCGGCGAGCAGGGCAAGCTGTTCACCCGCTTCTTCCGCGCCTCCACCGCACGGCGCAGCGCCGTCGCCGGCGTGGGCCTGGGCCTGTCGATCACCAAGGCCATCACCACCGCGCACGGCGGCACGCTGGACCTCACCAGCGCCGAGGGCCGCGGCACCACCTTCACGCTCACCCTCCCCCGCGCCTGATCCCCGCTTTCGGCGCCGAAAGCGGGGCCGTTTTCGGCGCCTAACGCCGGGCTGGGCCGCCGTGAGCCCCTGATCTGCGGGTTTCCCGCACGAGCCTTGCGCAATCCTTGCGGATTCCGGGCGGGTGCCCTGCGGTTGCTCGCCCAGAGTTCTCCCTGTCGCCGGACACCCGGTGGCGCAACGGACACAGGGAGAAGCACGGACATGAGCAGCAAGACCCGCCGCAGCAACACCCGCAAGGTCGTCGGCTCGCTGGCCATCGCCGGCGCCGCCGCCGCCGTCGCCGGCCTCGGCACCTTCGGCACCTTCACCGACAGCACGACCCCGGTCGCCACCACGGTGCAGACCGGCACGGTGGACATCAACCTGAACCAGCCGAGCGGCGCCTACTCGATCCCGGTCACCACCACCAACTTCGTGCCCGGTGACTCGCTCACCCGCGCGGTGAGCCTGACCAACGACGGCAGCTCGGCCCTCTCCTCGGTCTCGCTGACCGCGATCGGCACCGGTACCGCGAACCCCCTGACCACCGACACGGTCAACGGCCTGCAGCTCTCGCTGAAGTCCTGCTCGGTCGCGTGGACCCAGGGTGGCACCGCCGCCGCGCCGTCCTACAGCTGCTCGGGCACCGAGCGCAGCCTGTACGCCGGGCCGGCCGCCGCGGGCAACATCGCCCTGAGCAACCCGGCCAGCCTCAACCCGGGTGGCGTGGACCACCTCGTGTTCTCCGTGTCGCTGCCGACCTCGGCCGACAACTCCTTCCAGGGCAAGAGCGCCTCGCTCAGCCTGACCTTCACCGGCACGCAGCGCGCCGCTGCCGCCAAGTGACCGCGGTCCGACGACTCCTCAGGGACATCCGATGACCGCCGTGCTCCCCGTCCGCCGCCCGGGGGCAGCCCTCGCGCTGCCCCCGGTTGCGGGGACCGCCACCCGCCGGGCCGGAGCGGCGCGCACGATCTCCGCCGGCCTCGTCCGCTGGTCCGTCCGCGGGCTGCTCGCGGCCGCCGTGCTCGCCTTCGCCGTCCTCGCCGTGGGCCCGCACGTCCTCGACTACCGGACGATGACGATGCTGACCGGCTCGATGGCCCCGCAGATCGAGGCCGGGGACGTGGTGATCTCCACCCCCCTCGACGTCGAGGACGTCACCGAGGGCATGGTGATCAGCTACCACATCCCGATCGACGACCACCGCGTCGTCACCCACCGGGTCGTCTCCGTCGAGCACGGCGACGACGGCAGCGTCACCGTCCAGACCAAGGGCGACGCGAACACCGCGGTCGACCCGTGGCAGGCGACGCTGCAGGGCGACACCGCCTACCAGGTGCAGGCCGTCGTCCCCGAGCTGGGCCACGTGATCCAGTTCCTGCGGGAGCCGGTCGTCTCCAAGGCCCTGGTCTGGGGCGCCCCGGCGCTGCTGGCCGGCTGGCTGATCCTGTCGATCTGGCGGCCCGAGGACGAGGAGGACGAGAAGTGACCCGCATCGCCCTCGACTCCGACGGCGTGCTGCGGCTCCTGGCCCGCCTGCACGGCCCCGCGGACGGGCAGGACCTCCTGCCGCTCGTCGACGCCGACGACCTGCACGAGGTCGACCTGGACGCCGAGCTCTGGAACCACCTGCCGGACGCACCCGCCGCCGGCACCGACCGCTGACCACCGCACACCGAAGACCTCGAGGGGAGGACCCGGACATGACCCGCATCCGCCGCATCGCCGTCCTGCTGGGCACGGCCGCCGCCGTGCTCCTCGGCACCGCGCTCCCGGCCGGCGCGCAGTTCTCCAACGCCGCCGGCCTGCCCACCATGGCCGTCTCCACGGTGACCGTGGACGCCCCCACGAACCTCAACTTCGGTGGCACCAAGTGCACCACCACGACCAACGCCGACGGGACGACGACCACCACGCTGAACGCCAAGCTCTCGTGGCGAGCCAGCAACACCCGCGGCGTCAGCGGCTACCGCGTCGTCGCGCTGGTCAACGGGTTCCCGTACCCCATCGACGAGGTGCCGGCCTCGGTCACGTCGCTGACCGGCAACTACGACGCCTCCGTCGTCAACAACAACAACATCACCGTGACCGTCACGACGCTCACGTCCTACGGCTGGACGAAGCAGTCCCAGCAGGTCGGAGTCATCAGGTGCTGACCGCCCTCGTCGTCGACCCCTCGCAGGACGCCCGCCGCCGCGTCGGCGCCCTCCTCCGCCTCGGCGGGTGGCACGTGGTCGAGGCCACGGACGCCGCCTCGGCCCTCCGCATCGCCGCCGTCCGGGACCTGGACCTGATCGTCACCGACGTCGTCCTGCCCGGCGAGACCGGCCTGTCGATGCTGAGCCGGCTGCGCACCGCCGGCTGCCGGGCCCGGTTCCTCGTCGTCACCGACGACCCCACCGACCGCATCCGCGCCGCCGCCGCCTCCGTGGGCGCCCTGGCCTGCCTGGCCAAGCCGATCGACCCGCGGGCGCTCATCGACTTCCTGCGCCGCCGCGCCGGGGCACCGGCCGCGCGGGTCCGCCACCTGCGGGTCGTCCGCGACGCCGAGCCGGTGGCCGCCGACCCGGCCGACGTCGACGCCGCGACCATGGGCCGGCTGCAGGAGATGTTCATCAGCGCGCTGCCGCACCGCCTGTCGCTGATCGCCGACGGCGCCAAGGCCGGCGACGCGATGGCCGTCGCCGCGGCCGCCCTGACGCTGGGCGGGGCCGGCGGCCAGCTCGGCCACCCGCGGATCGCCGCGGTGTGCCAGGAGATCGCGGCGGAGGCACGCCGCGGGATCGTCTCGCAGAACCGGCTGATGGAGCTGCAGGTGCTGAGCCTGCGGGCCACGCGCGCCAACCAGGTGGCCGCGGGCGCCTTGCTGGCAGGGGTCTGAGGGCGGGCGGTCAGGCGACGAGGCGGTAACCGACGCCGCGGACGGTCTTGATCTCGGGGTTGTTGAGCCCCGCGGCCTGGAGCTTGCGGCGCAGGTTGGACATGTGCGCCTCGACCAGCCGGAGGTTGCCCTCCCAGTCGGTCTGCCAGACCTCGCGCAGCAGGGTCTCGCGCTGCAGCACCCGGCCCGGCCGCGAGGCCAGCGCGGCCAGCAGGTCGAACTCGGTGCGGGTCAGGTCGACGACGGCGCCGTCGACCCGCACCTCGCGGCTGTCCTCGTCGACCTCCAGCTCGGCCAGCCGGCGCACCGTCTCCTCCACCGGCTCCCGCGGGGCGGGGGCGACGGCGGCGCGGGGACGGCGCAGCAGCGCCTGCACGCGGGCGACGAGCTCGCGCGGCGAGAACGGCTTCGCCATGTACCCGTCGGCACCGACGGCGAGGCCGATCAGCAGGTCGACCTCCTCGGCGCGCGCGGTGAGCATGAGGACGTAGCACTCGGTCTCCGCGCGGATCTGGCGGCACACCTCGGTGCCGTCGGCGTCCGGGAGCCCCAGGTCGAGCACGATGAGGTCCGGCGTCTGCCGACGGACCTCCGCCAGGCAGTCCGCGCCGGTGCTCACCGTGCGGACCTCGAAGCCGGCCCTGCCGAGGACCGTAGCGACGAGCTCACGGATCTCGTCGGTGTCCTCCACCACGAGCACGCTCTGGTCGGGCAACGAACCGCTCCTCCTCCTCGACCTCGCCGTGGGCCGACCCCAGGCGTCACCTGGTCGGGTGATCGGCAGCGGGCGGGGCCCGCTTGAGCGGGCGGGGCAGCCGCCAGTGGCGCACCTCACCCGTCCGGGTGGATGGGTCGCGCGGCCGGCCGGGTAGGTGAATCGGGTCACACGGGCACGGCGCTGACCTGGGGAGGAAGACGGAGAGCACCTGGGCGACTCCGCCGATCCCTGCGAGCGCCAGCGCACGCTCTTAGCGTCGGGAAACGATGCCTTCGATCCGAGAGCACCGCACCGAGACCGCCCCCGCCACCGCGAAGGGGCGCCGGCTCGACCTCGACGTCGTCCGGGGCCTGGCCATCCTGCTGGCCCTGGGCTGGCACTTCTCCGGCCCCAGCGGCAGCTGGCTCGTCGACGTCCTGCAGTTCCCCGGCCGCATGTTCGGCTGGGCCGGCGTCGACTTGTTCTTCGTGCTCAGCGGCTTCCTCATGGGCCGGCTCGTCCTCGCCGAGCACGCCCGGACCGGCAGCTTCGACGGACGCCGGTTCACCGTCCGCCGCGTGCTCAAGCTCTGGCCGGTGCTCTACGTCTTCCTCGTGGTGCACGCCCTCTTCGGCAGCGAGCCGCTGGGCTCCTACCTGTGGCAGAACGCGCTGCACGTGCAGAACTACGCGGGCACCTCGCTGGCGCACCTGTGGTCGCTGGCGGTCGAGGAGCACTTCTACCTGGCCCTGGCGCTGCTGTTCCCGCTGCTGGTCCGGCGCCGCGGCGGCAAGCTCGAGCTGTTCGCCGGCGTCCTCGTCGGCGTCCTGGTCGCCGCGCTCGTCCTGCGGATCACCGGCGGGCTGGCCGGGGTGAGCGAGACCCGGCTGCAGTGGCGCACGCACTTCCGGGTCGACTCGCTGGCGGCCGGGGTGCTGCTCGCGGTGGTCAGCGTGCGCTGGCCGGAGCGGTTCGCCGCGCTGCAGCAGCGGCGGCGCGCACTGCTCGCGGTGCTGGCCGTCGGCGTCGTCTTCCTGTGCACCGTCGGCAAGCAGGGCCTGGTGGGCAGCACCATCGGCTTCACGGTGGCGTACGTGACCGCCGCCGCCGTCCTGCTGCTGCTCTACCGGGCGGCGTGGGTGTCGCGCGCCCGCTGGGTCAGCGCGCCGGTGGCCGCGCTCGGCCGGTACTCGTACGGCATCTACATCTGGCACATCTTCGCCGCGCACACGGTGCTGGGTTGGCTCGGCCGGAGCCCGGACGACGCCTCGCCCGCCGCGCTGGCGGTCAAGTACGGCTCCGCCGTCCTGGTCGGGATCGCCGCGACGGTGCTCGTCGAGCGGCCGGCCCTGCGGCTGCGCGACCGGCTCGTCCCGGCCACCCCGACGGAGAAGGTGCTGACCGACCCCGCGCTGGTGCCCGAGCGGCCGCACCGGCCGCTGCACCCGCCGGTGCTCGAGGCGCCCGTCCTACCGGTCCGCCTGCTGGCCAGCTAGCCGACCGCGACGTTCCCGCGGGAACGTCCCGGAGGGCAGCGGCCCCGAGGCGGACGCCGGCCGCTCGAGTTTCGCGTCACGGGCGGGACGACCCGCGGGTGACGTACGTCAGGCGAATCCCGACGGCGGGCGGGGCCCCGGTTCGAGCGAGTTCTGCCCGCGACCGCCTAGTTCAGGTTGCGCGTGCCGGGCGGCAGCACCCCGCCGGCGACCAGCTCGGCGGTGGCGTCCTGCAGCGCGGTCAGCGCGACCCGCTGCGTGAACGGCCCGGTGGAGACGCGGGCGACCCCGAGCTCCTGGAGCTCGCGCACCGGCAGCGAGACCCCCGGGACCGCGATGACGCTGAGCTTCCGCGGGCCGAGCCCGTCGACCAGGGCGGCGATCTCGTCGCGGGCCACGGCCCCGGGCACGAACACCACCGGCGCGCCGGCCTCGAGGAAGGCCCGGCCGCGCCGGACCGCCTCGGCCACCAGCGCACCGCGGTCGGCGTCCCGCCCGGCGCGCAGGAGCGCGTCGGTGCGGGCGTTGAGCACGAAGTCGATGCCGGAGTCGCGGCCGGCGCGGACGACGGCCTCCACCGCGGCGACGGCGTCGTCGAGCGGCTTCATCTGGTCCTCGAGGTTGCCGCCGACGGCGCCGGCCGCGATCGCCCGGCGCGCGGTCTCCCCCGCGTCGCCGTAGCCCGCCTCGAAGTCCATGGTCACGGGCAGGTCCACGGCCGCGGTGATCCGGCCGACCATGTCGAGGTGCAGGTCCAGCGGGATGTTCTCGCCGTCCTCGTAGCCGAACGTGGCCGCGATCGAGTGGCTCGCCGTCGCCAGCGCCCGCACGCCCTCGGTGCCCGCGACGACCGTCGCCGAGACGACGTCCCAGACGTTGGCCAGCACCAGGATCTCCGATGCGGTGTGCAGGTCGAGCAGCGTGCGGGCGCGGGTGGCCAGGTCGGTCATGCGGCCGACCCTACGGCCGCGGGTCAGCCCTGGGCGGCGGCGACGGCGGTGGAGAGCTCTCCGACGAACTGGTCGAGCACCCACGGGATCGACAGCACGCTGACCGCGCTGGCCCCGAACACGAAGCCCGGGTCGTCGACGACGACGGCCGACCCGCGCGCGATGGCCGGCACCTGCGCGTAGATGGGCTGCGAGGTGACCTCGTCGGCCGGTCCGGCGGTCCAGGCGACCAGGACGTCGGAGGTGATCTGCGGCGCCTGCTCCAGCGACAGCGTCGAGTAGAAGCTGGTCTGCTCGCCGGTGCCGGCGAGGGTCTGCACGGCCGGGTCCAGGGTCAGGCCGAGCCCCTCGACGAGCTGCACCCGCGGGTCGCTGGCCAGGTAGACGAACATCGAGTCGGCGCCGAGGTTGGCGTAGCTGAAGGTCACGCCCTCGAACTCCGGGTGCTCCGCGGCGACGTCGGCGATCTGCTGGTTCGTCTCGTCGATCAGCTGCTGGGCCTCGTCGCTGCGGCCGAGCGCCTCGCCGATGATCCGGGTCTGGTCCTCCCACGGCGTCGCCCAGGCCTCGTCCGGGTAGGCCACGGTCGGCGCGATGCCGGTGAGGCTGTCGTAGACCGACTCCTCGAAGCCGTCGTACGGCGCCAGGATCACGTCGGGCGCGAGCGAGGCGATCTCCTCGAGCGGGTAGCCGTCGGTCGTGTCGATCAGCGTCGTCTGCTCGGGGTCGTAGAGGTCGGCGTTCCACGGCAGGACGCCCTCGTCGTCGCCGCCGTAGGCGTAGGCCGGCATGCCGACCGGCGTGACGCCCAGCGCGTAGACGACGTCCTGCGCACTCCACCCGAGGACGACGACCCGCTCCGGCTCCTCCTCGATCGTCGTCTCGCCGAAGACGTGGTCGATCGTCACGGGGAAGGCGCCGTCCGAGCCGCCGTCCGAGGCGCCCGAGCCGGACGCCTCCTCCGCGGGCTCCTCGGAGCTGCCGCAGCTGACCAGCAGGGTCAGGGCCGCGAGGGCCGACAGGGTGGCGCGGATGCGCATCGGAGGGTTCTCCTCGACCTGGTCGCGGGACGGCCCCGCGAGAGAAGGGAAGGCTACCCTAACCAGCACGGCGCCCTGCGGGGCGACCACCCGCGTTTGACACGTGACATCGGTCGGTGTCACATGGGACGCATGGCCGGCTTCGACGTCCTCGCCTTCGACAGCCTCGGGTCGATCGCGACCATCGGGGTGTTCGGCCCGGCGCTGCTGCTCGTCGCCCTCGTCGTCGGCGCGGTGGTCCGCGACCGGCGGCTCGCCGCGCGCGAGCGGGCGGAGGCGGACCTCAGCCCGGAGACTCCCCCAGCTTCCTGAGCTCGGCCTCGACCGCGACCTCCACGGCGGCCGCCATCTCGCGGCGGAAGGTGGCCAGCAGCGCCTGCGCCGCCGCCGGCTGCAGCCGGGTGACGGTCGCCTGCGCGCGCTCCAGCTGCTCGGGGCTGGCGCCCGCGTCGGCCAGCGCGCGCCAGCCGGTCTCGACGAACATCTGCACGTAGGTCTGCGCGATCGCCCGGACGTGCTCGGCGACGGCCAGCTGCGCGGTGATGAGGGCCTCCGGCGGAACCCCGAGCTCGACGACCTGCAGCCCGGCGGTCAGCAGCGCCGGGTCGAGCACCCGCAGCCGGTCGCCGTCCAGCCGCTCGACCACCCCCAGCGCGACCAGGCCGTCGACCAGCCGGTCGTCCTCGGCCACGCCGGCCCGGGCGGCCAGCTCGCCGGCGGTGGTCTCCTCCGGCTCCGGGGGCAGCCACGGCGCCAGCAGCGCCCGGTGCAGCGCCAGCGTGGCCGACCCGGCGGTCTCCGGCGCGGCAGCCAGCGTGCGCTCGATCATGTTGAGCGAGTAGCCCTCGGCCAGCATCTCCCGCACCAGGCGCAGCCGGGCGACGTGCTCACGGCCGTAGTAGCCGGTGCGGCCGACCAGCCGCGGCGGCGGCAGCAGACCCCGCGCCGCGTACGCGCGCACGTTGCGGACGGTCACGCCCACCACGGCGGCGAGCTGGTCGACCGTCAGCTCGCGGTCGCCGTCCTCGCCCGTCGCCTGGCTCACGGACCCCAGGTTAACGCCGTCCGCTATGTATCACTTGGCGATGTCACGCCAACTAGTGTCAAATAGCGAACCATGACGACGACGACGGCGTCCGTCCTCGCCGCGGCGGAGGACCGCCCCGCCGGCGGTGCCGCCCTGGGTGAGGTCGTCCTGGCCACCGCCCTCGGCCTGCTCCTCACCGCGCTGCTGCTCGGCGTGGTCTGGCTGCACCGCTCCCGCCGGTGGAGCGGGCTGACCCGCCTCGGCGACCGGCTCGGCCGCGCCACCGGCGTCCCGGCGTGGGTGGCCTTGCCCACCGTGCTCACGACGGTGTCCCTGCTGGTCGCGCTGTTCGGGATGATGTGGGACATCAGCCTGCACATCGACGTCGGGCGCGACTCCGGGCCGCTGGCCAACCCGGCCCACTACTTCATCCTCTTCGGCCTGTTCGGCGTCTTCGCCGGCGGCGTGCTGGCCTGCGCGATGCCGCTCGGCGAGCGCCCCGGGCCGGTCGCCGTCCGCTTCCTGCGCGGCTGGTACGTGCCGGTCGGCGGCATCCTGCTGACCGCGTCGGGCTTCTACGCGCTGCTCGGCTTCCCCCTCGACGACGTCTGGCACCGGCTCTTCGGCCAGGACGTCACGCTGTGGGGCCCCACCCACCTGATGCTCATCGGCGGCGCCGGGCTGTCGCTGGTCGGCCTGCTGCTGCTCGAGCAGGAGGGCCACGGCGGCGCCTCCACCGACGACGGCGACCGCAAGGTCGGCAGCGTCGGTAGATACCTGCGCCAGGCGTCGGCGATGGGCGGGCTGCTGCTCGGGCTGTCGGTGTTCCAGGGCGAGTACGACTTCGATGTCCCCCAGTTCCGCCAGGTGCTGGCGCCGCTGATGATCGCCGGTGCCGCGGGCGTCGCGCTGGTCGCCGCCCGGCTGTGGATGGGCCGCGGCGGCGCCCTGCTCGCGGCGTTCTTCTTCCTCGCCGTCCGCGGCACGGTGAGCCTCCTCGTCGGGCCCGTCCTCGGCGAGACGACGCCGTCCTTCCCGCTCTACCTGGGGTCGGCGCTGGTCGTCGAACTGCTCGCGCTCGCCTCTCCCCTGCTCCGGCGACCCCTGCTCTACGCGGCGGTGGCCGGCCTGGGCATCGGCACGCTCGGCCACCTCAGCGAGGCCGGGTGGAGCAACCTGGTCAGCACGCTGTCGTGGGGCAGCGACACCGCCGTCGAGGGCACCCTCATGGCGCTGGTCGGCGGGCTCGCCGGGGCCCTGCTCGGCGCCCTGCTCGCCCTCGGCCTCCGCCGCCGGCTGCCGCGGCCCGCCGCCGCCCGCGGCGTGCTGGTGGCGAGCCTGGCCGCGATCGCGGCGGCCGTGGCCAACGGGCTGATCGCCACCGTGCCCGACGACGTGCAGGCCACCGTCGGCATCGAGGAGGTCACCGACTCGCCGCGCACCGGCATCGTCACCGTCCAGCTCATCCCGCACGACGCCGTCGACGACCCGGCGTGGGCGCAGATCACCTCCTGGCAGGGCGGCGGCCTGGTGGTGGACGACCTGGAGGAGGTCGGCCCGGGCACCTACCGCACCACGGAGCCGGTGCCGCTCGACGGGACCTGGAAGACCCTGCTGCGGGTGCACGACGGCCGCGTGCTCACCGCCGTCCCGATCTGGCTGCCGGAGGACCCGGTCATCGGCGCCGAGGAGATCGCGGCCACCGACGGCGTGACCCGCGAGGCGATCCCCGAGAAGGAGCTGCTGCAGCGCGAGCAGACCGACGACGCCCCGCGCTGGCTGTGGGGCGCCTCCAGCCTGGTGGTCCTGGCCTGCACGCTGGCGATCCTCGCCGCGATCTCGTGGGGCGTGGGCCGCTACTCGCGGCGCGGCAGCGCGAGCGAGGCCTTCCCCGACCGGCCGGTCGACGCCCCCGAGGCCACCGGCACCGGCCGCCGGTGAGCCGGCTGCTCCGGGCCGCCGTCCCCGCCGGGGTGGCCCTGCTCCTCGCCGGCTGCGCCGGCACCGCGCCACCGCCCGCCCGGGCGGACCCCACGAGCTCGTCACCGGGGACGACGTCGTCCGTGACCGCGTCCGCGGAGCCGAGCGCGCGGGCGCAGGTGGTCGAGGTGGCCTACCGCGGCGGGCAGGTCGGCGGCGGCGGCCGGATCCCGGTCGAGCTCGGGACGGCGGTGACGCTGCAGGTGACCAGTGACGTCGCCGACCACGTGCACGTGCACGGCTACGACCTGATGGCCGACGTCGCACCCGACGCCCCGGGCACGGTCACGTTCGAGGCCACCGTCCCCGGGGTCTTCGAGGTGGAGCTCGAGGAGCGCGGTCAGGAGCTGCTGTCCCTGCAGGTGCGGTGACCGGCGTCCTCGCGCACGGGGTCGGCTCGCGCACCGACCTGCTGATCCCCGGCGGCCTGGCGCTCTACGGCGGCGGCTTCGCGATCCTCGCCAGCTTCGCCGTCCTGCTGCTGGTCTGGCGCCGGCCGCTGCTGGGGAACGCGTCGTCGGGCCGCCCCGTGCCGGCGTGGCTGCAGCGGGCCGCCGACAGCGCCGGCGTGCGCACCGCGCTGCAGGCGTCCGCCCTCGTCGTCGTCCTGTTCGTGCTCGCCGTCGCGCTGGCCGGGCCGCGGGAGGCGGCGCGCAACCTGGCGCCCTGGGCGCTGTACGTGACGTTCTGGGTGGGGCTGGTGCCGGCGAGCCTGCTGCTCGGGCCGGTCTGGCGGGTGGTCAACCCGCTGCGCCTGCTGGCCCGCGCCCTGCCGGGGCGCGGCCGCGCGGCCGCCCGGCTGCCCGCCCTCGGCCTCTGGCCGGCCGCGGGGTCGCTGCTGGTCTTCGTGTGGCTGGAGCTGGTGCCGGCCGACCGCGCGGAACCGGCCGTCGTCGCCGGGTTCGTCACCGGCTGCGCCGTGGTGCACCTGGCGGCCGCGTGGTGGTTCGGCGACGGCTGGTTCGCCCGCGGCGACGCCTTCGAGGTGTACTCCACGCTGCTCGGCCGGCTCTCGGTCTGGGCGCGCCGGGACGACGGCCGGGTGGTGCTGCGCGACCCGCTGACCAACGCGCTGACGACACCGCCCGAGCGGGGGCTGGCGGCGGTGGTCGTCGTCCTGCTGGGCTCGACGGGCTTCGACGGGCTCACCCGCACCGCCTGGTGGCAGAGCGGTCCGGGCGCCGGGGACGGCGTGCTGACCGGCACCGCGGGACTGCTGGCGTCGACCGCGCTGGTGGCCGGGCTGTACGTCGCCGGCACCCGCCTCTCGGCGCGGATGGGCCGGCAGGCGGGCCGGCACTGCCCCCGCCTGTTCGCCGCCACCGTCCTGCCCATCGCGCTCGGCTACACCGTCGCGCACTACTTCAGCCTGCTCGTCCTCGACGGGCAGCACACCTGGATCCTGCTCAACGACCCGTTCGGCACCGGCGGCGTCGACCTCTTCGGCGCGGCGGGCAACGTGGCGGACCTGACCGCGGTCGGCCCCGACGCCATCGCCTACGTGCAGGTCGGGTCGGTGGTCGCCGGCCACGTCGTCGGGGTCACGCTCGCCCACGAGCGGGCGCTGCGGCTGTTCCCCGGCGCCCCGGCGTCCGACCAGCTGCCGCTGGTCAACGTCATGATCGTCTTCACGATCGCGGGGCTCGGCCTGCTCTTCGGCTTCTAGGGGTCACCCGTCCGGGTGGACCTCGCCCGCCCCGGCTCCAGGGCGGCCCCGGCGGGGCCGATGCGGCGGATGCCCACCCAGGTCGAGGAGAGGGGCGACGGTGATCGCACTGACGCGCACCACCGGGGAACGCTGCTGCCTGGACCCGGCCGCGATCGAGCGGATCGAGGCGCACCCGGAGACCGTGGTGTTCCTGACCGACGGCGCGAAGTACGTCGTCACGGAGTCGCCCGAGCAGGTCACGGCCAAGATCGGGGCCTACCGGGCGGCGGTCATGGTCAGCGCCTGGCGGCTGATCGACACGCCCGCGGACCGGGCGGAGGTCACCGGGGCGGCCGTCGTGCCGTTCCCGCGCCGCCGGGAGCGCTGACGGTGGACCCCACGACGCTGATCGGCATCGCCGTCGCGCTGGGCGGGCTGCTCGTCACGATGCTCGCGGACGGCGTCGCGCCGTCGGAGCTGCTCCTGCTCCCGGCGATCGTGCTCGTCGTCGCCGGGACGGCCGGTGCGGTGGTCGCCGGCTCCGCCATGGACGACGTCCGCAAGGTCGGCCGGTGGATGCGCCAGGCACTCGCGCCCGCGCGCGTGCCGACGGGGGCCGAGCGCATCGACGCCCTCGTCGACCTGGCCGGCCGCGCGCGGCGCGAGGGGCTGCTCGCCCTCGACCGCCGGGTGGGCGACGTCGACGACCCGTTCCTGCGGCGCGGCCTGCGGCTGGCGATCGACGGCACCGACCCCGAGCGGCTGAAGGCCTACCTGGAGGCCGAGATCTCGGTGCTCCAGGCGGAGGACCGCGCCGCGGCGCGCTTCTTCGCCCGCATGGGCGGCTACGCGCCGACGGTCGGCATCATCGGCACGGTCGTCGGCCTGATGCACGTGATGGGTCGGCTGGACCAGCCGGACACGATCGGACCGCTGGTGGCCTCGGCCTTCGTCGCCACGCTCTGGGGGGTGCTGTCGGCCAACGTCCTCTGGCTGCCGATGAGCGCGCGCATCCTGCGGACCAGCGCCCTGCGCTCGGCGCAGCTGGAGCTGCTGCTCACCGGCATCGCCGAGATCCAGGCCCGCACGAACCCCCACCTCGTGCGCCAGCGCCTCACCGGGCTGCTGCCTCCCGCCGAGGCGGCTGCCGCCCGCGCGCGGGCGGCGGCCTAGGAGTCGGCGAGCCAGGCCAGCAGCCGCCCCCGCGACCAGCAGCGGCCGACGGCCTCGGCGTGCAGCACCGACCCGTCGAGCACCGCCAGACCGAGGATGCTGTGGCCGGAGGCCCGGCGGTCGCCGAGCGTCGGCACCGCCGGCGCGACCCCCACACCCTCTGCCGACACCCACGCCACGGGCCGGCCGGCCGCCGCCTCGTCGAGGCGGTGCAGGAAGTGCAGGCGGCGCTCGAGCGGCAGGCCCGACAGCGCCCACGTCGTGGTGACGACGGGCAGGGCGTGCGCGGGCACGCGGGCGACGGCGTCGGGCAGCAGGTCGACGACGTCCCCCCGCAGCAGCACGGGCGGCTCCGTCGCCGCCAGCGCGAGCTCGGCCTCGAGCGCCGCTGCCCGCTCCGGCCGGTCCGGCGGGACGCAGGCGCGCAGCCACCGGGCGTCGTCCGGGTCGGTGACGTCGACCGGGTCGGCGTCGACGCCGACCCGGGCCACGACCTCGGGGACCGCGCCCGTCGGCAGAGACCGGTCCCCCACGACCCCTGCGGACATCTGCACGGGCGACGACGGGTCGCCCAGCACCTGCCCGTTGCCGTACGCGATGCCCACCCGGTCGACGCTGAGGTCCAGCGCCGCCGAGCAGCCCACGTCCACCAGCCCGACCGCCCGCGCGCCCACCCGGCGGGCCACCTCGGCGACGGCCGGGTACAGGACGGCGCAGTGCCCGGTCTCGTCCGGGAGCGGCCGCCGGCGGACGGCGACGTCGAGGACGGCGTCGGTGCTCCGCACCAGCGTGTCGACGGCCGCGGCGGCAGCGGCGGCGGCGTCCGCGGCGGCGTACGCGGCGGCGAGCGCCGGGGCGTGCCCCGCGAGGGCGAGGTCGTGCAGCGCGGCGAGGACCACGGTCGGGTTCCGCGCCCGGGCCGGCGCCGAGGCGAGGGCCCGCAACGCCGCGTCCGACTCGCTCACCGCGACGGCGACCCGCGCGTGCAGCGGCGACGTCCCGGCGGCGTCGACCCCGCCGAAGTGCCGGTACACGTCGGCGAGGGAGCGGGACCTAGCCACCGGCCGGCGGAGGAGCCGCGGTGAGCAGCGGCAGCATGACCCGGTCGACGACGTCGGCCGCGAGGTCCTCGCTGAGCGGCAGCCCGCCGACGATCCACCGCTGGACGACGATCGCCGGCCCCGCCTCCGCGGCCAGGGTGGCGCCGGCGCCGGGGGGCACCTCGCCGCGGGCGACCGCCCGCTCGAAGGCGTCGGTGAACGCGAGGGCCCAGCGCGCCAGGGGCCCGCGCCGGTAGGCCTCCGCGAGCAGCGGCTCCTCGTCGAGCACGCCGAGCAGCGCGCGGCTGGCGCCGCCGCCGGGCCCGGTGAGGATCTCGGTCAGCGCGCCCAGCAGCGCGACGAGGTCGGTGCGCAGCGTGCCGGTGTCCACCCGGACCAGCGTGTCGTCGCTGGCGGCGTCGACGACGTCGACGAGCAGGTCGACCTTGCTCGGCCAGCGGCGGTAGATGGTCGCCTTGCTGACGCCGGCCACCATCGCGACCTCGTCCATGGTCAGCCGGCGGTAGCCGGTCTCGGAGAGCACCTCGAGCGCGGCCTTGCGGATCGCGCCGTCCAGCGCCCGGTCCAGCGGGCGTCCTCGGCGGCGGACCTCGTCGTGCCGCTCGTCCCCCATGACGCGACCGTACCGGCGCCCGTCCGCGCACCCCGGACGCGGCACATCCGGAACCGGCTGGTTTCCTGGTACCGGACCTACCGTCGCCGACAAGGGCGACGACCGACGTGCCCGAGGCGGGGGGACGCGTGCACAGCCGGCACAGCTGGGAGTCGCCGGGCTCGCGACCGGTGCTGCGCGCCGTGCTCGACGCGCTCGGCGAGCACGGCTACGAGGGGCTGACCACCGACGCGGTCGCGCTGCGCGCCGGCCCGGCCGCCGCGGCGCTCGGCGACTCCCCCGACCTCGACGAGCTCGTGGTCACGGCGATCTCCGGTGTCGAGCTGTTCGCCGAGCCCCCGGTCACCGGCTCGCTCACCGGCGACCTGCGCGCCCTGCTTGCCGGCTGGCGCGGGCCGCGCACCACCGACGAGATGGCGGTGGCCGCCGTCCTCAGCGCCGCCGAGTGGCACCTGCCGCTCCGGGAGGCGGCCGGCCTGGCCCTCGACCGGCCGCTCGCGCGGGCGCTGGGCACCGTGCTCAGCCGGGCCGCCGCGCGCGACGTCCCGCCGTCGGCCCTGCAGACGCTCAACTGGGTGCTGCGCGGGCTGGTGCTCGACCGGCTGCGGGGCGGCGCCCGCTCGGCGGTCGACATCGACGTGCTCGTCGACTTCCTCGTCGGCGGCCTGGAGGTGCAGACCGCGCGGCGGCGGGGTGCGCCGTCATAGGCCCTGTCCGCCCGGCGGTGCGCCTGGCATCGTGTACCGCAGTTGATCTCGTGAGGACGCGCGGGGCACTTCGAGCAGCGGAGGCCTGATGGCGAGCCCGGACCAGCGCGCGGCCCACCGGCGGGTGCCGTGGCGGCTGGTCCTGCTCGTGGGCGCCGCGTACGCGGTCGGGGCGCTGACCTCCTTCCTGCTCTTCGAGTCCTCCCCCACCGGCGCGGTCCTCTTCCTGCCCGCCGGGGTCACCCTGGCCGCACTGGTGCTCAACGAGCCGCGCCGGTGGCCGTGGGTCCTCGGCACCGCCGCGGTGGTCGAGGTGGTCGTCGACGTCAGCCAGGGGCTCGAGTTCCCGTGGGTGCTCGGCTTCGCCCTCGCGAACACCGCCGAGCCGCTGGTGGCGGCCACCCTGCTGCGCCGCTTCGTGCGCGACGTCGACCTGAGCCGGCGCCGCGACCTCGGCTACTTCCTCCTCTGCGGCGGGGTGGCCGGCCCCTTCGTCGGCGGCCTGATCGGCTCGGTGACCATCCACCTGTCCCAGGGCCCGGCGGTGCTCGACGGGCTCCTCCCCTTCTGGGCCGGGGACGGCCTCGGCGCCATCACCGTCGGCGGGGCGGTGCTCTGCTGGCGGCTCGAGCGGGACCGGCCGACCACCGCGGGCATCCTGCACCGCCTGGCCTGCGTCGCCGCCACCGTCGCGCTGACGGTCGTGACGTTCTGGCCGACGCAGGCACCGGTGGCCTACCTCACCCTGCCGCTGCTGCTCTGGTTCGCCGTCCGCTACGGCGTCCCCGTGGTCACCGAGGCCGGCCTGGCGCTCGCCGTGACGGCCAACGTCATGACCGTGACCGGCCACGGCCCCTGGGCCAGTCTCGAGGACTCCCCGCGCATGGAGGCGGCCGCCCTCCAGCTGTTCGTGGCGGTCACCGTGCTCAGCGCGTGGCTGCTCGCGGTGGAGATCCTCGAGCGCGAGCGGGCCCGGTCGGCCTCCCGGCGCGAGCGCTCGGCCCGCCGCCGGGTGGAGGCGCTGCAGGCGGTCACGGCCGGCCTGGCGACCGCGGCGACGTCCGACGCGATCGCCGAGGTGCTGGTGCGCTCCGGGATCGGGCTGCTCGCCGACTCCGGTGCGGTCGGCGTGCTCACGCCCGACGGCGCCCGGCTGCGGGTCTGGACCACCGGTGCGGCGTCCGGCCCGGCCGAGGTGCCGCTGGACGACGCCTCGATCGTGACGACGGCGGCGCTGACCGGCGCCCCGGTGCGGACCGGCTCCGACCTGGCCGTGCCGGCCCGGGCCGCGGGGACGACGGTGGGCGCGCTGTCGTTCGGGTTCGACACCGCGGACGCCCTCGACGACGACGTGACGGCGGTGGCCCGCACGCTCGCCGAGCTCATGGCCCAGGCCCTGCACCGGGCGCGGCTGTACGAGGCCGAGCGGGAGGCGGCCCACCAGCTGCAGCAGGCCTTCCTCCCCTCGGTGCCCGACGTGCTCCCGGGCGCGCTGGTCGCCGGCTGCTACCGGCCGGCCGACGAGCAGCACGACATCGGCGGCGACTGGTACGACGCGTTCCCCCTGGCGGACGGGCGGATCGCCTTCGTCGTCGGCGACGTCGTCGGCCACGACCTGGGGGCCGCGGCGGCCATGGGCCGGCTGCACTCGGCGCTGCGGGTGGTGGCCGCCGCGCCGCACGACGGGCCGGCCGCGGTGCTGGAGGCGCTGGACCTGGCTTCGACGGCCATCCCGGGCGCGCGGTTCGCCACGATCGGCTACGGCGAGTACGACCCGGTGGCCGGCCGGCTGCGGTACGCCTGCGCCGGGCACCCGCCGCCGCTGCTGGTCACCGACCACCGCGCCGAGTTCCTGCCCGGTGGCCGCTCGCGCCCCCTGGCGGTGCAGACCGCGGCCCGCACGGAGGCCGAGGTCGACGTCCCGCCCGGGGCGGTGCTCATCTGGTACTCCGACGGCCTGGTCGAGCGCCGCGGCGCCGACCTCGACGCCGGGCTGGGCCGGCTCGCCGACGTCGCCGCCGGGCTGGACGGCGACCACCCCGCCCAGTGGTGCGACGGGGTGATGCGCGAGCTGACCGGTGGCCGGCGGCTGCAGGACGACGTCGTCCTCCTCTGCCTGCGGCTGCAGGGGGCACCGGTGACCGCGGAGCCGGAGGTCCGCCCGGGCTAGTGGGCGAACTCGTGCCGGCGGCGGAGCATCGGCACCGCCATCGCCGGCAGCATCAGCACGTGCCCGGCGGTGAACACGAACCCGGCCGAGACCGCGCCGGCCCAGTACGGCACGAGCAGCACCAGGAACGGCACGTACATCGCGGCCGACATCTCGGCGATCGATCCCCAGGAGTGCCGCCGGAAGGCCATCCAGGCGGTCATGCCGATCGCCATGTTGGTGGCCATGCCGAGCACGTGCACCTCGGTGGTCGCCGTCCAGCCGGGCCAGACGAGGCTCCACACGGGACCGAGGGCCACCATGCCGGCCAGCATGGCCACGACCATCTCGAGGTAGTGGCGGGTGAAGTGCCACACCGCGCGCCGGCGGGTGGTGGTGGGCAGCGTCTCCGTCGTCATGGCGGGAAGGGTGGCGCCGACCCGCCCGGAACTGACGTGCCGGAGGTCATGACCCCGGGTCACGTCATGGCGTGACCCCGGTCAGAGGAGGTCGAGCGCCCGGGCCCGCAGCGCCGCCTGGGTGCGGTCGCGGGCACCGAGCTTGGCCAGCACGTTGGTCACGTGGTTCTTCACCGTGCCCTCGGCGAGGTACAGCTCCTGCGCGATCTCGCGGTTGCTGCGCCCGCCGGCGAGCAGCCGCACCACCTCGAGCTCGCGGTCCGACAGCGGGACGACCAGCGGCTGCGGCCGCGGCGCCGGCTCGGCGGGGAGCCGGGCGAACTGGGCCACCACCTTGGCCGCCACCGACGGCTGGAGCACCGACTCGCCCCGCCGGGCGGCGAGCAGCGCCTCGACCAGCCGGTCGGAGGAGACGTCCTTGAGCAGGTAGCCGAGAGCCCCGGCGCGCAGCGCGGCGAAGACGTCCTCGTCGTCGTCGAACGTGGTCAGGGCCAGCACGCGCACCTCCGGCTGCTCGGCGCGCAGCCGCCGGGTGGCCGCGACCCCGTCGAGCAGCGGCATGTGCAGGTCCATGAGGACGACGTCCGGACGGAGCTCGGCGGCCCGGTCCAGCGCCTCGGCGCCGTCGGCCGCCTCGCCGACCACCTCGACCTCGGGGCGCGCCCCGAGCAAGGTGCCCAGCGCCTCGCGGAACAGCGCCTGGTCGTCGGCGAGCAGCACCCGCACCGGCCGGTTCACCCGGGCACCTCGACCAGCAGCGTCGTCCCCCCGCCCGGCGCCGACCGGACGTCGAGCCGGCCGCCGACCCGCGCCGCCCGCTCGCGGATGCCCACCAGGCCGAAGCCGGTGCCCTCGGCGGCCGGCAGGCCGCGGCCGTCGTCGCACACCTCCAGCCGCACCGTCGCGGGGCCGCGGAAGTCGAGCACCACCCGGGCGCTCCCGGCGCCGGCGTGCTTGCGCACGTTGGTGAGCGCCTCCTGGGCGGCCCGGAACAGCGACTCCTCCGCCTCGGCCGGCAGCGGCCGCGGCGTCCCCTCGACGTCGAGCACGGTGGGCACGCCGGCCGCCGAGGCCTCGGCCGCGAGCGCCTCCAGCGCGGTGCGCAGCGGCGGGCGGGTGCGCTGCTCGCGCAGGGCGGCCACCGACCGGCGCACTTCGGCCAGCGCCTCCTGCGCCTGCACCTGCGCCTTGGCCAGGACGTCGTCGGCCCGGGCCGGGTCGGTGCCCAGCACCGCGCGCGCGGCCTGGACCTGCATCTGGACCACGGTGAGGTGGTGCCCCAGGCCGTCGTGGATGTCGCGGGCGAGCCGGTTGCGCTCCTGCGTGGTGGCCAGCTCCTCGGCCTGGGCGGCGTACCCGCGCAGCTGCTCGTGCGCCGCGGCCAGCTCCGCGCGGGACCGCTGCTCGCGGCGCAGCAGCTCGGTGACGACGGCGGTGAACACCGCGGCGCCGAGCAGGCCGAGGGCGTTGCGCACGAAGTCCACCCAGCCCATGGGCAGGTGCACCAGCGGCACCACCGCGGTCACGGCGACGGCGGCGGGCAGCGGCAGCAGCAGCCAGGCCTGGCTCACCAGGACCAGCAGCATGAGCGTGCCGCCGACGCCGGCGGCACCGAGGCCGAAGACGAGGAAGCCCAGCGGCAGCGCGACGAGCACGTAGCCGGCCGCGAGCCACCGCCGGCGGGCCGGGGTCTGCCGGTCGACCCACGCGAAGCCGACGGTGGCGAGCAGCACGTAGCCGGCGCCCACCGCGATCGCCGGCACGGCGTGCGGCTCCCCCGCCACCTCGGCCACCAGGGTCAGCAGCGCCAGGCAGGCCAGGACCGCCAGCGCGCGCCTCACCGGCCCACTGTGCGGGCCCGCCGCCCGGCGGTCAACGCCCCGCACGGGCGGGCGGCGGACAGCACCGCTCCCCCGGCCTTGCTGACGACGACACGGTGGAGTGCCGGATCGGTTTCTCGCTACGGTCGGCGCGTGTCCGACGTCCCCGCCGAGCCCGGGCGCGCACCCGCCCTGCGCGCCTCCGACGTCGACCGCATGACGACCGTCGACCGGCTGCAGGCGGCGCTGGCGGAGGGCCGCCTGGACGTCGACGAGTTCGGCGAGCGGGCGGCGGCCGCCTACGCCGCGGTGACCCTGGACGACCTGGCACCGCTGGTGGCCGACCTGCCGGCGCCCGGCACCCCCGCGGTGCCCGGCGGCGCCGAGGTCGTCGGCGCCCGGCTGCCCGAGGACACGCGCTCGGTCTTCGGCGACCTCCGGCTCACCGGGTACACGCCCTCGGCCTGGACCGTCTTCGGGGACGTGCGCGTCGACCTGCGCGGGCTGCGCACCGGCGAGCCGCGGCTGGAGCTGGAGCTGCGCACGGTCTTCGGCGACGTCGAGGTGATCGTCCCCGAGGGCGTGGAGGCCGAGCTGCACGGCTGGACGGTGTTCGGCGACCGCAGGACCGAGCTGGCCCCGGTGCCGCGGCTGGCCGGCACGCCGGTGGTCGTCGTCCGCGCCTCGGCGGTCTTCGGCGACCTGCGGCTGCGCAGCCTGGCCCCCGGCGAGTCGCCCAGCCGCTGGCGCGCCCTGCTCGACCGGCTGGGCGAGCGGCGCAAGGAGCTGTAGCCGCCGCGGACTGAGGTAAGGCTAACCTGGCCGGCGATGATCTCGAGAGAGGCGGTCGCATGACCGAGGCACGACGTCCGCGCGCCCCCCGCGTCGCCGAGGTGCTGCGCACCTCACGGCTGACGCCGCACATGATCCGGGTGGTGCTGGGCGGGGAGGGCCTGGCCGGGTTCCCGGCCGGCGCGTTCACCGACCACTACGTGAAGCTGCTGTTCCCGCCGGCCGGGGCGCCCTACCGCGTCCCGTACGACGTCGAGCAGGTGCGGGCGGAGTTCCCGCGCGAGCAGTGGCCGGTCACCCGCACCTACACGGTCCGGTCGTGGGACGCCGCCACCGGCGAGCTGACCATCGACTTCGTGCACCACGGCGACCAGGGGCTGGCCGGCCCGTGGGCGGCGGCCGCGCGGCCCGGCGACCTGATCCAGCTGCTCGGCCCGGGCGGGGCGTACGCGCCCTCCCCCGACGCCGACTGGCACCTCCTCGCCGGCGACGAGAGCGCGCTGCCGGCGATCGGCGCGGCCCTCGAGGCCCTGCCGGCCGGCGCCCGCGCCCTCGTCTTCGTCGAGGTGGCCGACGCCACCGAGGAGCAGGACGACCTGGTCGTCGGCGACGGCGTGGAGCTGGCCTGGGTGCACCGCCGCGACGGCGTGCCGGGCGTGGCGCTGGTCGCCGCCGTGCTCGCCGCGCCGCTGCCCGAGGGCACGCCGCACCTGTTCGTGCACGGCGAGGCCGGCGCCGTCCGCGACCTGCGCCGGTTCCTGCGCGCGCAGTACGGCCTGCGGCCGGAGTTCACGTCGATCTCCGGCTACTGGCGGCGCGGGGACACCGAGGAGGGCTGGCAGGCCGGCAAGCGGGAGTGGAACGCCGCCATCGAGGCGGAGGAGGCGGCGGTCGCCGTCTGAACGTGCCGGGAATCACACGGCTGTCTTCCCGCTGGTCAGCGGCGCGCTGAGCGGGGACGACGGCCCGTCGCCGGGCGGCCGGAGGTCGTAGCCTCGAACCGGTGGCCCGGCCGCGCGCCGGGTCCTCTTCCCCTGTTCGTGCCCGTCCACCCCGGAGCCCATGACTTCCCCGAGCCCCCAGACCGCAGCCGAGACCGACGACCCGAAGGCCGAGGAGGAGAAGCCCAAGGGCGGCGTCATCAACGTCGTCCAGATCGCGGCCGGCGCGCTCGCCGCGGTGTCGTCGGCGGTCCTGCTCTCGTTCTTCGGCGTTGCCGGGACGCTCGTCGGCGCCGCGCTCGCCAGCGTGGTCAGCAGCGTGGGCGCCGCGCTCTACAGCAGCTCCCTGGCCAAGACCAACGAGCGGCTGCGCAAGGTGCTGGCCACCGGCCGGACGCCGCGGGCCGCCGCGGCCGCGGCCGAGCCCGCCGAGACCGACGCCGCCGCCACCGCCGTCCTGCCCGCGCAGCGCGACCCGCGCCGCGCGCCCGGCCGGCGGTTCCAGCCGCGCTGGGGCCGGATGGCCGCCTACGCCGTCGGCGTCTTCGCCGTGGCGATGGGGATCATCACCGGCATCGAGGTGATCGGCCAGCAGCCGGTCTCGGCGATGGTCACCAGCTCCTCCTCCTCGGGGACGACGACGCTCGGCGAGCTGGCCGACTCCCCCGCGAGCTCGACGACCCCGGCCCCGTCGACGCCGTCCGCCCCCAGCACGGGCGCGCCGGCGACGTCGACCGCCGAGGAGTCCGCGGCCGATCCCACGGGGTCGGCGGACGAGGAGGTGGAGCCGGAGGGGTCGGAGCCGGCCGAGCCGACGCGTTCGACGTCGTCGTCCACGTCGACGTCCTCGAGCTCCTCGTCGTCGTCCTCCTCGACGTCCTCGCCGCGCACGACGCAGCCGGCACCGCTGGAGGCGACGCCGGCGCCGTGACCGTGCGGCGGGCATGGCCGAGCCGGGGAGCTGGTGCTCTGAACCCGACCCGGTGCCCCGCCGGGGAGTCCCCCTCCACCCGGTGGGGCGTGGCCTGCGGACAGGCTGCCACGTCCGTCCGGGATCGGCATCCCGGACGGCCGGACGTCGCCCCGAGTCGGATCGGAGCGGTGTCGGACGGCCGCGATACCGCTCCGAGCCGCCACCGGGCGGCATCGCCGCGGCGCTAGTCGTCCCCGCGGCCGCCACGGTTGCCGTGACCCCGGCCGCCGCCGCGCCCGTCGTCGTCCTGCTCCGGCGTGTCGACGGCGCTCGGCTCGGCGGCCGGCGCCTCGGTGGTCTGCGGAGCGGGCGGGGCGGTCGTGGGCGCGGGTGCCGGGGCGACCGCGTAGGTGACGGTGACCAGCTGGCCGGGCGCGAGCTCGCCGAGCGGGTCGAGGGCGAGCACCTGCCCGGCCGGGGCGTCGGCCGACTCGGCCGGCCGCAGCTGCACCTGCAGACCGCGGGCGATCAGCTGGGAGCGCACCTCCGCCACGGTGCTGCCGACCAGCCCGTCCGCCGAGAGGACGACGGCGGTCACGACGGCCGGATCGGCCGAGGTGGACGTCGCGGGGACCGGCGCCGGCGCAGCGTCCGTCGCCGGGGCGTCCGGGGAGAGCAGGAGGGCGCTGCCCACCACGACGGCGATCACGGCCAGGACGGCGACGGCCACGACCGCGGGGACGATGCGCGACCGGCGTCGCCCCGGGTCGAGGGCCACGGTGGCGCCGTCGACGTCCTCGGCGGCCAGCACCACGGTCGGGTGCCGGTCGGGGATCGCGGCCGCCGGGAGCGCGTCGACGGCGTCGCGCAGGGCGGCGCCGTCGGCGAAGCGGTCGGCCGGCTGCCGGGCCATGGCGCGCTCGACCAGCGCCCGGACGTCGGCCGGCACGTCGTCGGGCAGCGGCGGCGGCGTCTCGCGCGCGTGCTTGAAGGCGGTGGTGACCGAGTTGTCGCCCTCCACGGCGCGGCGGCCGGCCAGGCACTCGTAGGCGATGGCGCCGAGGGAGTAGACGTCGCTGGCCGGGGTGGCGCGGTCGCCGTCCAGGCGTTCGGGCGCGAGGTAGTGCACCGAGCCCATGACCTGGCCGGCGCGGGTCAGCGGCACGTTCGCCGACGACCAGGCGATGCCGAAGTCGGTGAGCTTGACGACGCCGTCGGGCCGGACGAGCACGTTGGCGGGCTTGACGTCGCGGTGCACCACCCCGGCGGCGTGCGCGGCGGCCAGTGCCGAGGCTGTCTGGCGCACGACGTCCAACGCCGTCGCCGGGTCGAGCCGGGGCGTGCGCCGGAGCAGCTTCGACAGCGTCTCGCCCTCGACGAGCTCCATCACCAGGTAGGCGAGCTCCTCGCCGTCGCCGTCGGTGCCCTCGCCGTAGTCGTGGATGGCGGCGATGTTGGGGTCCCCGAGGCGGCCGGCGTGCCGCGCCTCGTAGCGGAAGCGGGTGACGAAGGTGGGATCGGTGGTGAGCTGGCCGCTGAGCACCTTCACCGCGACCGGCCGGTCGAGCACCGTGTCCCGGGCCCGCCACACCTGGCCCATGCCGCCGGAGGCGATCACCGACTCGAGTTCGTAGCGGTCCCCGAGGAGGTCGCCCTCGCGGGAACCGGTCCTGCGGATGTCCTCAGCCGCGGCTCGCACGTTCAGCCGTCGTCCTTCCGGGTCGGGTGGGGTCGAGCTGCCGGACCCCCGTCCCGACGTGACCTCACCGTAACCATGCGGTCTCGCTGAGTCGTGAAGCGACGCGCGGCGACCTGTCGACGAGTCGACAGGCCACGATGGCCACGCCGGCGACCACCGTCCCAGGGTGGGCGACGAGCGCTGCCTCCACCCCGCCGAGCGGGTCGGCGAGCACGCCGAGGGGCTCGAGCGCCCAGCCGGTGGCGGCGGCCACGGCGACCGACGCGATCCCGATCCGCAGGACGGCCTACCAGCGGGTGCGCGAGGCGAGGTACAGCGACGGGAAGAGCAGCGCCACGGTGAGGAGCTGGGCGAGCTCGACGCCGAGGTTGACGGCCAGCAGCGGGAGCAGCGAGGTCGAGCCGCCGAGGCCGAGGTCGGTGAGGATGCCGGCGAACGCCAGCCCGTGCACCAGGCCGAAGGCGCCGGCGATGAGCACCTCCACCGGCCCGCTCGGCACGGACACCCAGCCGAGCGCCGGCCCGCCCTCGACGACCTGCTCGCCCCGGGTGGCCTCACCGAGGAGGAGGCCGACGCCTACCTCGCGCCGCTGGAGGAGGCCTTCATGTTCCGGGTGAACCGGGACGGCGAGGAGGCCCCTCCCTCGTTCTCCGGCCTCGACGCCTGACGCGCGCGCACCGCCGGCTGGCCCGCCGCACGGCGGGCCGGCCGGGGGCGGCGCGGGTCGGGCCTACTTGAAGGCGTCCTTGACCTTCTCGCCGGCCTGCTTGAGGTTGCTCGCGGTCTGCTGGCGCTTGCCCTCGTCCTCGAGGGCGGGGTCGCGGGTGACGCGGCCCAGGCCTTCCTTGACCTTGCCCGCCAGCTCGTCGACCTTGTTGCTCGCCTTGTCCTCAGCGCTCATGCCGCGTTCAGTACCCACCCGCGGCCGCCTGCATGCCGAGGGTCGGTGGCGCCCGATCGCCGTCGAGAGGGCGCCGAGCGTCCGTCAGTGGTGCGGACCTCTCCGGCCGAGGGTGTCCACGGGGGTCGCGCCGGGGCGGGTCCACTGGGCCACGGGCCGGCTGGTCTCGCCCCAGGTGGGGTTCCCGTCGGCGTCCTTGCGCCAGTACCAGCACGCGTGGTTCCCCTCGGGCCAGCCCTCGGGCTTGTCCTCCCAGGCCTCGCCGCGGCCGTAGGGCGTCCGGTCGAGCAGGGCGAAGGACGCGGCGACCGGCTCGTTGCCGCGGCCCGTCGTGGAGTAGGTGAGGAAGGCGCGGTCGCCGTCGCGCAGGAAGCAGGTGAGGTACCCCATCTCCCCGCCGACCGGCTCGGGCACGTCGCGCACCGAGTACCAGGGCTGGCGGTAGCCCATGAACTCCACGAAGGCGGCCACCTCGTCCCAGACCCCGGTGGTGAGGACGGCGAACGAGACGCCGCGGGCCTCGAGGTAGACGGTGTCCTGCAGCTGCCAGGCCGTCATGGTGCAGCCCTCGCACTGCCCCTGGTGCGGCGCGCCGTCGTACCACATGTGCTTGTAGACGACGAGCTCGTCGCGGCCCCGGAACAGGTCGAGGAACGGCACGGAGCCGTCGGGTCCGACGACCTCGACCGTCGGGTCGAACTCGACCATCGGCAGCCGGCGGCGGGCCGCGGCGAGGGCGTCGCCCTCGCGGGTGTGCGCCTTCTCGCGGACCAGCAGCTCGTCCCGGGCGGCCTGCCAGGTGGCCAGGTCGACGACGGGCGGGCGGCCGGGGAGCGTGGTGGTCGACTGGTCCGGGGTGGTGGTCACGGTGTCCTCCGGGGTGGCTCGTGCCGAGCGACGTCGGTCACCAGGAAGACCCGCGGCCCGGGCGGAACTCATCGCCCTGCCGGGTCATGAGACGGCGGCCCGCACGAGCGCGGCGACCTCGTCCTCCACCGCCGGGGTCCACGCGACGAGCGCGAACCCCACGGGCCACATCTCGCCGTCGTCGAGGTGGGCCGGGTCCTGGAACTCGAGGGTCGAGTAGCGCTGACCGAACTTGCCGGCGTTCTTGAACGAGAGGACGACCTTGCCGTCGGCGTTCGCGTAGGCCGGCATGCCGTACCAGGTCCGGGGCACCAGGTCGGGAGCGTGGGCGGTCACCGTGACGTGGACGCGCTCGGCGATCGCCCGGTCGGCGGGGTCCATCTTCGCGAGGCTGTCGAGCAGGGCCTGGAGCCCCTCGGCCTTCTTCGCGCCGCTCCGTCCCTCGGCGCGCAGTTCCGCCGCGCGCTGCTTCATGGCGGCCCGCTCGGCAGCGCTGAAGCCGTCGGTCGTCCTCGTGGTGGTGTGGGTGGACATGCTGCTCTCCCCTTCGCCTGCGTCGATCGTGTCGACGGGAGCGACGTGCTCCTCGATGCAATGACACGTCCCGGCCCGCATGTGTGACAGCGGTCAGGAAGACCGGTGGACGAACCCGCGAAGGGCGGTCTCGGTCAGCGCAGCACCGGGAACACCAGGTGGGTGACCCTGTCGCCGGGCAGGCAGACCGTCGGGTTGCCGAGCAGGACATCCTGGGAGGCCAGCTGGCCGAAGAACGGGCGGTTGCCCTCGCCCATCACGACGGGGACCAGGTCGACGGCCACCTCGTCGAGCAGCCCCAGGTCCAGGCACTGCCGGGCGACGGTGCCCCCGGTGATCGCGACGACACGGTCCCCGGCCAGCTCCTGGGCTCGTGCGACCGCGGCCTCGATCCCGTCGGTCACGAAGGTGAACGGGGCGTCGGGGTGCGCGTCGACCCAGTCGGTCGGTACCCGGTGGGTCACGACGACGACGGGGACGTCGAGGGTGTGCCGGCCCTGCCAGCCCTCGGCCACGTCGAAGAGCGTCCGGCCGCAGACCAGCGCCCCCAGCGAGGACGTCCACCGCCGCCAGTGCTCCGCGCTGGGCGGGGACAGGTGGACGGTGAAGTCGCCGGCGGGGGTCGGGATCTCGACCTCGCCGTTCTGCAGCCAGTCGAACAACCGGCCGATCGTGTTGTCCTGCTTCGCGACGTACCCGTCGAGGGACATGATCGCGTTCGCCACCACCTTGCCCACGGTCCTCGCTCCTCCGGTGTACTCCGACTGGTAGGCCTGCGCGACGACGCCGCTGGGGAACTACCTGCCCTCCACGGGGCGCGCGGCTGCTGATGCACGTGGAGACCCGCCACCCCGGCTCGACTCATCGGTCGGGTCGGACCTCGGGACCCACCGGGCGGTGCCTCACAGCCGGGCACAGCTCCGGCATGCACGGACCAGGCCGTTCTCCCGAGGGAGAACGGCCTGGTCATCGGGGTGGAGCTGAGTCATGCGGACACCCCGCCACGGGTCGGCGGCCGGGACGGTGTGCACGACCGCCGAGGTGATCAGGCGGCCGCGCGCAGGACCTCCCGCACCGCCTCGTACTGCGGCTTCGGGTTGGAGTGCATGTCGTACAGGAGGCCGGCGCCCTGGCCGGTGAACCAGCCGGGGATCCAGGAGTTGGCGTCGGAGACGCCCCACACCGTGAACGAGTTGCAGGCCTCCACGGCGAGGCAGTCCTCGAGCGCCTGCGCCCACCACTCGACCTGCTGGGCCGCCTCGGCCGGGTCGGCCGGGGTGTTGGTGTAGGTGCCGTTCGGCTTCTGGGTCACGTAGGTGCGGATGTCCACCTCGGTGAGCGCCACCTCGAGACCGAGGTCGGCGAAGCGCTGCAGGTTGTTCCGCAGGTCCGGGTAGCCGTACTGGGTGTCCAGGTGGCCCTGGAACCCGACGCCGTGGATCGGCACGCCGTCGGCCAGCAGCTCCTGCACGAACGCGTACGCGGCGTTGCTCTTGGGGCCGGTGAACTCGAGGTTGTAGTCGTTGTAGAAGAGCAGCGCGTCCGGGTCGGCCTCGTGGGCCCAGCGGAACACGTCGGCGACGTACTGCTCGCCGGGGAGGCCGAGCTCCTCGTAGGCCTGGTACCAGATCGTCTCGCGGAAGCTGCCGGCTTCGTCGTCGTTGAAGATCTCGTTGACGACGTCCCACTGCTGGATGTCGCCGGCGAAGTGGGCGGCGACCGTCCGGACGTGGTCCTCGAGGATCGCGCGCAGCTCCTCGGCGGTGTAGTCGCCGGTCGTGAGCCAGGTCGGCAGCTGGTTGTGCCACACGAGCGTGTGCCCGCGCACGACCTGACCGTTGGCCTCGGCGTTGGCGATGAGCGCCTCAGCCGCCGCCCAGTCGTACACGCCGGGCGCCGGGTTCAGGGCCTCCCACTTCATGACGTTCTCGGCCGTCACGCTGGAGTACTGGGTGTTGACGATGTTGCGGTACTTGCCGTTGTCCGCCAGCAGGTCCGTGTTGACGGCGACGCCGAACTCGATGCCGGCTTCCTCGGCGAGGCTCCGCAGGGTCTCCTGGCCGATGGCGGCCGAGTGCTGAGAAGCGCTGGGGGCGGCGGGCGGGGCGGGGGCAGCGAGAGCCGCGGTGGGGGCGGCCATCAGGGTCACCAGCGACAGGGCGCCGGTCATCAGGGGGCGAGACGCGCGCAAAGAAGCTCCTCGGGATGGTGATGTCTGACCGCCACGGAACTTCCGGAAACTTCCGGTAGGCGGTGCAGCGAGGCTATGCAGTGACCTGCGCCACGGTCAAGTCCGCGCGGCTACATCGGCCGGAGGTCGTGGTACGACGCCGCACGCGGGCGGGCGGCATAGGCTCGGACGGCCCACGAGGAGGGAGCCCGGTGTCCGACACCCAGCAGCGCACGGTCACCATCGCCGCCATCGCCGCCGAGGCCGGCGTCTCCGTGCCGACCGTCAGCCGGGTGCTCAACGGTCGGGCCGACGTGGCCGCGCACACCCGGGAGCGGGTGGAGCAGTTGCTGCGGCAGCACGGCTACCAGCGCCGGGGCAGCCGGCCCCGGGCCCAGCTCCTCGACCTCGTGTTCAACGACCTGGACAGCCCCTGGGCGGTGGAGATCATCCGGGGTGTCGAGGAGGCGGCCCACGCGGAAGGTGTGGGCACGGTGGTCTCGGCGATCCACCGGCGCGCCAGCGACACGCGTGAGTGGCTGGAGAACGTCTCGGCGCGGGCCAGCGACGGCGCGGTGCTGGTGACGACGGACCTCGATCCGGCGCTGCACGCGGAGCTGAAGAGCCTGCACGTGCCCGCCGTGGTGATCGACCCGGCCGGTGTGCCGAGCCTCGACGTGCCGACGATCGGCGTGACCAACTGGGCCGGTGGGGTGAGCGCGACCGAACACCTGACAGGGCTCGGCCACCGTCGGATCGGCTTCGTCGCCGGACCTCCGACGCTGTGGTGCAGCAGGGCGCGGCTCGACGGGTACCGCGCCGGCCTGCAGGCGGCGGGGCTCCCCTTCGACCCGGAACTCGTGGCGGAAGGAGACTTCGGCTTCGAGTCCGGGTTCCGCGGGGCCACCGGGATGCTGGGGCTCGCCGAGCCCCCCACCGCGGTCTTCGCCGCCAACGACCACATGGCGCTGGGCGTGTACGAGGCCCTGCGGCGCACCGGGCGCCGGGTGCCCGAGGACGTCAGCGTCGTCGGCTTCGACGACCTCCCGGAGACCCGGTGGGCGTCACCCCCCATGACGACCGTCCGCCAGCCCCTGGCGGAGATGGGCGCGCTGGCCGCCCGCACGGTTCTCCGCCTGGTGCGCGGCGAATCGGTGGTCGGCCCCCGTGTGGAGCTGGCCACCGAACTGGTCGTCCGGGACAGCACCGCCGCTCCGCGCTGACCGCCTCGGTGGCCCATCACGCCGTGGGGGCCGTCAGCTCGCACCGGGTCACGGCGACGTGGCGTGCCGGGCGGTGGGCACCTCGAGCCGGCCGCGCAGCCAGGCCAGTTGCTCGCGCTGCTGCAGGGCCTCTCCGCCCTCGTGGTCGTTGAAGGGGTAGATCCGGAGCTCCTTGGGCCCTCCGTACGCGTGGTACGCCGCGAACACGGTCGACGGCGGGCAGGTCGCATCCATGAGGGCGACGGAGAACAGCGCCGGGGCCGACGAGCTGCGGCTCAGGACCGCGCCGTCGAAGTAGCTCAACGTCCGGAACACCTGGTCCACGCGGTCGCGGTGGGCCTTGAGATACCGCACGATCTCGCCGTACGGGTCACCGGGAGCGATGCGGGTGGCCCGCGGGAAGTCGCAGAGGAACGGCACATCGGGCATGACCGCCCGCACCCCGCGTGCGAGCGCCGCGACGGCCAGCGCGATGCCGCCGCCCTGACTGATGCCGGTCACCGCGATCCGGTCGCCGTCGACCTCCGGGTGGGCTCGGAGGACGTCCACGGCCCGCACGGCGTCGGTGTAGACGCGGCGGTAGTAGTAGTCCTGCGGGGACAGCACGCCGCGGGTCATGAATCCCGGCTGCGCGGCGGCGGACCCGACGGGGTCGCCGGTGTCCCCGACGGTCCAGCCGCTGCCCTGCCCGCGGGTGTCCACGACGAGGTGGGCGAACCCCCCCAACGCCCAGAAGACGTGCTCGTGCGGTAGCCCTCGCCCCCCGTTGTAGCCCTGGTACTGGACGACCGCGGGCAACCGGCCGTCCCCCCGCAGAGCCCGGGCAGGCAGGTGCAGCCAGGCGCGGACCTCGTGGCCACCGAAGCCGGCGAAGGACACGTCATGGCTCTCGACCGCCACCAGCCCCGAGTCGACGGGTGCGCAGGATGCGTCGAGCGGCCACGTGCCCGCCTCCTCCAGGGTGGCCTCCCAGAACTCGCGGAGGTCTTCCGGCGCCGGGAGGTCCGGGGCGTAGCGCTGGAGCTCGTCGAGCGAGAGGTCGATCTGCGGCATCAGCCGTCGATCTCCGCAGCTCCGTCCGCCGTCCGGTGCTGGACGACGCTCTCGGGGTGCAGCACGCGCTCGAACCCGACCGTGCGACGGCTGCCCGTGAGCGTGAACCGCAGCACGTCCCGCACATCGGCGCTGGAGGCACCCACCCGCAGCTCCACCTCCCCCGGGTCGACGACCCGCGTGCCGTCCCGGCCGGTGAAGGAGGTGAGGTCGGCGTGCAGGGTGAACCGGACGGCGGCGGTGGACCGGGCGGCCAGGTCGACCCGCCGGGCGGCGACGAGCGCCTGCACCGGGCGGACCACCTCGGCGACGGGATCGTGCAGGTAGACCTGCACGACCTCGCTGACCTCCCGGTCGGTGTCGTTGCGGAGCTCGACCTCCAGCTCGGTGGTCCCGTCGGTGGCCCACTCGGCTCCGCTGAGCGCCCGCACCCCGGCCCAGGTCGCGGACCCGTATCCCAGGCCGTGCCCGAAGGGGAACAGCGGGGTCGGGTCCACGGTGCTCACGTCGGTGCGGCCGCCCAGGGGCGCTGCGAGATAGGTGCCCGGCTGGCTGCTCCCCGCGCGCGGGAAGCTCACCGGCAGCCGGCCCGACGGGTTCACCCGCCCGCTCAGGACGTCCGCCAGCGCGGGAGCACCCTCCTCGCCGGGGAAGAACCCGCACACCACCGCGGCGAGCCGGTCGACCTGGCGCGACAGCTCGTAGGGGCGGCCGACGAGCAGGACGAGCACGACGGGCGTTCCCGTTGCGAGCAGGGCCTCGAGCAGCTCCTCCTGCCGGCCGGGGAGCCGCAGGTCCACGGCGTCGCAACCCTCGCCCGACGTGCCGTTGCCGAACAGCCCGGCCTGGTCGCCGAGGACGGCGACGCACACGTCGGCGTCGGCTGCGGCCCGCGCGGCGGCCTCGATCCCCTCGTCGTCGCCGCCGAGCACCGGGCACCCCTCGGCGAACACGACGCCGTACGCCGCCGGGTCCGACCTCAGCGCGTCGGTGAGGGTCGGGATGCGGACACCCACGGGCACGTCGGGGTGGTGGACGCCGACGTGCATCGGGAACGAGTAGCAGCCGAGCATCGCCTGCGCGGTGTCGGCACGGGGGCCCACGACCGCCAGGCGCAGCCCGGGCCGCAGCGGCAGGGTCCCGTCGTTGGAGAGCAGGACGACCGAGCGGCGGGCGAGCTCCCCGGCGACGGCCCGGGACTCCTCGGAGTCCAGGGTCACCCCGCCGTCGAGGACCGCCGGTGGGTCCGGCGACCAGTCGGGGTCCAGCAGGCCGAGGTCGCACTTCTGCAGCAGCACCCGGCGGAGCGCGCGGTCCACCAGTCCCTCGGCCAGAGCACCGGTCCGCACCGCCTCCACCAGGGGCTCGCCGTAGCAGCTCACCGTCGGCAGCTCCACGTCGATACCCGCCTCCAGGGCACGGGCGGCCGCGTCCGCCGGCGAGGCGGCGACGCCGTGCAGCGTCTGGAGGAAGGCGATCGAGAAGTAGTCGGCGACGACGGTGCCGGTGAACCCGTAGGTCCCGCGCAGCAGTGACGTGAGGAGCGCCGGGTCGCCCGCCGACGGCACCCCGTCGATGTCGGTGTAGGCGTTCATCACCGACCGCGCACCGGCCCGCAGCGCCATCTCGAACGGCGGGAGGAGCACGTCTGCGATCTCCCGGGGGGAGGCGGAGACCGGGGCGAGGTTGCGCCCCGCTCGAGAGGCGGAGTACCCGACGAAGTGCTTGAGGGTCGACACGACGCCGCTCGACTCCAGGCCGCGCACGTACGCGCTGCCGATCGTGCCGACCAGGTGCGGGTCCTCGCCCATGGTCTCCTCGACGCGTCCCCAGCGCAGGTCGCGGACGACGTCGAGGACCGGGGCGAGCCCCTGGTGGACACCGAGCCGGCGCATGCCCTCACCGATGAGCCGACCCATCCGCTCCACGAGGTCCGGGTCGAAGCCGGCCGCCCAGCACAGCGGTGAGGGGAAGACGGTCGCCGTCCACGCCGCGAGCCCCGTGAGGCACTCCTCGTGCACCAGCGCGGGGATCCCGAAGCGGCCGGCCGCCACGATGTGCCGCTGGCTCTCCGCCAGACCCTTGGCCCCGACGAGCGGGTCCACCGGCGCCGTCCCGAACGGCCGGGTCAGCTGCCCGAGCCCACTGCGGATGAGCTCGTCCCAGTCCACCGGCGCCGCGGCCATCTCGTGCTGGTGGGGGGCGACCTCGCCCTCGGTCGCATCGAAGCCCACCCAGACGCCGTACAGCTGGGCGATCTTCTCCTCCAGGGTCATGCGGCTGATGAGGTCCGCGACCCGGTCCTCGGTGGGGACCCGCGGGTCGCGCCAGGGCGCTGGGTCGGTGTCGGCGTTGGTGACCATGCCCTCGGTAATCCGTCCTGTCTGTTGTCGTGGGTTCGATCGGCCGAGGCCTGTCCTGCTCCGGTCCGGCGGTCAGGCGAGGGTGACCTCCTGCTGCGGCGAGTCCTGCCGCAGCGTCCAGGTCCCGGAGTCCTCCCCCACCGACACCGCGTAGTCACCAGCCCATCCACGGACGGTGACCCGGCCTTCGCCGTCGGTCCGCAGACGGGTGGGTGCCAGCCACCAGTCCCCCTTGACCAGGCCCCGGAGGGCGTCGTAGGCCGGCTTGGGAGTGCCGTCGGCGCGCACCAGTCCGGCAGGGGCGCCGAGCCAGGCCCCTCGGTCGGTGATCCCCCAGTAGGTCACGGCCTCGACCGCCGGGTGGCCCAGCAGCGTCCGGTAGTGGCGGACGATGTCGTCGGCCTGCCGCTCCTCCCCCGCCGGCGTGGAGGGCCACTGCGGGACCTGGTGGTCGTTCAGGTCCACGATCTCCGGCGGCATCAGGTCCCCGGACACGAGGGTCGTCTCGGTCCAGTGCAGAGGGAGGCCGTAGCGGGAGAACCGCTCCAGGACCTCCAGCGTCCGCTCCTCGCCCCAGTAGCCCTGGTGCATGTGGCTCTGCAGGCCGATCGCGTCGACCCGCACCCCGGCCTCCAGGACGCCCTCGATGAGGCACTCGTAGGCCGTCGACAGGTTGAAGTCGTTCAGGACCAGGGTCGTCGCCGGGTTCGCCGCGCGCGCTTCCTCGAAGGCCAGCCGGATCGTCGGGATGCGACCGATGCGACGGCACAGGCGGGTGATCGCGTTCTGCCGGTCCTCGTTCGCGAAGACCGGCATGATCACCACCTCGTTGATCGCGTCCCAGGTGTCGATCAGCCCCGCGAAGGTCGTGACCTCCCGCTGGATCCTCGCCCGCACGATCCTCTCGGCGTCCTCGTCGGAGCACTCCCTCAGCCAGTCCGGGGCGAGGGTGTGCCAGACCAGCGGGTGCCCCTTGAGCGCCACCCCCCGGTCGCGGAACCACCTGGCCGCGCTCTGCAGTCGCCGGGTGTCGGGCTGTCCCTCCACCGGTTCGAAGCCCGCCCAGTAGAACGGGAGGGTCGCGGTGTTGAACAGGTCGAGCCACAGGTCCTCGAGCCGCTCGGCCGCCTCGGGGTCGGCCCCGCCGAAGACGTTCTCGCGGGCCCCGCCGTGCTCCCCGTTGGCCAGGCCGACGAAGTCGAAGCCGATGTTCCCGAAGGCGAAGTCGTGCCGGACCTGCTCGACCAGCACCTCCGTGCCAGCACAAGGCGATCCATCGGCGTGCCGCACCGTCAGCGCCACTTCCGCCCGGCGCAGCGCGTCGACGTCGACTGAGGGGGTCATGGTCGGAAATCGTTATCGACAACGATTGACATCGCAAGTCCCGAGCTGACATCTTCGCCGGTGTGTTCCACGCCACCGCGGCGTGCGGCGAGACGAAGGGGTCAGAACATGCGGCGTTCGAGGCGAGCTGCGCTCGCGGTGCTGTGCAGCAGCGCCGTCCTGCTGGGTGCCACGGCATGCGGGGGTGACGGCGGCTCAGGAGATGACGCCAACACCATCACGTGGTGGCACAACTCGAACAACGAGCCCGGGAGGGGCTTCTACGAGCAGGTGGCCAGAGACTTCGAGGCGGCCAACCCCGGGGTGAACGTCGAGGTCACCGCGATGGCGCACGAGGACATGGTCGACAAGCTGGAGGCCGCCTTCCAGAGCGGCGACGTGCCGGACGTCTTCATGGAGCGCGGCGGCGGTGAGCTCGCCGACCGCGTGGAGGCCGGCGTGGTCCGCGATCTGTCGGAGGACGCCGCGGAGGAGATCGAGAGCCTCGGCGTCGACCTGTCCGGATGGCAGGTCGACGGCCAGACCTACGCGCTGCCGTTCTCCGTCGGCGTCGTCGGGTTCTGGTACAACGAGGACCTCTTCGCACAGGCGGGGATCCAGGCGCCGCCGACCACGATGGAGGAGCTGTACTCCGCCGTCGAGACGCTGAAGAGCGCCGGCATCACGCCCATCTCGGTCGGCGCGGGCGACAAGTGGCCCGCCGCCCACTACTGGTACTACACGGCGCTGCGGTCCTGCTCCCAGGACGTCCTCGAGGACGCGGTGACCAGCCTCGACTTCTCCGACCCGTGCTTCGTCCAGGCCGGCGAGGAGGTCGAGAACCTGCTGGCCACCGAGCCCTTCAACCCCGGCTTCCTCACGACGCCGGCGCAGGAGGGGGCTGCCTCCGCCTCCGGCCTGCTCGCGACGGGGCAGGTCGCGATGGAGCTGGCCGGTCACTGGGAGCCGGGTGTGATGCAGGGGCTCACCGAGAACGGCGAGGGCCTCGGTGACAAGACCGGCTGGTTCCCGTTCCCGGCGGTCGAGGACGGCGAGGGCGACCCGACCGCCCAGCTCGGTGGTGGTGACGCCTGGGCCGTCTCGGAGGGCGCACCCGACGCGGCGGTCGACCTCGTCAAGTACCTGCTCTCCGACGAGGTGCAGCAGGGCTTCGCGGAGAACGACATGGGGCTCCCGACGAACTCCACCGCCACTGGCTCCGTGTCCGACCCGGCGCTCGCCCAGCTGATCGAGGTCCGCGACGCGGCACCGTTCATCCAGCTCTACTTCGACACCGCGTTCGGGGCGTCGGTCGGCGGTGCGATGAACGACGAGGTCGCGCTGCTGTTCGCGGGCGAGGCGTCGCCGCAGGACGTCGTGGACGCCACCCAGCAGGCAGCCGATCAGGAGGGGTGACCCCGCGATGACCTCCCAGGGGACCGTGACAGCGGCGGACCCCGGTGCAGCGGTCACCCGGCGCGCATCCGCGCGCCGGGTGACCGGCCGCCCCGGTGGCGGGAAGGGCCGGCAGCGCCTCGAGATCCTCTTCTTCGTGGCGCCGGCCCTGGTGCTGATGGGGCTGTTCGTCGTCTACCCGGTGTTCTCGGCGGCCCGGATGTCGTTCTACCGCTGGAAGGGCTTCGGCCCCATGGTGGACTTCGTCGGGCTGCAGAACTACATCAACGTGCTGAGCGACGAGGTCTTCACCGACGCGGTCGGGCACAACTTCCTGATCGTCTTCGCGTCGATCCTCGTGCAGCTGCCACTGGGTCTGGCGCTCGCGCTGCTGCTCAACCGCCGCATCAGGGCGCGGGGGCTGCTGCGGACGATCATCTTCGTCCCGTACGTGCTGGCCGAGGTGATCGCCGGCGTCGTGTGGTTCCAGCTGCTGCAGCCGGGCACCGGTGTCATCGAGACCCTGCTGTCGTCGGTGGGTATCCCGACCCCCGAGCAGGGTTTCCTCGGCACACCCGACCTCGCACTGACGACGGTCTTCGTCGTGCTCACGTGGAAGTACCTCGGCTTGGCGGTGCTGCTCTTCCTCGCCGGTCTGCAGGGCGTTCCCGACGAGCTCCACGAAGCGGCGCAGCTCGACGGCGCCGGGTGGTGGCAGATCCAGCGCCGCATCTCGATCCCGCTGCTCGCGCCGACCATCCGGACCTGGTGCTTCCTGTCCATGATCGGTGCGCTGCAGCTCTTCGACATGGTGTGGATCCTGACCGGTGGGGGGCCGGCGAACGCGACGACCACGATGGCGACGTACCTGGTCAGCCAGGGCACGCAGCGCGCCAACTACGGGATCGCCGGCGCCGCATCGGTCGTGCTGTTCCTGATCGGGTTCGTGATGGCGGTCGCCTACCAGTTCCTGGTGCTGCGCCGGGACACGAAGGGCGACGCATGATCCTCGAACCTGCACCCCGGAGGAGGACGCTGTGAGAGCGCGACGGTCGGCGGCGTACGGGCGGGGTGGCCCGTTCGTCTACCTGGTGGCCCTGGCGGTCGTGGCGGTCACGCTCGGCCCGGTGCTCTACGGCGCACTCGGTGGTTTCCGCACCAACGAGCAGCTGGCGCGCGATCCCGCGGCGCTTCCCGACCCGTGGACGCTGCGCAACTACGCGGCCGTCTTCACGGACTCCGACTTCTGGGTCTACGCCTTCAACTCGACGGCGATCGCCCTCCTCACGACGGCGGTGGCCGTGCTCGCCGGGGTGATGGCCGCGTACCCGCTGGCGCGCTACCAGTTCAAGTTCCGCGAGCCGCTGTTCATGGTGTTCGTCCTGGGGCTGCTCTTCCCGGCAGCCGTGGCGATCATCCCGCTGTTCATCCTGGTGACGCGCGACCTGCAGCTCGGCAACACCTGGTGGGGCGTCGCGCTACCGCAGGCGGCGTTCGCGCTGCCGACCACGGTCGTGATCCTGCGGCCCTTCCTCATGGCGCTGCCCAAGGAGCTCGAGGAGGCGGCCCTGATCGACGGCGCCTCCCGGATCGGCATCTTCTGGAGGATCGCCGTCCCCCTGTCGATGCCTGGACTCGTCACCGTGGGCGTCCTCGCCTTCGTCGCATCCTGGAACGCCTACCTGCTCCCCCTGCTCCTGCTGCAGGGCGAGATGCGCACCCTGCCCCTGGGGGTGGCGGACTACTCGACCGAGCACTCGGCCGACACCGCCGGCGTGCTGGCCTTCACGACCATCGCCATGATCCCCGCCCTCCTGCTCTTCCTGGCGATGCAGCGGCGCATCGTCAACGGGCTCCAGGGGGCGGTCAAGGGCTGAGCCCGGCGCCCACCTCGAGAGGCCGTGGTGGGTCGGGGCTCCAGTTCCTGGCCGCCGTCGCCGATGTTCTCGACAGTGGAGCCGGCAGTCCGCAAAGGTCGTGGGTGGTGGTGCGGCCTGCCCCTCCGCGATCGGCAAGCACGCATGGCGGTCAGGCCTGACAACCTGGCAGTCGAGGACCGACCGAGAAGAGGTTGATCATGGAACTCGACACATCCCTGGACGACGTCGTCAGCCCAGGCCTGTTCGTCGGCCCGGGGCACGCGACTCCCAGCAGCCGGGTCACGATGCAGCAGGTGGCGGCGGAAGCCGGCGTCTCGATCTCCACCGTGTCGAAGGTCATCAACGGGCGGTACGGCGTGTCCGCCGAGACCGTCGAGCACGTCACGCGGGTCATCAACCGGCTCGGCTACGAGGCGAGCCTCGTCGCGCGCAGCCTCCGGAACCGCCGCACCAACGTCGTGGGCGTGCTCGTCATGGACTTCGAGCCCTTCAGCACCGAGGTCCTGAAGGGCGTCGCCGACGCCGTTCACGGCTCCGGCTACGAGCTGATCGCCTACTCCGCCGGTGGCCACCTGGAGGAGCACGTGGGTTGGGAGCGGCGATCCCTGACCCGACTGATGGCCACCCTCGTCGACGGGGCCGTCCTCGTCACGCCGACCGTGACGGACGTGCATGCCGACGGACCGGTGGTGGCGGTCGATCCGCACACCGGTCCCTCCCGGCTGCCCTCCGTGGCTGCGGACAACCTGCAGGGCGCCCGGCTGGGCGTGGAGCACCTCCTCGGGTTGGGGCACACCCGGATCGGCATGATCACGGGGCGGTCGGACCTGCTGTCCGCGCAGCAGAGGGAGCAGGGCTACCGCGAGGCGCTCGACGCCGCGGGACTGAGCGTGGACGAGTCGTTGGTGCGGTCCGGCGGCTTCGAACCGGAACGCGCGCGCGAGGCGGCTCGCGAACTGCTCTCGCTCTCCCAGCCGCCGACCGCCGTCTTCGCGGCGAACGATCTCTCGGCGCTGATGACGACGGAAGTCGCGGCGGAGCTCGGTATGGACGTGCCGCGTCAGCTCTCCGTGGTGGGTTTCGACAACATCCCGGAGTCCGCGCTCGCCGATCCCCCGCTCACCACGGTGCAGCAGCCGATCCGGAGGATGGGTCAGGAGGCTGCGCGCATGCTCCTGGCGCTCATCTCCGGCGAAGAGGTCGCCGATCTCCACCGCACCCTTGCCACCTCCCTCGTGCGCCGGGCGTCCACCGCCGCTCCGCAGCAGGCGTCCTGACCCAGCCGATCGCGGGCCGGCGCCCCTGGCAGTCGGGGCGGCGGACCGCACCCGCACAGGCGGCCTCGGGGACAGCAGAACGGAGTGCGCTGAGACGGGGTTCCGTCGCGGAGAACCCCGCCTCAGCGCACTCCGTCGCCGCACGGGATGAGCCCGCGGAGCGTTGGACACCCCAGTCCCGTTCTGCGGCCGAGAACGGGACCTGAGCCCGCGCCGCCCGGGAACGCCCGGCCGTCACCACTGCCCATTTCCCTCACGGGGCGCGTACCGTCGCACCCAGCGGCGATGTGCACGTGCGTCGACACCGCGTCCAGCAGCGGCGTACCGCGATGCGGGACCTCGATGGGGTCCCGCTGCCGAGGTCACCCCGCCCCCGGTGTCACGACCGGAGGCCCCGCCGTGGACGACCAGCGGAACCGTCAGCCCGCGAGCGCCACCGAGGCGCTGGAGCAGCTCGGCCGGCTGTCCCTGCGCGAGCTGTCGATGGACACCTTGCTGCAGACGGTGGCCGGCCTGACCAGCGCGGTCATGCCCGGGAACCCCGACGCCTCGGTGCTGCTGCTGGTCAAGGACCGCCCCACCACGGTGGTGTCCACCGGGCAGCTCGCCGTCGACCTCGACGAGACGCAGTACGAGCGCGGCCACGGCCCGTGCCTGCACGCCGCCCGCACCGGACAGCTGACCGAGATCACGGACACCCGCACCGACACCCGCTGGCCGGACTACACGCGGCGCGCGGCCGAACGCGGCAACCTCAGCTCCCTGTCCATCCCTCTGCTCATCGGGGAGGACGCACAGGCGACCGGGGCGCTGAACATCTACGCCCGCCGGCCCCACGCCTTCGACGAGGACAGCCGGTCCGCGGCCACCCGGTTCGGCCCGTACGCCGCGGTCGCGGCCGGCAACCTGCACGCCTACCAGAACGCCCGCGACATGGCCGACAACCTGCAGCGCGCGCTCGAGTCCCGCGCGGTGATAGACCAGGCCAAGGGCGTGCTCATGGAGCGGCACACGCTGACCCCGGATCAAGCCTTCCAGCTCCTGGCGCGCGCCTCCATCTACAGCAACCGGAAGGTGCGCGACATCGCCGAACACCTCGTGCACACCGGCGAGCTCCCCGGCACCTCCCCGCGCGACGACCGCGGTCGTCACTGACCCGGCAGCCGCCGCAGAGAAGCCACCGCGCTCCCGACCTACCGCCGTCGCCCGGCTCCATCCACCGCGACGGTCACGTCCCCACCGCCCTGAGTCACGGGGCCACCCCTCAGCCCACGCGTCGCCGGAGGCCCGGTGCAGCAAACCCGCCGTCCGGCGCGGAAGGAAACCCGTGACCAGCACCGCCGTAGCCTGCCCCTTGACCGTCGTCGCCCGGTGGCTCGGGGGCTTGGAGTCGGACTCGCTGTGGTGGGCCTACCTCGAGTGCGGCGGAAACCGGTCCCGCACCGATCTGGCCGACTACCTCGCCGGTACCGCTCTCTGGCCGGACTCCGAGCACAACGCCTTGTCGCAGGCCTTGAACGAAGCCCTGTGGGACGTCGGCAGTCCCAGCCTCGTCCCGATCCGGGCCGCTCTCACCGATCGGCACTAGGACGTCACACCTGTACATGGTCCACCCTTGACCGCCGCCGCCCCCTGCGGCGGCGTGCTCGCCCACCAGGCCAGATCGGCGTCGTCACCCAGGGGTCAATGTCCGAGGGCGCCGGTCTGGGCCACGTGCTCGGCGACCTCCGTGAGCTTGCGGTTGGTGTCCTGGCTGGTCTTGACCAGCAGAGCGAACGCCACGTCCGCCGTGATCTTGTAGCGCTCCATCAGGATGCCTTTGGCCTGACCGATGACGTCGCGGCTGGCCAGGGCGGTGGTGACGTGGTGGAGGTCCCGGGCAGCGGCGACCCCTATCGCGGCGTGGCTGGCGAACAGCAGACCGATCCGCTCGGACTCGTCGGTGAACGCCCCGGGCCGGCGGGCCATCAGGTTCAGGGCGCCGAGGTCGCTCTCGTGCACGAACAGCTGGATGCACAGCATGCTGGCCACGCCGAGCTCCGAGGTGGCCCGGCGGGCCAGCTCCGGCCACCGCGGGTCGGTGGCCAGGTCGTCGACGCGCACGGTGACCTGCTCGTACATGGCATCCAGGCACGGGCCCTGACCCACCTCCTGCTGCAGGTCGTCGAACCGTCGCGCTCGCTCGCCGCTGGCCGCGGCCGACACCACCCGCCGGCGACCCTGCACCAGGCTGACGGAGGCCTCCTCCGCTCCCGGGATCGTTCCCGCGACCGCCGAGACGATCAGCTCCATGACCGCCGCGGCGTCGCTCTGGTGCTGCATCTCCCGCGCCAGGTCGGACAGCCGCTGGGAGAGGTCGTGACGGACGGCGTCACCGGTCGCCTGCGCCGAGGGCTGCCCTCGACGGTCGTCGGGTGCAGCCTCCGCACCCGTCCGCCGACGCTCGTCACCCGAAGGTCCGGGCGGGTCAGGACTCATCCGGCCCACCTCCGCACTCTGGCACGACCTTCGGGCGACCGGAATGCGCACCCGCCGGTTGGGGCAGGCGAGGGTGGTGGAGGCGGGCACCGAAGGTCCTGGCGGAGTCCACCCCCCGCGCTGAGCGCGGTCAGCTGCGGCAGGGTCTCGACCCCCCGGGCGCCATGCAGCGCGGCCCGGGCGGGTTGGAGGGGAGCGCGGCCGGCATCGGTCAGCCCGGCTCCCTGGCGGCCGCGGATGAACAGGTCGGCGCCGAGCTCCTTCTCCAGGGCCAGCAGGGACGCCGACAGGCTCGACTGGACCATGTGCAACCGCGCTGCGGCGCGCGTGATCGACCCCTCATCGACCACCGCCACGAAGTCCTCCAGCTGCCTGAGCTCCACCCCGACCGCCTCTGTCCAGCTTCCCGGGTCGTCCAGCACCTCGGGGGCGCGGGAGGGCGGACGGAGGTCGCTCGAGCTGCCGATGGGACCGGCGCGGCGGCAGCTATCCCTGCCCCAGGTTGGTGACGAGGTTGACGGCCACGGCGATGACGACGGTGCCGAACAGGTAGGACAGCAGAGCGTGCCCGAGGGCGACCTTGCGGATCGACGTGTCCGCGATCTGGGTGTCCGGTACCGCGAAGCTCATCCCGACGGTGAACGCGATGTAGGCGAAGTCGCTGTAGGCAGGCGGCTCACGTTGGCCGAAGTCGATGCCGCCGTCCCCGCCGGAGTAGTACTCACGCGCGTACTTGAGGGCGAAGACCGTGTTGACCAGCGCCCACGACAGGACCACCACCAGGACGCCGAGCACCACGGTGGCGACGCCGACGGGGTCCTTCGAGCTGGACCGGACGAGGCCCTCGACGACGGCGGCGAGGCTGGCCACCGCGGCGCCCAGCACGGCCGTGTCCGTGACGCGGGTCTGCCCCTCCTCCTCGGCCAGCCGTTTGGTCCCCGCCGAGTCGCGCGGCCAGCTGATCCGCCAGACCCAGAACAGCAGGCCGCCGGCGGCGACGATCCAGCCGACGAGCACCGCGACCTCGGGGACGCCGGCGACCACGGCCAGCCCGGCCGCGAGGAGGCCGCCGCCGAGGCAGATCAGCAGGCGGCGCCACGACAGGATCGTGGGCCGGCGGCCCCCCTCCACCGCCGTCCTACCGGGTGCGAGGCTCACCCGGTCGCCCCGCACCGGGCCGGCCCGGGCCCGGCGCCGGTCCACCGCCCGGCTCGGCGCCGGGGACCGGGGCGGCCCGCCGGTCCGCGTCTCAGCCACCCGGACGGAACACGGCACGAACGCACCCGTCCTCCTTCTCCTTGAACATCCGGTAGCCCTTCGGCCCGTCGTCGAGCGGCATCACGTGGGTGGCCAGGTGCTCGGTCCTCACCTCGTCCCGGCTCATGCGGTCGAGGATCTCCGGGACGTAGCGGTGCCCGTGCTGCTGGGCGCCGCGCAGGGTCAGCGCCTTGTTCATCACCGCGCCGAGAGGGAACTTGTCCACGAGGCCGGCGAAGACGCCGAGGGTGAACACCGTCCCGCCCTTGCGGCAGGCGTAGATCGCCTCGCGCACCGCCGTGGGCCGGTCCGTCTGCAGCCGCATCTGCTGTTTCACCTGGTCGTAGAGGTACTGCGGACCCGGGTGGTGCGCCTCCATGCCCACCGCCTCGATGCAGACGTCCGGTCCCCGGCCGCCGGTCATCTCGCGCAGCTCGGCGGGGACGTCGACCTCCTCGTAGTCGAGGGTCTCCGCCCCGATGTGCGTGCGGACCTGCTCGAGCCGGTTGTCGAACCGGTCGATGACGACGACCCGCTCAGCGCCCATGAGCATCGCCGCGCGGGCGGCCATCTGACCCACTCCCCCAGCACCCCACACCGCGACGACGTCACCCGGCCGGACCTCGGCCTGGTGCGCCCCCGTCCAGCCGGTGGGTGCGGCGTCGGAGGCGAACAGCGCCCGCTCGTCGGAGACGCCGTCCGGGATGGTGAACGCCCCGTTGTCGGCGTAGGGCACCCGGATGTAGGGCGCGTGGCTGCCCGCCCAGCCGCCCATGGCGTGGGAGTACCCGAAGCAGCCGCCGATCGACTGGCCCCACAGCGCCTCGGTGATCCCCGGGTTCGGATTGCCGTTGTCGCACAGCGACCACAGCCCCTGCTTGCAGTACCAGCACTGCCCGCAGCCGATGAAGGAGACCACCACCACGCGGTCACCGACCCGGTGCTTGGTCACGCCGCGCCCGACTTCGGCGACCGTGCCCATGAACTCGTGCCCGAGCACGTCACCGGCGCGCATCGCGGGGATGTAGCCGCCCAGCAGGTGCAGGTCCGAGCCGCAGGTCACCGACAGCCCGACCTCGAGGATGATGTCGTGGTCGTTGAGGATCTTCGGCTCCGGGACGTCCTCCACACCCACCTCGTTGACGCCCCGCCAGGTCACCGCCTTCACCGCACACCTGCCTTGGGCGCCACCTTGGTCCACGCCTCCAGGAGCACGCCGCCGGGGGTGGCCGTCCGCTTCCCGTGGGGCGCGGGGTCCACCGCCAGCACCTCACCCACCTCGATGAGCTGCTTGGCCCGGCGCAGTGCGGACCGCAGTTCGGCCTGCGGGTCGCTGCCGTTCAGCCGGCCGAGAGCGGTGCCCTTCGACGGCCGGTCGCGCAGCCGGGCAGCCAGCTCGGTGCCCTTGCTGTCCGCGGCCGGACGGACGAGGACCTCGACCCGGTCGCCGAGCTCGGCCAAGGGCCCGGGCAGCGCGGTCGGATCGATCTCGGACGGCTCGCGGAACACCGTCACCACGAGCCACCCGGACGACGACTGGCCCGCCCCGGCCGGCCGGGCAGAGGACGGGTCGATGGCCGAGCGGACCTGGCGGACGACGGTCCCGCCGGCGCGGGCGGCGAGGGACGCCACGTTCCCGATGGAGGAGGTCATGCGCGGCCTCCCGCTCCGGCCGGCTGCGGGGCGGCGGCGAACTCCTGCACGATCCGCTCGCAGAACGCCGGCAGGTCGTCGGGAGACCGGCTCGTGGTGATGTTGCCGTCGGTGACGACCTCCTCGTCGACCACCTCCGCGCCCGCGTTGCGCAGGTCGGTGCGGATGCTCGGGAACGACGTCAGCCGTCGGCCGCGCGCGACGTCGGCCTCGACGAAGTTCCACGGGCCGTGGCAGATGGAGGCGACGGGCTTGCCCGACCGGACGAAGTCGCGGACGAACTGCACCGCGGCGGGTTGCATCCGCAGCTGGTCCGGGTTGACCGTGCCGCCGGGGAGGAGCAGGGCGTCGTACTCGTCCACCGACGCCGCGCCGACCAGGCGATCGACCCCGAAGGTGCCGGCGTCCTCCAGGTCGTTGTTCCGTGCCGCGATCTCGCCGTCGTGGATCGACAGCAGGTCGGTCCGTGCACCCGCGTCGTCCAGGGCCCGGCGCGGCTGCTCGAGCTCGACCCGCTCCACCCCGTCGGCCGCCAGGATCGCGACCCGTCGTCCGTTCAGCTCTCCTGCCATGTCAGGCACCCGCCATGGCCGGGTGCAGGACGACCTTGGTCCAGCCGTCGTCCCGGTTGTCGAAGTGCTCGTAGGCCTCCGGGGCCTGGTCCAGCGGCAGCTCGTGGCTGACGATGAACGACGGCTCGGCCTTGCCCCCGGCGATCAGGTCGCGCAGCTGCCGGTTGTATCTCTTGACCGGCGCCTGGCCGCTGCCGATGTGCTGGCCCTTGAACCAGAACATGCCGAAGTCGAAGGCGAGCTTGCCCTGCTTCGCCAGCTCGTCGCCGGCGCCGGGGTCCTGCGGCACGAAGACGCCGACGGTGCCGATCGTCCCGGTGAACCGCACCGAGGCGACCAGCCGGTTCATCGTCAGGTTGGCCTGCTCCTGCCCGTCGGGCTCGTGCGCCTGGTAGCCGACGCACTCGCAGCCGTTGTCCGCCCCCAGCCCCATCGTCTCGTCGAGGACGGCCTGCACCGGATCGACCTTCGAGTCGTCGATGGCGATCGCGCCGATCGACTCGGCCAGCTTGAGCCGGTCGGGCTGCCGGTCGACGACCATCACCTTGCCGGCCCCCCGGATGGTCGCCGAGAGGGCGGCCATCAGCCCGACCGGGCCGGCTCCGTAGATGACCGTCTGGTCGCCGGGCTTCACGCCCGCCATCTCGGTGGCGTGGTAGCCGGTCGGGAAGATGTCGGCGAGCATCACGTAGTCGGTCTGGCGCTGCTCCGCGTCCTCACCCAGCCGCAGGCAGTTGAAGTCACCCCAGGGCACGCGCAGCAGCTCGGCCTGTCCCCCGCCGTACGGGCCCATGTCGGCGAAGCCGTACGCGGCACCGGCCATCTTCGGCTCCGGCTGCGCGGTCAGGCAGTAGTTCGTGAGCTGCCGCTCGCAGTTCTTGCAGTGCCCGCAGGCGATGTTGAACGGCAGGACGACCCAGTCGCCCACGCGGACCTTGTCGACCCCGTCGCCGACCTCGATCACCTGACCCAGGTTCTCGTGCCCGAACCAGCGGCCGGTCTCGAAGTCGGTCCGGCCCTCGTACATGTGCAGGTCCGAACCGCAGATGTTCGCCGAGGTGATCCGCACCAGCACGTCGGTCGGCCGCTCGATCCGCGCGTCCGGTACGTCCTTCACGCTGACCTGCCGGGGTCCGTCGTAGACGACTGCCTTCACGTTGCCTCCTCGTTCGTTGCGGTCATGGAGAGCGGCCCGAGGGTCGGCCGTGGCGACGCCGGGCGCTCGTCCATCCGACCCCGAGGCGAGGATGCGGCGGTATCGGCAGACATACCGATACGGGCCGGTCGACGTCCCCGGCCGCGCTCATGACTGGAGGCGGCGCGAGGGGACACGGGTCGTCCCGTCGAGGAGAGAGGGTCGCCGAGGTCGCCGGGCACGGGTCAGCCTCGGGTGCGGCAGGGGGAACCGGGCGACGGCACGCGGCGCCTGCTCCCGCTCCGGGAGCCGTGCCCAGGTGTGCGCGGGATCAGCTGCGCACGGTCAGGTGCGGGGTGCGAGTTCGTACACCGGTCCCAGATCGGTACGGCTGGTGTCGGCGACCTCGTGCAGGATCTTCGGCTCGGTGTGCAGCAACCGGTGGACGGCGATCCGCGCCTGCTCGAGGTTCAGACCGGCACCACGGGCGATGTCCTGGAGGTGCGGGGCGCCGGGACCGACCTCGGCCTCGGCCACCGTCCGGTACACCGCGGCGTCGTCCCCCGACAGGTCTTCGACTCGCATGGCGGTCCTCCCCGGGACGGCAGCTCGACACCGCGGTCGGCGTCGCAGGAGGCGTACCCGGCAACAGCATCGGCACGCGAACGGCGCGCGGACATCGGCAGGTCTGCCGATGGCGTCCCTCGGCGACATCCTCCAGGTTGGAGCAAACGCCGACGTCTGACGCGTCCGGTCTCCGGGGGACCGCGAGGAGGAGAAGTGCAGTACGACGACTTCGTCTCGTCCGTGCAGGCCCGCGGCGGGCGCCCCCGCGACGAGACCGAGACGCTCGTCCATGCGACGTTGCGCGTGCTGGCCGAGCGGCTCACCGCCGGGGAGGCCGACGACCTGCGTGCCCAGCTGCCCGGGGACCTGCACGCCGACCTCATCCCGCCGGAGCCGGAGGCGCAGCCCTTCGGGCCCGACGAGTTCGCTCGACGGGTCGCCCGGATGGCGCGCGTGCCCGAGGCGGAGGCGCGGGAGGGGATGGTCGCCGTCCTCGCCACGACCCGCGACGCGGTCGAACCCGGCGAGTTCGACGACGTGCTGGCCCAGCTGGGCGCGGAGTTCGCCCGGCTCGTGCCCGGGTCGAGGTAGGGCAGAGGTGACGTCCCCACCCGACCAGGTCGTGGTCTCTCCGCGACCCGGACGACCTCCGGGTCTGGATGCGGCCGGTGCGGCCCGGCGCAGAACCGTTGCCCGTTGCGTGATCACGGATACCGAACGACACCGGATGGAGGAGTTGTGAGCGAGCGAGAACTCGAGGAGACCGGCACCGGGGAAGCCGCCAAGCGCATCGGTCAGGCGCCGACGACCACGGACGTGACCGATCCGGAGCGGTCCTCCCGGAACACCGCTGCCGGCTCCGGTTCCGAGCCGGGCGAGGGCCCGGTCCAGCCGGCAGCCGACGAGGGGGTGGATCCCTCGGCCAGCATCGAACCCCACAACGAGGGGCTCGTCTGAGCACCGCCACCCGTACGAGGGCTCCCGGGGGGGGGGGGGGGCGGGCGGGGGGGGGGGGGGGGGGGGGGGGGGGGGGGGGGGGGGGGGGGGGGGGCCGGGGGGGGGGGGGGGGCGCCCGCCCCCCCCCCCCGACGCGCGGGCGGCGGAGCTGGCGGCGTACGCC